>JAITGK010000076.1 GCA_031280635.1 Synergistaceae bacterium
TTGGTTTGGTAGATTTCGCCGAAAAACCTGCATTGTATCAAGGTCGTTAAAAATGGTGGATTTGACCATGAGTCTTTTTGCGCGTTTCCATGTTAATAACACTATCGATGAATTGGTGCGGATGTTTGGATAATCATTATTTATGCAACACCCTCCTCTATTTTAGTAAGCACTCTCACCCGGCGAACGAAGTTCGTTTCTCCCGAACGAAGCGCATGGTTGACCTGATGTTGCGTATTTGGCACTCCATTACTACCACAAACATGTTTTCTCAGTTGCGAGATATTGCCTTATCTATATATAAGTAAGCAATCTCGAAACTTTGCGCGGAAAAGAGTCAACGGCTCTAAGGGTTTTGCCCTTTGTAGGCCGCGTAGGTTTTTTCTATCCCTTCTTTCAACTCCACGCTGTGTTTCCAGCCCATGTTATGAAGCAGGGACACATCCAGCAGCTTTCGAGGCGGACCGTCGGGTTTGGAGGCGTCCCAAACGACCTCACCCCCGTAGCCGACGATCCCGCAGATCGTTTCGGCTAGCTCTCGGATCGTCACATCCATTCCCACGCCGATGTTGACGATCTGTGAGCCGTCGTGACGATCCATCAGAAAAAGGCAGGCGTCCGCCAGGTCATCCACGTAAAGGAACTCCCGCCGCGGCGTCCCCGTTCCCCACAACCACGCGGACGGAGCGCGGCTTTCCTTGGCCTCATGGAACTTCCGGATCATCGCGGGCAGCGCGTGGGAGTTTTCCAGGTCGTAGCTGTCCCCTGGGCCGTAGAGATTCGTGGGCATCACGGAGATGAAGTTCGTCCCATACTGCCGATTGTAGGACTGGCATAGCTTGATCCCCGCGATTTTGGCGATAGCGTAGGGCTCGTTGGTGGGCTCAAGTGGGCCTGCCAGAAGGGCCGTCTCGCTCATAGGCTGAGGGGCCAGCCGTGGGTAAATGCAGGAACTTCCCAGAAACAGGAGCTTTTTGACCCCCGTCCTGTAAGCTTCGTGAACGACGTTGGTCTGAACGATCAGGTTGTCGTAGATGAAGTCCGCCGGGTAGGCGCTGTTAGCGTGGATCCCTCCTACCCGCGCCGCTGCCAGCAACACATACTCCGGCCGCTCTGACTCGAAAAACGCGCGAGTAACGGCCTGGTTCCGGAGGTCCAGCTCGACCCTCGTCCTGAAGACCAAATTCTGATACCCCGCCCGCTTCAAACGGCGGACCAAAGCGCTCCCCACAAGCCCCCGATGGCCCGCGACGTAGATCTTTGCCCCAGTGTTCATAATCTCCATCTCCAAGCAAGGCTTAAGTCCCAGTTTTTTAAAAACATTCCGCGCTCCCCCTCGTCCTCCTAGTCTTCTTCCAATGGATAACAGACCTCGTAGCCCGCGTCGCGAATCAACGTGTTCTTCTTGAAAAGCTCCAGGTCGTACCGCACCATTCGCCTCACCAGGACCTCGAAGGAAACCTTCCTCTTCCACCCCAGCAGACGCTCCGCCTTGGACGGATCGCCCAGAAGCAAGTCCACCTCCGTTGGGCGGAAATAAGTGGGATCTACCTCTACCACAGGACGTCCCGTCTTTGCGTCGACGCCCTTTTCCTCCACGCCCTTCCCCGTCCACTCCAACTCTATTCCCGCCTCCCGGAAGGCCAGTGTGGCGAACTCCCGCACCGAGTGAGTCTCCCCTGTGGCGATGACGAAGTCGTCGGGCCTGTCGTGCTGCAAAAGAAGCCACATCGCCTCCACGTAGTCCTCCGCGTGGCCCCAGTCCCGCTTCGCGTCCAGGTTACCCAACCAGGTTTTCTTCTGAAGCCCTAGGGAGATCCGGGCCGCCGCCCTTGAGATCTTTCTCGTGACGAAGGTCTCGCCCCGAAGCTCCGACTCGTGGTTGAACAAAATACCGTTAGACGTGAACATTCCGTAGGCCTCTCGGTAGTTCACCGTGATCCAGTAGGCGTAAAGCTTGGCCGCCGCGTAGGGGCTACGAGGGTAGAACGGCGTGCTCTCCTTCTGGGGCGTCTCCTGAACCTTGCCGTAGAGCTCGCTGGTAGAGGCCTGGTAGAAGCGCGTGGTCTTTTCGAGGCCCAAGATACGCAGGGCCTCTAGAATGCGCAGCGTGCCCAAAGCGTCGGAGTTGGCCGTGTACTCAGGCGTTTCGAAGGAGACCTTTACGTGGCTTTGGGCCGCCAGGTTGTAAATCTCGTCAGGTCGCACCTGCTGGATGACCCGTATCAGACCGCTGGAGTCGGTGAGGTCTCCATAATGAAGGATCAGCTTGGGGTCGTCCTCGTGCAGGTCCTCGTAGAGATGGTCGATACGCGCCGTGTTGAAGAGCGAGCTTCGCCGCTTGATCCCGTGAACGCGGTAGCCCTTTTTCAGCAGGAGCGAGGTCAGGTAGGCCCCGTCCTGCCCGGTTACACCGGTGATGAGCGCTGTTTTCAAAGCTTGTTTTCCCCTTTCGCTCCCGCCTCGCGGCAGGGTAGAATATTGATGGAAGGATTGAAATTCCCGTGTAGCCCACAGTACATACTTTTCCCTGTTATTATACGCTTACCCCACGCGCCCTGCCTGAAGGGACTCTGTGTGTTTTTTTTGCTTATCAATTCGGGACTTGCTTTTAAATAATTGACGTGGATAATAAAAGGGTATGTTGTTGTGTTCTCTTAACGAGCCCAAACGAAGGGGGGGATTGGGAAATGGCAGCGAACCTTATTGATGAGATAAAAGCGGCGGAGGAAAAGGCGGCAAAGAGCGTCCAGGAGGCCAGGGCCAGCGCGGCAAAAAGGCTGAACAAGGTCATGGTGGACGCGGAGACCACAGTCAAAGAAGCGAAGCAGTTGGCGGCAAAGCAGTTTCGGGAGAAGATCCAGGCGACCGAACGAGTGGCCGAAGCACAGGCGAAAAATATCGTGTCCGACCGGGAAGTGAAGGCCAAGGCGATCTACGCGAAACAGAAAGAAAAAGTCGCCTCGGTTGCGGCGTGGATAACGGAAGAGGTGATGGTTAGATATGGCCGTGGCTGAACTCAAAAAAGCGGAACTTTACTATCACAAATCCGTCCAGGAGGACGTGGCGAGGGTTCTTCAGCGCAGCGGCGTGTGTCACATCATCGAAGACTCGCGGGAGGAGCGCGCGCGTCAGGTGGACGAGCGCCTGAGCGCCTGCGAGGAGCAGGAAACCCACATCAGGTACCTGTTCCGTGCTTTGGCAAGCCGCTACAACGATCCCGTGCCGACTCTCGATCGCCTATTAGGCGATAAGCCGGCGCTTTCCATGGCGGAGCTGGTAGAAACGGCGCGAAAAACGGATTTGAAGGAGCTGACCGCCTCCGTCAAGAAGATGGAAACGGCGCTGAATGAGCTGAGACTCGAAACGTCGCAGCTCAAGACGAACGCTGGGATACTCTCCAAAATCGCGGACTGCCCCTATCCGTTGAACGTGTTCACGGAGGGGACGCGGACTTTGAAGGGCGTCTTGGGCTCATTGCTGATTGCTCAAACGGCGACGTTGGCGGAGGACTTGAGGGCGCTGGCGGGTGAGACGGAGTTCTTCACCGCCGCCGGGAACCCCAAAGATAAGGAAGCGTGGGTCGCTATCCTGTACGCGCGGGTACGGGAACGGGAGGTCTTTGAGATCTGCGCGAAGAACGGGATGTCTTTGGTGGAGCTCCCACCCGGACTCGTTGGCGTCACGGCGGAGGAGTCGGCAAAGATGGCGGATCGGCTTGCCGCCTGCGAGCGGAGCGAGGCTGAACTTCTGAACGTTCTAACTCGAACAGCCGATGAGTGGATGCCATCGATTCAGAAGGCGTCTGACTACTGGGCGATACAACACGGTCGCTATGGAGCCCTGGCCGCCAGCGGCGCCACTGAAAGCGCTGTGAAGACGAGTTTCTGGGTGCCGGTTCAGGCCCTGCCGGCCCTGCAAAAGCAACTGGAGTCCGTCGGGCCAGGGGTGGCGCTCTACGTCTCGGTTCCCGCCAAGGACGACGCGCCTCCGACGCTTTTGCGGAATAACGCTTTCGTGAGACCCACAGACGCCCTTACCAACCTTTATTCTCCCCCAGTTTACGGGGAGTTGGATCCAACGCCCTTCCTATCCCCGTTCTTTTTCATCTTTTTTGGGATGTGCCTGGGGGACGCTGGATACGCCTTGGTCATCGGGACGTTTTTGTGGTTGCTTTTCAGGAAGTATCGCAAAATTCCCTCCAACCTGAAGAACTTCATCAACATCTTCTCTATTGGAGCCGTCACGACGTTCATCTACGGAGCCATATCCGGCAGTTTCTTCGGCGACTCCATCGATAAGTTCTTTTTCCTGGCGCCCCTGCGGGGCATCAAAAGCTCACTCTTTTTCCTGGATCCCATGGGAAACCCCATGTCCATCCTAGCCCTTTCTCTTTTGATAGGGGTGACGCATTTGATGTTCGGTCTGGGTATTGCCGCCTATGACGACTTTCGCAAGGGCAACTACATTGACGCTGTCGGGGACAAAATATCGTGGATCCTGTTCGTGCTGGGCCTGATTTTGCTTGGCGGCGGAGCGGCGGGGTTCCTGTCCTCTCCGGTTTATATGTTGGGAAAGGGAATGTCGCTGGTGGGCGCGTGCCTGATCTTCTGGTACGCGGGAAGAGGGCATAAGAACGTTTTCATGAAAATCGGAGCGGGACTCTACGCCCTCTACGGAAGTACCTCGTACCTGGGGGACATCCTGAGCTATAGCCGGCTTTTGGCGCTGGGACTGGGCTCGGCGGTCATCGGCTCGGTTATCAACCTTCTTGGCGCAATGGCCGCAGAGATACCCGTGGTTGGCTTTCTGCTCTCCATCGTCATCGTCGTGGGCGGTCATGCGTTCGGCATCGCCGTCAACATTCTGGGGGCCTTCGTGCACTCCATGCGTCTTCAATACGTGGAGTTTTTCAGCAAGTTCTACGCGGGCGGCGGCTCCATCTTCACGCCTTTGACGCTTTCCACGCGGTATGTGCGCATCGCCGATTGTCAGGAATGAATTTTTCGCATCAACAATATTGGGAGAGGAAGTGTAACTATGAATGCATTGGGACTTATGCTGGGGTTACTGGGAGCGACCCTTGCCGCCGGTATGGCGGGGATCGGTTCGGCGGTGGGGATCGGTATCGCGGGTGAAAGCGCCGCCGGAGTTATGTCAGAAGACCCGGACAAGTTTGGGAGCTGCCTGATTTTGCAGGCGCTTCCTGGAACGCAGGGAATTTACGGGTTGCTCATTGCTTTCATTGTTCTGCTCAAGTTGGGCCTGCTGGGAGGACAGCCGGTCTCCATCTCTTGGAGCCAGGGTCTGTTGGTCTTCGCGGCCTGCCTGCCCATCGCTATCGTGGGTTGGTACTCGGCCATATGGCAAGGGAGAACCTCGGCGGCGTCAATTCAGATGATCTCCAAAAAGCCGGACGCCTTCGCGAAGGCCGTGATTTTACCCGCCATGGTCGAGACATACGCGGTTCTGGCTCTTCTCACGAGTTTTATCACGCTTATGGTGATAAGGTTCTAAGGGCGGGGTGACTCTCATGTCACTGGCCGATATCAAAGCCAAAATAAGCGCGGAGGCCCAAGCCCAGGTCAAAGCCATCGAGTCCGAAAACGACGCCCGCGTGGCGGAGGTCAACAAAAAATCCGACGCGGAAGTGAAGACTCTTCAGTCCTCCTACAAGGAACGCTTCTCCAGGGAAGAGCCGGAGATCTTTCGGAGGCGGGAGATCGTGGCGGGGCTTGACTCCAACAAATTGGAGCTGGGCATGAAACAGCGCCTCATCGGCGAGGCTTTCGAGGGCGCGTTGCGCGCGCTGACGGACCTGCCCCAGGAAAAGTACCTCTCCTTCGTCAAGGCATTGCTGGAAAAGGCCGTCGTAACCGGCGAGGAGGAGCTCCTGGTGGGCAAGGGAGAACGCTATATCGACGGCGCGTGGCTCGACAGCTACAACGCGTCTCACCAGACGCGCCTTTCGTTCTCCGGGGACCGTCTGCCTATATCGGGCGGCTTTCTTCTGAAGAACGGGAAGATCAACATCAACTGCTCTTGGGACATGCTGATTGGGGCCATACGGCCGGAAATTGAGCCGGACGTCGTCAAACGGCTGTTCTCCTAGAGAAAGGGGGTGGCAACCGTGAGCTACGTCTACGCGGTGGCCCGGCTGAGGAGCATGGAAAACCGCTTTCTGGACACGTCGTTTTTCTCGCGGCTCATCGACAGCGCGACGCTGGACGACGCGCTGAAGTCCCTAGGGGAGACCGTCTACGCCCAGTGGGCGGCAGGCGCTTCCGACGCGGGCTTCGACCGCCTCATTGACAGCGAGTTGCTCGCGACCTGCGACGACCTGAAGCGGTTCGTGCCCGACAAGGAGCTGGTAGACCTTTGCCGGATGCCCTACGATTTCAACAACGTTAAGGTTATCCTGAAAAGCCTTTTCAAGGTACGGGAGGGCGGCGAGCGCCGTTACGACCTTCTTTCCAAGCTGGGGGCCGTGGACACGGAAAGACTGATCACGGCCCTAGAGGGCGAGGAGTATGGTTTCCTGCCCTATTGTTTGGGGGACGTTGTCCCTCAGTGCTGGGCGCTTTGGGATCAAACAAAAGACCCGCGGCGGGTGGAGGTACTCCTTGACGAGCGCCTGTTCGCGGCAATGCTGGAACTGGCGCGGGGACTGGAAGAGAAGCTAAAAAACGACGCGGTCACACGCTGGGTGGAGCACAAGATCGACGCGGAGAACTTGCGTAACGCCGTGCGTTTGCGGCGTATGGGCTACGACTTCGCGGCGGCGTCGCCATTTTTCCACAAGGGGGGGACGATCGGACCCGACGACGTGGCGAAGCTTATGGGCGAACCGCTGGAGTCTTGGGGCAAAGCTCTCTCCCATACCGGCATCGGCGCGGCGCTGGAGGTCTCCCAAGATCGAGTGGACGCGCAGGTCACGCTTTCCGAGATATCGAAGGCTCTAGATGGGTACCTGATCCGCGTTTTGGAGAAGGCAAAGTATAGCGCCTCCGCTCCGGAAAACGTCATTTTATACCTCCTGCGCAAGGAAGAAGAGGCGCGCAACCTTCGCATCGCCCTGGTGTGCGTCGCCAACGGCCTGAATCGGGAGTTTGCGAGGAGGCTTTTGAGTCATGGCCGATAACCCTTCCTTCAACGTCAGGGATTCCCTGCCAATGGCGGCCATCGGGGACTACGAGATGGTGCTGCCCTTCCAGGCTGTGGGAGTGAAACCCGTGGTGCTGGACGCGGTTAAGCGCGGACAGTTCGAGTACATTCTAGAGGGCCTAGCGCGCGAACGCTACGCCGTCGTCTTCATCCAGGAAGACCTGTTCGTGGACTTCACCAAAAAAGTGGAGGAGATCAACGACGCTTACGACACCAGCGTGCTTCCCCTGCCCGGCGTCCTGGGCGGCACGGGCGCGGGACTGGCTTCTATCCGCAACAGCGTCGAGAAGGCCGTGGGCATGGACATTTTTGCGGAGAGATAGAATGCCGCGCGAGTTGGAATATAACGAGAATCGGAGGCGATAATTGTGCCCAACGACAAAAAAATTCAAGGGGTTATCGAACGAATATCCGGCCCTCTGGTGGTCGCCAAGGGGATGCTGGGCGCGAGCATGTACGACGTGGTTCACATTGGGGACATCGGCCTGATTGGGGAGATCGTCGAGCTTAAAGACGATACGGCGTCCATTCAGGCCTATGAGGAAACGTCGGGCCTGAAGCCCGGCGAGCCGGTGATCGGTCTGGGAGAGCCTCTCTCCGTGGAACTGGGGCCGGGTATCATCGAGCAGTTTTACGATGGCATCCAGCGTCCGCTGGAGCTGATCGAGAAGGCGGCCAAGAGTCACTTTATCTCCCGCGGTATCAACGTCCCGGCCATTGACCGCGCGAAAAAATGGAAGTTTACGCCCAAGGCCAAGGTAGGCGACGTGGTCGAGATGGGCGACGTTCTGGGCGTGGTGCAGGAGACCGTCATCGTCGAACATCGGATACTGGCGCCACGGGGAGTCCAGGGTACCATAAAGAGCATCCAGAGTGGCGAGCGCACGGTGGAGGACGTCATCGCGGTTATTGACGACAAGGGAACGCTTCACGAGGTGAAGATGCTCCAGCGCTGGCCAGTGCGCACCCCGCGCCCCGTGACCAAGCGCCTGCCGCCCAACGTGCCTATGTCCACGGGACAGCGCGTGGTGGACGCCTTCTTCCCCATCGCCCTGGGCGGGACGGCTTGCGTGCCAGGGCCCTTTGGGTCGGGCAAGACGGTCATTCAGCATCAGTTCGCCAAGTGGGCCCAGGCCCAGATCGTGGTCTATGTGGGCTGCGGTGAGCGCGGCAACGAGATGACCGACGTGCTTCTGGAGTTCCCGGAGCTAGAAGACCCGCAGTCTGGGCAGCCACTGATGAAGCGCACCACGCTCATCGCGAACACCTCCAACATGCCAGTGGCCGCCCGCGAGGCATCCATTTACACAGCTATCACCCTGGCCGAGTATTACCGAGACATGGGTTACTCCGTGGCGCTCATGGCGGACTCCACTAGCCGGTGGGCCGAGGCTCTGCGCGAGATGTCGGGCCGCTTGGAGGAAATGCCGGGAGAGGAAGGCTACCCCGCCTATCTGGGTACCCGTCTGGCCTCGTTCTACGAGCGCGCGGGTCGTTGCGTCGTCAAGGGCAAGGAAGGGCGCGAGGGCTCCATCAGCGTCATTGGGGCGGTATCGCCCCCTGGCGGAGACCTCTCTGAGCCCGTTACGCAAAACACGCTCCGCGTCACCAAGGTGTTCTGGGGACTTGACGCAAACCTGGCCTATCAGCGCCACTTTCCGGCCATCAACTGGCTTTCCAGCTACTCCCTCTACACCGAGACACTTGATGAGTACTGGAATGGCCGTTTTGACGACGAGTGGAGTAGTCTGCGTATCCAGGCCATGAGCCTTTTGGAGGAAGAAGACCAGCTCCGAGAGGTGGTGCGATTGGTGGGCATCGACGCGCTTTCCAAAGAGGAGCGCATGGTGCTGGAAACGGCAAAATCCCTGCGGGAGGATTTCCTGCACCAGAACGCCTTCCATGAGGTAGACACCTACGCTTCCATGGACAAACAGTTCCGGATGCTCAAGACAATCGTTCGTTTCCACCACGCGGGTATGGATGCGCTGAAGAAGGGCGCGCCGATGAACGAGCTGTTCAACCTCCCAGTGCGTGAACAGATCGCCAGAATGCGCTATCTGGAGGAAAAGCAAATCGGCGAGATAGACAAGCTGGAGGACACGATAAAGGAACAGACCAACGGGCTCGTCCCAGTAGGCGGTGAACAAAATGTTGCCTAAGGAGTATAGAACGGTTTCCGGCCTCTCCGGCCCCTTAATGATGGTGGAGAACACCACGGACGTGCGTTATGACGAGCTGGTCGAGATCGAGCTCACCAACGGGGAGAAGCGGCGCGGCCGCGTTTTGGAGATCGAGTCCACCCGCGCCCTCGTCCAGGTCTTTGAGGGAACGAGCGGCATTGACGTGGAGGGCACGAAGGCGCGCTTCCTGGGCGGCGTGCTGACCTTGCCCGTGTCGCGCGACATGCTGGGGCGCGTGTTCAACGGACGCGGCGAGCCCATCGACGGCGGCGCGAACCTGATCCCTGACAAGAAACTTGACATCAACGGAATGCCCATGAACCCCTACTCCCGCGACTTCCCCTCGGAGTTCATTCAGACAGGCATCTCCACCATCGATGGACTGAATCCCATGGTGCGCGGGCAGAAGTTGCCCATCTTCTCAGCCAGCGGCCTTCCCCACAACCGTATGGCGGCGCAGATCGCGCGCCAGGCCACGGTCATCAGCGGCCATGAAGACTTCGCCGTCGTGTTCGCCGCCATGGGCATCACCTTCGAGGAGGCCTCCTTCTTTATGGAGGACTTCCGCAAGACGGGCGCTCTTCAGAGAACCGCGCTCTACATCAACCTAGCGGACGACCCCGCCATTGAGCGTATCACCACGCCCCGCATTGCCCTCACCGCCGCGGAGTACCTGGCGTTCGAGTGCAACATGCATGTGGTGGTCATCCTCACCGACCTCACTAACTACTGCGAAGCCTTGCGCGAGATATCCGCGGCCCGCAAGGAGGTTCCCGGACGGCGCGGCTATCCTGGCTACCTCTACACCGACCTGGCGACGATGTACGAGCGCGCCGGGCGTCTCAAGGGTAAGAGTGGTTCCATCACCCAGATTCCCATTCTCACCATGCCTGAGGACGACAAGACCCACCCAATCCCCGACCTGACCGGCTACATCACAGAGGGTCAGATCATTCTGAGTCGCGCTCTGCACCGCAAGGGCATCTACCCACCGGTGGACGTGATGCCGTCGCTGTCGCGCCTGAAGGACAAGGGTATCGGCAAGGACAAGACTCGTGAGGATCACGCCGACCTGATGAACCAGCTTTTCGCGGCTTACGCCCGCGGCAAGGAGGCCAAAGAACTGGCGGTTATCCTGGGCGAGGGGGCTTTGACCGAAGAAGACAAGGCGTTCGCGGCGTTCTCGGAGGCCTTTGAGGACAAGTACATCCGTCAGGGCGAGTACGAGAACCGCACGGTTGAGCAAACGTTGGAGCTTGGCTGGAACCTTTTGACCATGATCCCAACGAAAGAGCTGAAGCGTATCCGAGACGCCTACATTGAAAAATATCTGAAGCCCAGACTTGCGAAGACCGAGTCCAAAGGTTAAGGGGGGTGCCGCACAGTGGCGCGCATTAACGTTAACCCCAACCGGATGGAGCTTTCGAGGCTGAAGAAGCGCCTTGTGGTCGCCAAGCGCGGCCATAAGCTCCTGAAGGACAAGCAGGACGCGCTGATCAAGGCGTTTTTGGAGCGCGCGCGGAAGGGCAAGGCCCTGCGGGAACAGGTGGAGGCGGAGCTGAAGGAATGCTACGGCTCTTTTATTCTGTCCCGCGCGCAGACCACGCCCGAGGTCCTGGAGCAGGCTCTGATGTTTCCTGGCGCGAAGTGCTCGCTTTCCGTATCCTGGAAGAACGTCATGAGTGTTCTAGTGCCCGAGTACGACGTCAAGCAGGAAGGCAACCCGGTCAACTACGGCTTCGCGTCCGTGCCTCTTCTGCTGGACGTCGCGCTGGAGCAGTTCAGCAAGCTGATCCTCCGTCTGTTGGAGCTGGCCGCAAAGGAAAAGGCCATTCGACTGATGGCGGGGGAGATCGAGCGCACGCGGCGGCGCGTCAACGCGCTGGAGTACGTCATGATCCCGAACTTGGTCGAAACCATTCGCTACATCAGCATGAAGCTGGACGAACAGGAACGCTCCACTCTCTCTCGCCTCATGAAGATCAAGGAGATCGTCCGCAAAGGGGCGTAACAAGAAAGGGCAGAACCCAGTTAGCAAAAAAACGGAGTATCCCCTTAAAGGGGGCTCCGTTTTTTATAGGAATTTTTTTAAAATAAGGATGAAGAACAGCAGCGGACCCCTTCGGCCAACGTTATAGCAATTCCGCTATGAATTAGCAATATAGCCAACATGAGAAAACCAATTGGCGATATCAGATTTAGTAACCCTAAAATGGAGAAATTTCTAGCACTACACTTCATCTCGATCTTTCAATTGCAGCTTAAACTCTCATTTTAAGCCAATATTCTCGAAGTGTCTTTGCCAGCTTCGGCTCTTTTCTGTTAAAATATGTAGTGTTATATAACACTACATATTAGGAGGCTCGAATGTCGTTTATCAGGGTGCAAAACCTTAAGCGCGATGATGTCGGGACCGTCTGTCACGGCCTATAGAGCTCCTAACATAACCCACCTGTTTGGGCCTTCAGGCTATAAAGCAATTTTTATAAATGCAGTATTTCAAAGTAAACTTTATCAAGATAGCATGGTTATGATAGATACTCTTAATAAGTCGCTTGACTTGTTTCTAGCCAGGTACCTTTTGATGTAGTGTTGAATTTGCTCTCATTTTAGGATTATGGAATCAGGACGTTATGCTTTGGCCATTTCGATAGCAATGAGGTGGACGGGTTCCGAGGGCGTGACGGTCACGTCCTCTTCAACGATCTCGGCTGCGTCGCGCGTAGAAAGGCGGGTACCGTTGACGTCGCCGCTCCCCTCGATCATAACCATGTAGGCCTGGCGGTTTGGGCCGACCTTGAAATTCAATTTTTTGTCCAGCAGAGCGGCATACATGTTTATGTCAGCGTGGACGCGGATGGGGGCCTTGTCGCTCCCGGAAGCGATGAAAAACCACCTATTCCGGCGGTCTTCCAGGGCGAAGCGCTGGCTGCCGTAGTTTGGCTCGTGCCCTTTCTTGTCAGGCAGTATCCATATCTGCAAGAAGCGCAGCAGTTTTTCCCCATGGTTGAGTTCGCTGTGGTAGACGCCCGTTCCGGCACTCATGTACTGCACCTGACCCCTTGTAAGGGTTTCCTCGTTCTTCATGCTGTCGGCATGACTCAGCTCGCCTTCCACCACGTAGGAAACGATCTCCATGTCCCGGTGAGGATGAATTTCGAAACCCGTGCCGGGTTGCACTCTGTCGTCGTTCAGCACACGTAGGACGCCGAACTGGACGTTGTTGGGGTCGCAGTACTCCGCGAAGGAAAAATGAAAGTAACTGTCCAACCACCCCAGTTGCGAGCGTCCCATTTTGTTACTGTCGATATAACGCAGCATATCGTTCTCCCCCTTTTCCCGGAGCGCGCCGGGTTCTTTAGCCTAAAATGAGAGCAAATTCAACACTACATCAAAAGGTACCTGGCTAGAAACAAGTCAAGCGGCTTATTAAAGTCCTTGCTTGTATCCAGTGCGTCCATTGCGAGTCGGGCCCCTTTGGACGGGGTGTCGACATTGACGTTTCCCGTGCTGTTGCACAAGCACATAAGCGACTGCGCCTTCCCGATCATGCTGCTTACTGAGATTTTGCTGGCTTTTAATTTCTTGCGCAGCTCAAGGTATACGATGATGCTGATCATATCGAAAAACAGCTT
>JAITGK010000128.1 GCA_031280635.1 Synergistaceae bacterium
GAGCTCCTAACATAACCCACCTGTTTGGGCCTTCAGGCTATAAAGCAATTTTTATAAATGCAGTATTTCAAAGTAAACTTTATCAAGATAGCATGGTTATGATAGATACTCTTATAGCGAACGGTAAAACTCTAGGGTTTCCTTGACGCAGCGCTCCCAGGAGAAGAGGGCGCAGCGCCGCTTGCCCAGCTCTATCAAGCGGAAACGGAGGTCGTTCTTGAACGCTACCTTGCGGAGTTGCTCGGCCAGTTCCTCAGCGGAGGAGGGGTTGAACAGGAGTGCCGCGTTCCCGCTGACCTCTGGAATGGAACTCACGCCGCTGGCCACCACCGGGCACCCGCAGCTCATAGCCTCCAGAATAGGAAAGCCGAAGCCCTCGTAAAAGGATGGAAAGACAAGGGCCAAGGCGTTTTTGTACAGGCCCGAGAGGGCATTGTCGTTTCCATCGTAGCGCACGATCCTGTTGGCAAGCCCAAGCTCCGTGAAGCGCCGCTTCTCTGTGGCGGAAAAGGGCGTTCCTCCAAAGCAGGCCACGCCGAAGTTGTTTTTCAGCTCCGCCGACGAGGCCAGAGCCGCCAACAGCCTCCCGAAGTTTTTGTAGGCATGCCGTGGGCCAACGAACAGGAAATAGGGGTAGTCCGGCAGGGTCAGATCCGGCGTCGGCAGCGCGGACAGGTCGTTGTAGCCGTGGTGAATGGCCTTGATGGGACATTGAGCCCCGTAAAAGCTCAAAAGGTCGTTTTTCGTCGATTTCGAAACGCAGATGAGGGTATCCGCCCGGCTGAAGGCCTTTCGTTTCAGCGCCGGCGTCCTGTCCCCCTTGGGAAAGAGGCGCGGGAAGCGCTCGTGGGTAAAGTCATGAACGGTGAAGACGACTTTGGCCTTGGACAGACCGGAGAAATCGTAATATGTGGGATGGTAGACAGCGCCTTTTCCGCCACCAGGCGCGAACCTTACCTGAAAAAGCCTCCACATCACTCTGTTGAGAAGCCGTATCGCCCGACCTGCGCGAGGCAGGGGAAATGCCGGACGACCCCAGTAGGCCTTACAACGACCTTTCAGGCTTTCCAGCCCGTAGCGGTTCATAAAAAATCCCATGAAAAGGTGGACACTGACGTCCTCTTCGTCCAGCAGGCGCGCGACGACCTCGCGGAAATATCTGGATATTCCGCCGTAAAACTGCTGGAAGATCGTGTGGTCGTAAAAAACGTTCATGGCATGAGCTTAATCACCGTCTGCCGTCGCCCCTGACGTTTATAACATTTCATCTCATAATTGACTGTTCATCAATATGCGAGTCGAGAATAGAGGCTAGAACGGAACAGACGCGATATTGGCTTAAAAGGTCTTCACCGCGGGAACGCGCGTAGGGAGCCGGATAGAGTCCCAGGAAGTCCACGGACTCGAACCCACACCACCGCGCCAAGAACGCGAGGTAACGAGGTGACGGGGCCCGAGGGCCCGGAAAGAAAGGAGCCTGGGGGTGCTCAGGGTTCATTTCTTCTAGGATCAAAACGCCGTCCTCGTCTAGCTTTCCCCTTGCTAACGAGAGAAGTTCAACCTGCTGCCCGCGCGAAACCTCTCCCATGACGTGCGAGAAAAGCACGCCGCCCCAATGGCCTTCAGCGACCAAACGGTCAGCCGCCTTGTCGATGCTGGCGCGTTGGGCGTTCACGCCGCGCTCTCGTAAAAGCTCCGCGACGCCGTCCACTCCGACAACCAGAAAGGGGCGGTCTGTCACAATATGGGGAAGATATATCTCATAGTGTCCGGAAAAATCAGAGCCTCTTTCCGCGGCAAGGGTCTTCAGGTAGTCCTCAAAGGCCTGGGCGTCCCTGGAGCTGGCGGGACGCCTCGTCCAGGGACCGACCGGGAAGAGCGCCGCTGGGGGCAGGTACTGAAAGGACAGAGTCGCCACATATTCCCGAAGTTCCTGCAGCTCGACCTCCACTCGACTCAGCCTTGCCTGATTCTTCGACAGGGATAGCAGCGCGGAAAAGTAACGCGCGCATCTGCCCCAAAGGCCTGGGTTTTCCAGAAGGCGGGCGAAGGCACGGAACAGGGCGGGGTATTTGACGTTGATAGGCTCCGCCACTCGCTCGCCCTCCTCCGAAAAACGTAGCGCCGCGATCAGCCCCAAAGAGGAGAGTCCTTCTTTGAGCTTGTTTGCGTACTCCTCCTCTTCCCGCCCCTCCGGCAGGCGGTGGAGAAAGCGCCTAAAAGCCTGCCGCACCAGCTCTCGCCCCCGCAGGCGCAGCAAGCGGCGCACCGACAGGGTTAGAGGAGGCCACGTCGGTACGACGTCTTTTCGAGCGCCCACCGTGTTGAGATGCTCCACAGAAGAAGCGCTTTGCCCTGCCTGAGCGTAGTGACGTCTCAGCTTGGGGATGATGTTCTTTCGGGCGCGCCGGGCCGCGCGGAGGATATTGTCCAAAAGCTCCTCGGCGCTCTCCCTCCACGTGGTGCAGTGGTAGTCAGGGTTGGGCTTGATGACGATTCCCGTCTTCTCTATCCGCTCTATCCACGCGACCAGGGAGGCGGGGGTTTGAGGGTCGAAGTAGCCGACTCTGTCCCCCGCGATCTCGTGGAAGATAGGGATGTCGCTGGCCAAAACAGGGACCCCGTAGTGAAGCGCCTCCGCCACGGGCAGACCGAAGCCCTCGGCCAGGGAGGCGCTCAAGACGCATTTCGCATTCCGGTAGGCCCAGTGCACATCCGCGTCGGTGAGACCCTCGAGCCAAAAAAAACGCTTATTTCTTTCTTTGTGGCGCTCCATGCGCTGGATCAGCAGGTTTTCCCCAGGGAAGTCCTCTTCTGTCCATCGCCGACCGATAAAGCACAGTTTGAGATCGGGATGTCTTTCCCACAACGTGTCGAATGTGTCTAACAGAAAGCTGTGGTTCTTCCGTGGCTCGATGGAGGACACCATGAGGTAGGTGCTCCCGCCGTCGAAGGCTTTTTTCAGCAGGGCGCCGTTAGGACTGTAGCTGGCGTCGGGGCGCGGCAAGTCGGCACCAAGACGAAAATGAAAGACCGTCTCTTCACTTGGGGAAAAGGGCGGCGTGAGTTTTTGAAATTCTTTTTTTAATACCTCTTTGGTGTCTTGCGAGTCGCAGGCAAAAAAATCCGCGTACCGCACCGTGTCTAAGAACCAGGCGAGGAAACGGTTTTTGAAGTCCTGCCTGTGGTCAGAGCGCGTCAGGGGAAAAAGGTCGTAGTACAACACTCCCGTCGTAACTCCATAAATTTTGAACGCGGCAAGGCCCTCCAAAATTTTTTTATCCCAGATCATGTCTGGTATGAAATACACGTCGCCGTTCATAAAGTGGATAGGGCCGCCGAGGTGTTGCCGGGGCAAGTCCGAGGGCTGAGGAATGGCAGTCAACTCTCGGTACACGCCGTCGTCGTCCAACGCCGTCCAGCGGACGTCGTCGCGCAACAGGGGCATTTCGCGCGCCAGGCTACGTATGACCCTGGGCGTGCCCGTGTGCCAGGAGGGCGTCTCGAATATCCGCGTGCAATCGAAGTAAATCACGACAGTTCACGTCCTTTTTTGGAAGAAATGCAGCGTCTGTCCTCCGCCTGGCAGCGCCGCTCCCTCAAAACAATGGACAAGTCTTTCAACAGGGAAAAGCATTCGTTGACGCAGGCCTCTATTTTAAAATACCGCGGTAGACGCTGAAGCAGGAGTTTTACACAGTCCAGGGTTCGGTAAGACGTGAGAGGTTTAGTATCGTAAAGTTCCATCAGTGTGTCCATCAGCGCGCCGCCCCACTCGGAATTTGCCAGCGTTTCCCAGAACAGTCGGTCGCGGGGGGTATTTCTGGGAGTTCTCCAGGGCCTGGAGCTGGTGTCCGTCAAGTGCAGGACAGAACCACCAATGTGTTCGTACTCCAGCATGTTGTTGAAGCGTTTATCCAAAAAAAGAACGTCTCCGCGGAAAAACACGTTCAGGAAGTCCTGGGTCGTCGTCTCCGTCAAAAAGCCGTAACGTTTGCTGAAGTGGGAAAAGTCCGAGAGCAGGGAAGGGTAGGCCGTTTGGATGCGACTCAGATTCATGACCAGAACGCCGGGGTTAAAGTAGTTTTCCGGATCGTAGGAGATGGCCCACTCTCGTATTTTTTTGAGCCGAGGCCGAAGCGCCAAAGCCTGACCTTTCACCGCGGCCAGGGACGCATCCAGAGGAACGCCCCAAAGGTCGGCGATGTCCAGGTTGACGACGGTGTCACAGTCGAGGTAGATAACCTTGGGGGTGTCCATCAGGCTGGGTATCAGGAGGCGGAACAAGGCGCCAGAAACGGTGGTGATTTCTGGGCCTTTTGACAGACGGGAAACGTGCTCTGAAACGTCGATGAAGCGCACAGTTTGTCTCCAACGTTCCGCCGTTCGCTCGAAGCGGCGTCTATTGTCCTGGGTCAGGGTGACGTCGTGCAATACCGTGACGTTGACCTTGCTCAGGGTGTTTGAGAAAAGAGAGGTCATCGCCACCCCCGCGCAACAGGAGTAACTTCCCGATGGATCGCGGATGGACAGCGCTACTTGAATGACGCTTTCTTCTTTTCCGGAAG
The DNA here is from genome assembly GCA_031280635.1 of Synergistaceae bacterium. Classification (GTDB taxonomy): domain Bacteria; phylum Synergistota; class Synergistia; order Synergistales; family Aminobacteriaceae; genus JAITGK01. Next base: position 4,569 of record JAITGK010000128.1, read on the forward strand.
AGAGGAAGGCTTCCTTTTCCCTAAAGTCTTTTCTGGAAAAGAAAAAAGCGTCTTCGTCGATTTTGTCATATGTGGGTTGAAACGCAAGTTGAGGCGCGCGCTCAGTCGCGTCATAGGACTGAGAGCTTGGGCTCTTTGGCTCTTGTGTCGTTTTTGGAACAGACGCATCCACCGCTATCGCTCTCCAAGTTTCCTCAAATTTCTTTTTATAGCAATTTGCAGATTGAACAGACTCCCCTTGCTAGGGTGTGCTATCACCCCTGCGATTTCTGCGGCGGCTTGCGGTCTTCCTCCCGCTGTTGATCTTGGCCGCGACGTCCCTTTTCCTCTCCATCACGCTCACTCTGCATGAGAGGAAAGTTGCTGACGGCCCCCTGTCCTCACCAAGAACGTTTTTTCATTCGAGTGGAAAATGGATGAATCCGCCTGCGCTATCCCTGCTGCGACAAAACTTACCAGCATCGCCGAAAGAACGCAAAAATCAACCACTTTTCTCATCTTGCTCCCCCTTTTAGGAAATAACGCGGAAAATTTCTGTTTCTGCCAGCTTTAGAGTATCTATCATAACCATGCTATCTTGATAAAGTTTACTTTGAAATACTGCATTTATAAAAATTGCTTTATAGCCTGAAGGCCCAAACAGGTGGGTTATGTTAGGAGCTC
>JAITGK010000129.1 GCA_031280635.1 Synergistaceae bacterium
GAGCTCCTAACATAACCCACCTGTTTGGGCCTTCAGGCTATAAAGCAATTTTTATAAATGCAGTATTTCAAAGTAAACTTTATCAAGATAGCATGGTTATGATAGATACTCTAAGTGAGATCCTCGAGCGTGACTCACGGAGCGATAACTTCGCTTCTTCCTTCGCTATCGCGGCTTTGTAAAGGGACTTCCCTAAAGCGCATTTGAGGCGTTTTTCACAACCATTACAGACATACGACGGCCTTGCCAGTCTCTCACATGTTTCCTTGAGATAGTCGGAACAAAAATCTTCGCGCCGCTGACAGTTGCGACATAACTTGCGTGAGCATGGGAAAGCCCCTTGGCAGACGTTTTCAAGAATACAAGAAGAGCGGGATAAGCAGTCATTGAAATGTCTCCCATAGCCGCCGCGTTTCTTTTGCTCAATGTGCCGTCTGACCTCTCGGCTTACTGATAAGGGCGTTTTGCCGAGTTGTTCGGCGATAGGTTTTAAGAATTTACCTGAATTGAGTTCATTTTGGAGGGCTGTTCTTTCTTCCAGTGAAAAATGTTTAAACGTTCCCATATCGCGTTCCTCCCATAATCTGGTCTCTTCTTCAGCTGAGGCAATGAGATTTATGGTAAGGATATTTTTTTCACATATGCGTATTTGCGCGACTTCTTGCCACAAACTTTTGCCTCCACTTTTGCGCGACTTATCGCAACCTACGCCCGGCCGCCGGGTCGCGTTTACTTTTTCAATTGAGTACTTTAGCCGGTAGTCGTTGAGTTATGGATTTTCCTATTGCTTTTTTCCGTTCTCGGTGTATAATTTCCACTTGAGAAGTTCAACCGGTCGGTCGAACCTATTATCCGGTCGCGTGAGAAAGGGGATTGGTTTTTATAGTCAGACGGGAGCGGTTGGACGAGGTCAAACGGACGCGACTGATGGAGGCCGCGGCGGAAGAATTTGCGAAGCGAGGGGTCGAGTCGGCCTCTTACAATAAAATCATCGAGAAGTCAGGACTCAGCAAAGGCACGGTTTACTACTACTTCGACAACAAGGACAGTCTTCTTTCGACGGTGCTGGATGAGATATGCGAGCGTTTCAGGCGCTCCATAGGCGACTTGAGGCTTCCAAACACCAAAGAAGAGTATTGGGCGACTGCGGAAGAATATCACAGCAGGGCGATGAAGTTTTTTTTAGGGAACCCCATAGCGTGGCGTGTGCTCCTTTGGATATCAAAAGACCTTCCGCGCAATGACGAGTACATCGAGGCGTGCCACACGCGGACTACGCGCTTTTTGGGCGACCTGATCGTCAGGGGGCGGGAGATCGGGGCAGTGCGAGACGATTTCCCCGTGGAGACCGCGCAGCGGCTGATGCACGCCATTGGGAAGATACTGTCAACTGACATCCTGAAATACGGCGAGGAAGAGGTCTCAACCCAGGCGACGGGCGGAGAAGAGCAGGCGAAAATAGAAAAATTTATGCGAATGATGCATGACCTGAGCAGGAGGATATTAACCCCTGAGGAGGATTTGATATGTTGCGAACATTATTGAAGAAGTTGAACAAGGTCAGGGTTTTATTCTGGCTGCTGTTAATGGGGTTCGGCATCGCGGCGTTGGCGTTGCAGGTCCAGTCGAAACTGAAGGAGGCCGCGGCAAACGTCGCGTCCCTGGCTCAGACGGAGGAGATTCGCTACCCCGTTACCTTGACCGCTGTGACGCCCAGCACATGGGAGTCGTGGCGGAGTTACTACGGACAGGCGAAGGCCGCCCGAACCCAGGATGTGACCTCCTATGTGCGCGAGGTCGTTCAGGACGTCCACGTGCAGGTGGGGGACATGGTCAAGGCGGGGGACGTGGTGGTGACGCTTCTGAAGGCCGACTACGCCGTCAAAGCCCAGGCGAGCCGCACCAGCTACGCCGAGGCGCGGATGAACTACAACCGCCTGCTGGAACTTAGCAAAAAAGGCGGCGTGGCCCATTCCGAGGTAGACAGGGCCTACACCGTGATGAAAAACGAGGAGGCCAACGCCCAGGCATCCCGCTCCACCCTGCAGAGGACGGATCTGAAGTCCAGTATCGACGGCGTGGTGGCGGCCCGTAGTGTGGAACCTGGCGAAGTGGCCGAAGTGGGCAGGTCTCTGGTCTCCATTGTAGACCCCTCCGACATGGAGGCCCAGCTCATGGTCTCTAAAAAAGACATCCACAACATCACCCGAAATACATCGGTGGAACTGATGGTAGACGAGGCCACCAGCAAGGGCTGGGTCAAGCGCCTGAGTCCCGAAGCTCAGGTTGGGTCGGGACTGTACCCCGTCGTAGTGGGCCTTTCCCCTGATAGCGGCATCTTGCCGGGAACATACCTGGAGGGTCGCTTCCTGGTGGAGAAAAAAGAGGACGTGGTGATCATCTCCTCGGACGTGGTCATGTACCGGGGCGATAAGGAGTTCGTCTATGTGGCCAAAGACGGCAAGGCCAGCATGGTGGAGATAAAAACCGGGGAGGGGCGCGGTGGTCGGGTCATCGTCACGTCAGGACTGAGAAACGGCGACCGACTCGTTGTCAGTGGCAACAGGGCGCTTTTCCACGGGGCGTTCATCTCTGAATCCGTGGGCAAGACCGACATTTCGGAGACGGGCGCGGCAGGGAAGCGGTAACATGGGGGGGTTCATACGTTTTTGTATCCGCCGCCCGGTCTTTACCTGGTGCGGCGTGATTATATTTTTGCTGTTGGGCTGGACAAGCTACACCACCTTAGGCGTCACCCTCTATCCCTCGGTGGAGTTTCCCTTTGTGCTTGTCCAAACGCGCTATGAGGGCGCCAGCCCCAACGAGATCGAGCAGATGGTCTCAAAGCCACTGGAGGACGCCCTTGCCGACCTCGAAGGCCTGAAGACTATCACCAGCTACTCCCAGGACAGCGTGTCGCTTCTGGCCGTCGAGATGCAGGCCGGCGCCAACCCCGACTTGGCCCTGGTGGACGTCAACAATAAGGTCAAGGCCCAGGCGCAACGCCTCCCTGATGGGGTAGACGACCCGATATGCTTGAAGTTTGACCTCAACGCCCAGCCCTTTTTAACCGCGTCCTTCACGTCCACGCTGCCGGAAAAGGACGCGAAAAAATTCATTGACGACAGGATCAAGCCCTTGGTCGCCCGCGTAGGCGGCGTGGGGCAGGTGCAGATCACGGGAGGCAGGGATCGGGAGATTCAGATCGTCCTTGACCCTGTGGCCCTCTCCGACTACAACGTGACGTACCAGCAGATCTGCGCCATCGTGGCCGCTAACAACATCACGAACCCTTCGGGCTACATTACCCATGACACGGACGAAATCTCGCTTCGCCTGGTGGGCGAGTTCAACGAGGTGGATCAGCTCGAAAACATTATCATTCCCACGGCCAAGGGCGATCCTATACCTCTCGCGCTCCTGGGGCGGGTCGTGGATGGGGAGACGGACGTTCGCGCCATAGCCAGGGCCAACGGCGAGTCGGTGGTACAGCTTCAGATAAGCCCACGGGCCAACGCCGACGTGGTAAACGCCGGCAGGGAGGTGAAACGCGCGCTGGAAAGGGCGCTAAAGCCCCTTCCCGATTTCAAGTTGACCTACACCCACGACGACACGGCGTTTGTGGAGACGTCCGTCAAAAACGTCATCCGCGACACGGCGATAGGTATCGTCCTGACCGCCGTGGTCATCTACCTATTTCTCAGACGTCTTTCGGCCACTTTCATCGTCGCCGTGTCAATGCCCGTCGCCTTCATGGCCACCTTCGTCCCCATGCAAGGGCTGGGGTACTCGCTGAACCTCATGAGCACCCTGGGGCTGGCCCTCTCCATGGGTACGTTGGTCATGAACTCGATTCTCATCATCGAGAATATCTACCGCTACCGCGACATGGGCTACGAACCCTTCGAAGCCGCCGAAAAAGGCACGGAGGAGATATCCGTTTCGGTGTTGGCGGGGGTTCTCACCAACCTAGGGGTGTTCATGCCCGTAGCGCTCATGCACGGCATCGCGGGACAGTTCCTGGCCCCCTACGCCGTTACCATCCTCTACGCCACGCTCTTCTCCCTGTGGGTGACCATGTCCGTGACGCCCTGCATGGCGGCCCGCGTCAAGACCAGCAAGGAGATACCCCTGCTGGGTCGCCTGCTGACCGGTTGGTGGAACTGGCTCTACGAGGGGTTTAAGGACATGTTTATGCTCCTGCTCCGACGCTCCACGCGCCATCCTATCCTCACCCTCGTGATCTTTGGAGGGCTTATGACTGGGACGCTAAAGCTGGGCGGGCTTATTGGGACCGAGTTTATGCCGGTGTCCGACGACGGAACGATCACCATCGACCTCACACTCTCCAACAGCGCCTCCATAGAGGAAACGGACAAAAAGACGCGCGTGGTGGAGCGGTTCATTGAGACGCTGCCCGAAAAGAGGTACATCCAGAATGTGGTGTCCACCATAGGGGCGTCCATGAGGAGCAGCGCTATCTACAAGTCCTCGGTATCCATCTACATGAGGGAGGACCCGCGCCGCCCGTCCAGCCAGTCCGTGGCCGACAAGATACGCCCGTTTCTGGCGACAATGGAGGGCGTGGATTACGTGTTGCTCGCCGCGCGGCGGGGGTTCAGCGACCCCATTGAGATACGGATAAAGGGCGAGGACATGTCGGTACTCTACTCCATAGCCGAGGAGGTCAAGGCCAGAGGACGCCTCATTCCCGGTATACGGGACCTTTTCATACAGACCGAGATGGGCAAGCCGGAGCTTCAAATATCACCCATACGCTGGCGACTCTCGCCCTTGGGGCTCAACATATCGGACTTGGCCAGCACCGTCCGGGGGTACCTCATTGGGAAGGAGGCGGGGAAGTTCCGCAGCGGCGGTTTCGAATATGACATCAAGGCGAGACTGGACAGGCAGAAGGCCGGGGACATCTACACTGTGTCGGACTTGCCGATCATGACGTCCTATGGGCTGGTGCCGCTGAAGGAAATGGCGGATGTTTCGTGGAAGGACGCGCCGACGGAAATCCGCCGCATTGAGCGTGAGCGCGCCGTCGTTATCACGGGAAACGTGCGCTACATCACGGCGGGAGAGGGCAACGACAGGCTGAGAGAAATGCTCTCAACAATGGAGTTTCCAGAAGGATACTCCTTCAGCCTCGGCGGCGAGGCGGAGGACATGGCGGAGGACTTCGCGGAGCTGTTCCGCGCTATGGCTATAGCGGTGTTTATCACCTATATCGTCGTGGCGGCCATCATGGAGTCCTGGGCCTACGCTTTCATCATCCTTCTGACGGTGCCCATGGCCTTGATCGGGGTGATCCCGGCGATGTTGGTGGCGGGGGAATCGCTCTCACTCTTCGCGCTGATTGGCATGATCATGCTGATTGGTATGGTGGTCAACAACGCCATCGTTGTCGTGGACTACGCGGAGACCCTGCGCCGCGATGAGAACGTTCACCCCTACACGGCCATTGAGCAAGCCTCGGAAACGCGCTTCAAGTCCCTAGTCATGGCTATTGCCACGTCGGTGGTTTCCCTGATCCCCCTGGCTATGTCCACCGGCAACGGCGCGGGCATGCGCTCGCCCATCGCCGTGGTCGCCATAGGGGGCCTCATCGCCGGGGGATTCCTAGCGCTCTTGGCGATTCCGGCGGCTTATAGAATCTATTGGATGGTTCGTTTGCGTTTGGGAAGAGCGAGTTAAGAAAGCGCTGATTGGAGCCATATGGGGTCAAACCCCTATACTATAGCGGGTTGCGTAATCATGCAGAGAAATAAGAGACCAAAAGCCGGATATAAACGGCAAAAACTCCGCTCGGAAAAAAACAACGACTCCAGGGGTCTCTAATATAACCAAAATACAGTGATAAATAGTCTAATAGAAAGTATTATGAAAATACTTACATTGGATCTCCCATGGAAAAAGTAAAGGATTTGTTACCAAAAAAACACCGAAAGCTGTGCGCAAAGGAGGTCGGCCGCCCAAATAATGAGCGGCCCCTCTATCTGATTCTTTTTTTGCTTCTTGCCGCATACCCGCGTTCATGTTGAAATTCCTTTCATGGCGTATCTAGACAATGGACTCTCACATCCGCGTTCAATATTGTGTATCCTCTTAATCTAGCGTCCAAAATACCGGCGTAAAGTTTTGATTGGTAAGGTGGAATCCAGGATAGAGCCGTTGGCTCTTTTAAGCGCAAAGTTTTTTCCGTTTATATCCGGTTTTTGGCTTTTTGGCTTCATATTTTCGCGCACTATTATGCTACCCGCCATAAAGTTGGTTGCCGATTTTTGAAGGGACAGGTAAAATATCACCTGCTGTTAAAACCAGATGCCGGGAACGGAGTTCTCCTTGTACGAGCGAGGTGCGTTCAGATGACAAAAAGACGTTTTTTTCTGCTTTTTCCGCTTTTTCCGCTTTGCGCGTTGACCTTTCTTTGCTGGGGGCCTTTTTTCGCGCCCGTTTGGAGTGAGGAACCCGGCCCGCTGGAGCAGCAAGAGGCTATGGCGGCGGAGTACCTGTTCCGGCTTGCGCGGATGTCGGGGGACGAACCCGAGGAGCGGGAGCGGCTTTACCTTGGGTTAACCGAGGACTGTCCGGGCACAGAGGCCGCCCAGGAGGCGCACTGGGCGCTGTCCAACCTCTACCTGGACGGCTTCGACGATCCCAAGGAAGACAAGGCGCGGGAGATACTCGAACAATTTCTGAAACGCTATCCGTCATCCCAGTGGGTCGATCACGTGGAGAGCCGCCTGGCCTGGCTACGCAGCGAACACTAGTGTGAAAGGGTGTTTATATGGAAAAATTGAAACACGGGGCCGGCGCGGCCGTGCGCGCCGTGTCGATCTATCTGCCGGAGAAAGTTCTGGATAACGCGGAGCTGGTTCGCGAGTTCGGGACATGGACGGAAAGCAAAATTTTCAACAAGACGGGGGTTCTTCGCCGCCACGTGTCGCAAGGAGAACTGGTGTCGGACCTGGCGGTGGGAGCGGGGGAGGCGCTCTTCGCGGAACATGGGGTACAGCGTGAGGAGGTTGATTTCCTGTTGCTCTGCACGGAGTGCCCTGACCACTTCCTGCCCGCCACGGCCTGCATCGCGCAAAATCGCCTAGGGTTGCGGAAAAGCGTCGGAGCGCTGGACTACAACCTGGGCTGTTCGGGCTACATTTATGGTCTAGCGCTGGCGAAGGGACTGATCGCCGCCGCCGTGGCGCGGAAGGTGTTGCTCATTACGGCGGACACCATCACCCGCGCGATACACCCCAAAGACAAGAGCACCCGCACTATCTTCGGGGACGCGGCGACGGCCACGCTGCTGGAGGCCTCCGACGCGGAGGGCGTGGGGCATTTTTCACTGGGCACTGACGGCGGCGGCGCGGAAAAGCTAATCATCCCGGCGGGAGCGTGGGCCCGCCCCTCGTCGCCGGAGACGCGGACCGAGACGGCCAACCGCTGGGGTAACGTCCGCACGCCGGAGAACCTCTACATGGACGGCCCGGATATCTTGGAGTTCACGCTCTCGGTGGCGCCCGCCTGCCTTGACGAGGTGCTGCGGCTCAACGACCTAACGCTGGCGGACATCGACCTGTTCGTGCTCCACCAGGCCAGCCGGACGTTGCTCGAAAAAGTGCGCGCTGAACTCTCGCTTCCTGAGGAAAAGTTCGTGTTCGACATCGAAAACTACGGGAATACCGCGAGCAGCACCATTCCCATCGCCTTGCGCGACATGGAGCGCGAGGGCCGTCTGAAAAAGGGCAGTCAGGTGCTGATCATGGGCTTCGGCGTGGGGCTCTCCTGGGGCGGCGCGGTGTTAAGGTGGCAACCATAGACTAGGCCCTTCTTTGTTTTGAACAGACGGATGGTGGCTCAGGTGAAGTTTTCGCGGTCCAAATCAAGGACCTTACAGACGCGGAAATAGAAATCGGTAAACGCTCAGGGTTACATAAATACGCGTTAGAGCCGTTGGCTTCTTTATGAACAAAGCTTTTGCGGTAATTATGAGCTTTTTACGCGCCATTTTATAGCGTGTTGTACAATCATACGCGAAAATAAGAGATCAAAAGCCGGATATAAACGGTAAAAACTTTGCGCATAAAAGAGCCAACGGCTCTAATGTTCATAATTACGCAATCCGCTATAATACTGGAAAGATGGACTGTTGAGTGTACATTTGGGTGGCTGGATAAGTATTGTCTTTTATGGAAAAACCGCGAACGTCTTAGAAATAACGCTTAGAGTATCTATCATAACCATGCTATCTTGATAAAGTTTACTTTGAAATACTGCATTTATAAAAATTGCTTTATAGCCTGAAGGCCCAAACAGGTGGGTTATGTTAGGAGCTC
>JAITGK010000130.1 GCA_031280635.1 Synergistaceae bacterium
GAGCTCCTAACATAACCCACCTGTTTGGGCCTTCAGGCTATAAAGCAATTTTTATAAATGCAGTATTTCAAAGTAAACTTTATCAAGATAGCATGGTTATGATAGATACTCTAAGCCTAAAAACGCGAGCGCTGAGGAAAATTAGAGCGCGACTTTGGAGGCGCGATCGCGGTGAAAACACTTTTGAGGGTAGCCGTGTGTGAGGACAACCTAGGCGACGCGGCCCGGCTGCGTTGGATCATCAAGCGCGCGAACGTCGGCGCGGAGGTATCGGAGTTGGCTTTTTTCGCCTCGGGGGAAAAATTTCTGGACTCCAACCCCGTCGGGTGTTACGACGTGGTTTTTATGGACATCTATTTCACCTCCGACGCGAAGCTCACCGGCCTGGAGGCGGAGATGGGCTTCATGTCCATGATCCTGGACGAGCGGCGCGGGCAGTACGCGCGCCTGATGGAAAGCTCCCGGCGGGACGCGACGGCGCGCCATGACTTTCGCCACCAAATCGCCACCATACGGAATTACTGCGAAAGGGGCGACATGGCCGGCCTGAACTCTTTCCTTGGCAAAGTGGCCGAAAGCCTCCCCTCCTCTCCCGTGCCCATCTGTGAAAATTTCGCCGTAAACGCCGTGGCCGACCACTACTTTTCGATGGCGCGCGAGAACGGAATCTCCCTCAACGTAAGGCTGAACATTCCACAGTCCGTTGGGCGCGTGCACGACCTAGATCTGTGCGTCATGGCGGGCAACTTGCTGGAAAACGCCGTGGAAGCCTGCCGACGCCAAAAGGCAGGCCCCAGATTTATCAACGTCGTTGCCCAGACGAGGGACGACACCCTGACTATGGTGGTTGAAAACGGCTTCGACGGCCTGTGGCAAAAACGCGCCGGCGCCTACCTCTCCAGGAAACGCCAGGCCGAGGAACCCCAACCAGGCGTGGGTATCTCGTCGGTGAGAGAGATTTGCCGCAAGTACGACGGTTTGCTGAAGTTCGACGTCAGCGAGAATGTGTGGCGCGCCTCTGTACTGTTCGACCTGACTGGCACCTCAAAGGAACTGACCTGTAACTCCCGCTCTAATTATTACCAGCAAGAGAAATTATGGCGCGAATTTCAACCGCCATTCGTTGCTTGTTTAGATTTTTCAATGACTCACGTCCCTGCTCGTATCTATGCAACGGTTATCTTAACTGAAGGACGGGGTTTTACAGAACGCGCTCCTCCTCATGTCCCCTTTCTCCCGCCTTTGAGCTGGGTCGCCAGGCGTTGAAACTCCGCCATTTCCTCTATGGTGGCTTCGTTGCGCTTCATGCGCGCGTCGAGGACGTCCACGCGCTCTTTCACGCGTTTTCGCGCCAGTCCAACTAGGACGGTATTCCAGGAGTCCGCGTCGCGAGGGTACTCCAGTTCCTCGCAGAACGCGCCGCCCCAGGCTATGAAGGTTAGTGGAAACCGCTCGTTCATGGAATGCCAGCGTGTTTCCAGCTCCTGGGGAGACTCCATCAGGATTGCCAAGACGATCTCCTTGACGTCCTCGTTTGAAATGAGGGGGAGCATCTCCTCGGGGCGGCAGGAACGGCGCAGCTCGTCGTCGCGCCAGAGCATGGCGCACAGCGCCGCTTCCAGGGGATCGTGGACAAACATTCGTTTTTTTTCTTCCGATCTCCGCTCTTCCTTTGGCTGATCGCGTTTGCCGCGCCGGAACTGCTCCAGCTCCTGTCGGAACTCGTTGGGATAGAGATCCAGGGCCCCGGCCAGTTGAGAGACATATGGAGCCACCACCGTTGGCTGAAGCTGCGCCAGGCCCTCAAACAGCGAACGGATTCCCCTCCGCCGCCCCGCTGGGTCCGTTAGGGACGGCCTCACCGCGTGGAGGTGTTGAAGCACCAGGGGACGAGCTCTCCCGATGGCTTCATCGAAAAGCTCCTTCCCCCCCTCGGAGCGGAGCAACTCGTCAGGGTCTTTACCGGAGGGCAGGGAGATCACGTGGACGTCGAGTCCAAGGTTTTGGAGGATGTACATCCCGCGCAGAGTGGCCTCCTGACCCGCCGCGTCGTTGTCATAACAGATGTAACAGCGGTCGGTGAAGCGCTTCAACAGCTTCGCCTGTTCCTCGGTGAGGGACGCGCCCAGGGAGGCCACGGCCTCAGAATAGCCATGGATGTGCAGTCGCAGGGCGTCCATGTAACCCTCCACCAACAACGCGCGCTTTTTTTCCTTTATGGCGTTTTTGGCGGCATGCAGCAGATAGAGGTTGCGCCGCTTGCTGTAGAGTACGCCCTCGGGACTGTTGACGTACTTCGCGCCCTCACCGTCCACGATGCGGCCGCCGAACGCGATGAGTCGCCCCGTTACATCGCGGATCGGAAAGATCACCCGCCCCCGGAAGCGGTCGTAAAAACCGCCTCTTTGCCCCTCTAGGACAAGCCCAGCGTCCAAGGCCTCCTGGGTCGTCACCTGTTCGCCTTGGAGCGTCCGCCACAGCGAATCCCACCCGCTGCCGCTCCACCCCAGCTCGAAGCGAGACGCCGTTTCTGTAGTTATCCTGCGCCGCTCCAGGTAGGCCCTAGCGGGCTCCCCCTCCGGCGCGGACAAGAGCGAGCGGTAAAACCGCCCCGCCATTTCCATGACCTCGTGCAGATTGCCAGAGACGCGCTTCTTGCTCCCTTCCAGGAGGGTCACCCCCGCGCGCTCCGCGAGAACCTTCAGCGTCTGGCGGAAGTCCAGCCCCTCCGTTTCCATGACGAAAGTGAAGATGTCCCCGCCCTTGCCGCAGCCAAAGCAGTGGTAGTTCTGCCGGTCCGGGTAAACGCGAAAGGAGGGGGTTTTCTCGTTGTGGAAGGGACACAGGCCCATATAACCTTGACCCGCCCGATGGAGACGCACTTTATCCCCCACCACGTCCAGGATGTCCAACCGATCTTTAATTTTCCGCACGTCATCACTCTGAAAAACCCGCGGGCTATTTGGCACGTCGCTCACCTGCGTCAATTGTCAGTCCCTTTGCGTTTTTCGAGGCGCTTTGATTGAGTATCCGATTTTGTCCAGTTTCATAACTAGAACCCCCCTGATTATCAGGGGGTATCCGCTAATTGCTAGGGTCTGTTGACATTAATTGAGCCAGATCATAACGAAGGCAAACTGAGCGAAAGCAAGAAACATAAAATCCAGTTTGTCATATCGTGTACAGACCTTCCGAAATTCCTTGAGCCTCCGAAAGCGCCGCTCAACCACATTGCGGCGCTTGTATTTCTCCCTGTCGTATTCCCCGGATCCCTGCGGTTTTTCTTAGGCGGCACAATGGGTTCATGCCCTTTTGACCGGGCCAGGCCTCGGGTTTCATCGCCCTCGTAAGCCCTGTCCATCAGCATGGGGACGCCCGGGAATTTTTCGCCAACCTCCTCTATCAAGACTCGCCCTTCGGGGCCGTCGTGGCATTCCCCTTCAGAGAG
>JAITGK010000133.1 GCA_031280635.1 Synergistaceae bacterium
GAGCTCCTAACATAACCCACCTGTTTGGGCCTTCAGGCTATAAAGCAATTTTTATAAATGCAGTATTTCAAAGTAAACTTTATCAAGATAGCATGGTTATGATAGATACTCTAAAGGAAATTTATGGCAGCGGCAAGATGTCTATGGAATGAAACACTAATCCGTTCGGTCTGGTGGGGTCGGAGTTTTCGATGCGCACCTCCAATTGCATAAGATTTTTGTGCAAAGGAGACCGCAAAGCCAGATCTTGGGAAATAGTGAGGCGAAATTCGCCTTCGTGCTGCTTTGCCCTCTTGACCTCCTTGCCATTCACGTAAAAAATGGCGTCACTTTGACGATTATCGGCGCCGAAGGGAAACGCGCTGACGATAATCTCGCAAGCACGGGGCTCGTCAACGGCCAGGGCCAAGGCGCCTCCGGAAGTACGGCGACCTTTGCTCAATGGCGAGAGTCCGAAAAATTTTTCCAGTCCGCCTTTTTCCTCCTGCCAGCCGCTCATCAAAAGCGTTTGTTCAATCTCCCGGTACGGGGATGTATGTTCGATGAGCCGGAACCACCCATTTGCCCCACTAAACTCGACGAGGGCCGTCCCTGCCGTCAAAGGCGGCGCGGGGTTGACCTCCGCGTCCTGTAGCAGCGAATTTTTCAGCTCACTGGAAAAAGCATCGCCCGCCGGAGCCCAGAAGGGAAAGTAATAGACCTTCGGTATCACCCCGGCCTCCGCGTGGCGCTTCAGGCTGAAGTAGGGCTCGTAGGAGGACAGCGGGCGCCCCAGGTTGACAACCTGAACATTTTCGTAGTGCTTCACCTGGTTCAGAAAATAGTCGAATTCCAGGGTACGCCGCACCCGAAAGGCGTTGACCCCGCTAAGCGCCAGAATTGACAGGAGGCTCACGACCCCCAGCGCGCGACACCAACGCAAAGCGCTCCGCCTGAAGGCGGCGTTGGTCTCCCAGGCCTTGAGTAGTGTCCAGCGCAGGGGAAAGAGGGCAATAAAGAAGAGGGCGGCGAGAAAAAACTGCTCCATGAAGGCATAGCGACTCAAAAGCGAGGTTGCCCCATTATGAAAGATGAAATTGCCCAAGACGCAGGCCGCGAGGACCAACATTGCGATAAAGGAGTTTTTCGCGCCGTGTACCTTGGCCAGGCAGCGGCAAGCGTAAAAAAGGAGAAAACCCATGCCGGCGATGCCCGCGCGGGGACCATCGCGGAAGAAATTCAGCAATGTCCCAATCCGGACCAGCATGGACAAAGGCTGTCCGTATATGTCCACACTCCGCGGCAAGCCGGACACCCAAAACGCCACCGAACCCCAGACGGCAAAGGCCATGCCCATCGGGAAAAGAAAAAGGAAAAACCTGCCCTCCGCGCCCTCCTCTTTGCGGGCGTTCACGAGAAAGGCCGACAAGGGGAGCAGCAACAGCGCGAAGTTTTCCTTGTATCCCGCCGCCATGAAAACAGCAAAACACATCAACGCGAAGCGGCGTCTTTCCAGCCAGCGAGCCGCGCCGCAGGCAAACAGCGCCGTCCAGAAGCAAGCGCCGATCTCGCTGGGTCCTAGCCTTCCCCACATGTCCGCGTAGCAGGGCAAGGCCGCGAAAACCAGCATTCCCAGAAAGACGAAAGGCGAGGGGAAAAAGGGACGGAGTGAGATTCCGACACAGACGGCGGAGAGAAAAAAAACAAAAAAATTGCACAGAAACCAAGCTCTAGCGCTTGTTCCAAACAGGTACGTTTTCAGGACGCGCGCAAAATAGTACGCTGGGCGGTAACGCCCCGACTGCCCCCACCTAAAGACCTCCGTTTCCGACAGAGCCGACGCGAACGGCCGGATAAAACTTCCGCCGCTTTTGTCAAAAATAGAGCTAAAGAACACGATTTCATGGTCGTCGATGATCCACAGCTTCCCCTGATAAAGGGGCCAAAGCAGGAGCGCCGCGAGAAGGAACCCAACACGCCAAATGCGCGGGGCGCGGGCGCGGCCTTTATTTTGTTCCTTGATTTGTACTTCAATCGGTTTTTCCGTCGGCGCCGCCAACGCAGTCGCTCCTTTCGCAAGACCGAGCTTTGACGACGAACAAAGGACGATTTTTGACCTGCATGTGTATCTTGGCTACATATTCCCCCATGATGCCCAGGCAAATCAACTGAATCCCCCCGATAAAAAGGCCGCTGACCAACACGGAAGCCCAACCGGGCAGACTTTGGCCCTTGAAATAGATGGCAATAGCGTAAAAGCCGTAAAGAAACGACAGCGCCGAAAAGACACACCCAAAAGCCAACGCCAGGCGCAGGGGCTTTACGCTGAAAGAGGTAACGCCCGAAAGGGCCAGGCCAAACATTTTCTTTAAGGTGTACTTCGACGCGCCGAACATTCTACCCGGCTGCTCGTAATCCACGCAACATTGCCGGAACCCCAGCCAGGCCACGATTCCCCTGAGAAACAGGTTGTCCTCGCTCAGGCCATTGACGTGCTCGACGATTTTTCGGTCCATTAGGCGGAAGTCCGCGACGCCCTCCTCTAACTTGAACTCGGTCAAGGTGTTGTTCATTTTGTAAAATAGGGTCGAGGTTATTTTTTTGAAATACCCAATGTCTCGTGGGTGTTTGCGTCGGGCGTTGACGATCTCATACCCCTCCCGCCAAAGCCGCAGCATGTGGGGAATCAGCTCCGGCGGGTGCTGGAAATCCCCGTCCATGGTTACGGCGCAGTCGCCCCTGACGCAGAGTAGCCCCGCCCTTATCGCCGTCTGGTGCCCGAAGTTTCTGGCAAAAGAAATGTAACGCGCCTCCTTTGGAAATCTGGAGTTCAACTGGACTAAAAGGCTCAGAGTCGAATCGGTGCTTGCGTCGTCCACGAAAATGACCTCAAAGGCAACTTCCTCTAGTACTTCTTTGATTTTCCAAAAAAGGGGCGCCACGTTGTCTTCTTCGTTGAAAACGGGGACAACGATCGAAAGACTGCGCGTCCTCACGGCTTTCCATTTTCCGACCGCCAGGCGGCGCACATCTCCGCCAGTCCCTCCTCCAGGGAGTACAGGGGCTCGTAGCCCAAAAGCAGGCGCGCTCGCTCTACTGAGGCAAACGATCGGACTATATCGCCCGCGCGAGGTTCTTCGTAGACGGGGCGGCAATTTGAGTCCGGGGCCGTATTTTGTTTGAGGATTCTGAACAGTTCGTTCAACGTCGTTTCCACGCCGCAGGCAATGTTGTACACCCCCGCCTTTTCGGCCAGCGCTGCCAGAAGGTTGGCCCGGACGACGTTTTTCACGTAGCAAAAATCCCGCGTCTGTTCTCCGTCGCCGTAGACGGGGACGGGAAGCCCGTGGGAAAGCGCGTCAATCCAGCGCGGAATCACGGCCGCGTAAGGACTTTCGGGGTCTTGCCTGGGGCCAAAAACGTTGAAATAACGGAGGCCTGTGCAGTTCAATCCGTAAATTTTCCCCCATGCCTCCGCGTAGAGTTCGTTGATTTTTTTGGTGACCGCGTATGGGGACAGAAGGGGACGGTTCGCGTGTTCCTCCCTCAGGGGCAGCTCCGCGGCGTCGCCGTAGACGGCGCTGGAAGAGGCGTAGATAAAGCGCCGGACGCCATTTTCCCTCGCGGCTTCCAGCATGTTGAAAAAACCGTCTACGTTGGTGGCGTGGGCGGCGACGGGGTCGGCCATGGAGGCGGGCACGGAGACAAACGCCGCGTGGTGCAGGACAACACGGACGCCCTTGCAGGCCTCTCGGCAAACCTCCTTGTCTCGAACGTCTCCGCGGAAAAAGTGGAAACGACCTCGTGAGCCCGCGGCTCTTTCCAGCGCTTCGAGGTTGTGCGCGAACCCTGTACTGAGGTTGTCTAGCCCCGCCACGTCTTGCCCCAGGGACAAAAGCGCCTCCGCTAGGTGCGATCCAATGAACCCCGCCGTCCCCGTCACCAGCCAGCGAGGGGGGCGTTCTCCTATCGCGGCAAGACGAGGCGCCAGGTCCTCGTAAGAACTTTTTCTCATAATTTTCCCCTATCTTATGAAACCGCAACACAAGCGGAGACAAGAACACGATTATCAGTCTACTGGGCGGCTTGTTCCCTGGCGGCGGAAACACCCCTCAGTACGGCGGGGACGTCCAGACTCCGGGCGCGGAACAGGAGCTTTACGGTCGCGGCGCACATGAAAAGTTTGAACCGCGCCCTCAGCCACAGTCCGCCTTCTTTTCCATATATCCTGTCGAAGAGCAGGTGAAAGTTGTACCATTTGGAGGCCGCCATGTTCTCCACGTCCAGCCGGGCCGAGCCCACCGCGTAATGCAAGAAATACCCCTCCCGACTGTTCACTACGCGCCCGAACCCCTTTCGTGACACGTAATACGAAAACGCGAAGTCCTCCCCCAGCGCGTACCCGCCGAAACGCTGAAACTCCTCGAGGAAAAAAAACCGCAACTCCTTGAAAACGGAAACATCGACCCCCATCCCCCCGCCACTGGCCCAATCGACTTCAATCCCCCCCGGCTCGTCGTCCCCACCGTAGTTGTACAGGTACGGAGTAGCCCCGTGGCGGTTCATTCCCAACAGGCGCTTCATCGCCTGCGATGCCCGCCTGCGGAACGAGGGGGGCGCGACGGGCTTCATCCTGATGTTGACGATCCGCACCCCCTCCTCCTGGAAGGCGGCGCGCACCCCCCCCAGGGCGTCGGGCGAAAGCTCGCTGTCGTCGTCGATGAAAACCACATGCCGCACGGAGGGGATCGCCTCCAAAACGTAACGCGCCGCGTCGTTGCGCTGCGATGACGACCCCGGCCTCGGGGCCCTGAAGTAGAGGAGCTGGAATTCCCAAGAGCCTTCCTCCATGGCCGCCCGCGTCGCTTCATCGCGGCTGGCGTCCCAGACGACGCAGACAAAATCCCGATACTCCGACCGATTCAAGCTCGGCAGGGCGTATTTCCGTATAGCTTCGGCGCGGTCTTTCGTCGCGACGATGACCGCCATCTCGGGAGACATCCTCAGCCACCCAAGGCCGCCCAGACCTCGTCCAGGGAGCTCCCGTAAGCCCCAGACGCCTCGGCGCGCAAAATTTTCGCGTCCCGGTATCGCCCATACGCCTGGTACACGCCCAAAAGCTCCAAAACTTTTCTGCCCAGGCGCCGCAGTTCCATCTTCACCACGTTCCGCGTGGCGGAGGAGAATTTCAGGCGCTTGAAACAGACCCTTCGGTTTTCCGCCGCGAGACGCCCAGACACTTGGGAGGACACGCCTGTGTTGGCAAAGGCCGCCAGTACCTTGTCGATGGGGTGGAAACGCTCTCCAGCCAAGTGAAGGCGCAACATGAAATCCCAGTCCCCCGCGACTTTGAAACTTGTATCGAACAACCCATGCTTTTCGTACAGAGCTCGCCGGACAAAAACGGCAGGGTGGGGAACACCCATGCCCTCTGTCAGGCGAGCGCTATCTCCCAGTGGATAGACCGTCCAGCGGCGGCGCGCCTTGTCGATCACCGCCATTTTCCCGTAAAAAACGCCATAGTCAGGGTAAGCCGCCTCCGCCTTCGCCACAGCCGAAAACGCCCAGGGAGCGTACTGGTCGTCCGCGTTCAAAATTCCCACGAGGTCTCCCGTGGCGAGAGCTACACCCTTGTTGAAGGCGTCGTAGATACCCCCGTCGGACTCGGAAACCACGTGCGCCAGGCGTGGCCTGTATTTTTCGATGACTTCAAGCGTCCCGTCCGCCGAACCTCCGTCGATAACGATGTATTCGAGACCGGACCAGCCTTGAGCCAGAACGCTCTTTATGGCGGATTCTATTGTTGACGCGGCGTCGAGGCAGGCGGTGACAATGGAAAAAACCGCCATGTCAGGACTTCCGCTGAAACATCATGTCCCCCAACTGCGCCAGCAAAGCGGCGTTGTCTGGGTCCCGCGTCACGTCCGGGATGGCGTTTCTAGCCTCCGCGAGAAGGGACTCCGCCCTCCGTTCGACCGCGGCGAAGGCCCCCGTGGACTCGAAAACCTCTCGCACGGTCGCGCGATCGGCCTCTGTGGCCGTTTCCAGCCCGTAGACCCGCCTCAGACGCTTCAACTGCTCCGGCGTAGCCCGCTTCACGGCGTAGTGCGCCAGCAACGTCACCTTCCCCTCCGCCACGTCCGAGACCCCGCTTTTGCCCGTTTCCTCCTCAGCGGCCTTGATGCCTAAGACGTCGTCCCGCAGTTGAAACGCCACGCCCAGGGCCACGCCATACCTCTTCATGGCGTCTAGGAGGCTCAACGAAGCGCCGCCCAGCGCCGCTCCAAGCCGCAAGGGGCCAATAACAGTATACCAGGCCGTTTTCAGTGTCGCGATCCTCAATACTCCCTCCTCGTCCCCGTAGTCCTTCTCGTGGGACATGAGAACGTCCAGCATCTCCCCGTCCACCGTATTCAACTGCGCGTCGAGAAAAATTTTCAAGGCCTCGACTTTTTTGTCTGGCTCGAAGGAGCTTCCGGCGATCAGGCGGCTGGCTAGGGCAATGCCCACATCCCCCAGGCATAAGGCCTGAGAGACGCCGTAGTGATGGTTCCCCTGAAGGCGGGCCGCCGCTTGCCAGATGGAGTCCCGGCCGCGCCGCAGGGGGCTTTTATCGATGATGTCGTCGTGAGAGAGAATGGCGGTCTGAAAGATCTCAAACGCGGCGGCTGCGGGGAGTACCTCGTCCCTTGCTGGGCAATCTAAGGCAATTTCGTAGCCCAGTCGTACCAGGCTTCCTCGAACGTACTTACCGCCTCCGCAGGCCTCCCTGAACAGACCGTACAGTGTGGCCAAGCGGTTGTCGGAGCGCTCCACCATTAACCCGGCCAGGAAGTGGTCGATGTAGGGCTCCAAAATTTCTTTGCACGAGCGGATGTACTCCCCTATGTCCGAGGGACGGGTCGTCGTCATCATGCCCCCGTCCCGCCGCCCATGCGGCGCTGCCGTCCAGCGTAGGAGGCCAGGGCGGCGTCTAGGGCGGCCTCGTCGAAGTCGGGCCAAAGGGTGTCGGTGAAGTACAACTCGCTATAGGCCCCGGTCCAAAGCCAGAAGTTGCTGAGGCGCTCCTCTCCGCTGGTGCGGATGATCAGATCCGGATCCGGCGCGTCGGGAAGGTACATGTGGGCGCTTAGTAACTCCTCCGTCACGGCGTCGGCACCAACCCCGGAGGTGATGATTTTTTTGACCGCGTCTACCACCTCCTGCCGCCCGCCGTAGTCCACGCAGAGGATAAACTGCAAGCCCGTCTCGTCCTTTGTGCTTTCCTCGGCCGCCTCCAGAGCCCGGAGGACGGAAAGAGGAAGTCGGTCGCGGCGACCCGCGAAGCGTATGCGTCCGTGTCTCGCCTTCAAGGCGGCGGTCTTCTTCCCGATGTAGCGCCCAAAGAGCGTCATCAGTCCAGCCACCTCGGCGCTCGATCGCTTCCAGTTCTCCGTGGAGAAGGCGTAGGCGGAAAGGTACTCGACGCCCGCCGCGTCAGCGCGTTCGACAACCCGTTCTAACGCCTTCACGCCCTTTCTGTGTCCCAAAACGCGTGGCAGGTGGCGCTTCTCCGCCCATCTACCGTTTCCGTCCATGATGATCGCCACGTGGCGAGGAACGCTTCCGTTGGGCATTAGCCTCACCCTTTCTAAAACATCTGTGTGTTAGAGCCGTTGGCTCTTTTTACGAATATGGACTTTTTATACGCTATAATATACTTACAAATCTGTTTCGCTCAAGGAGGCGTTGCCGTGTCCTGGGTTGTTTACGCTTTTTTGTCGGCGTTGTTCGCGGCGCTCACCTCAATCTTGGCCAAGGTAGGCGTGGAAAACGTCAACTCTAATTTGGCCACGGCGGTGAGAACTGTCGTGGTGCTGTTCATGGCATGGGGTATCGTGTTCGCCACGGGCAGGCATCACGAGTTGGTCGCTATGAGCCGAAGAAACTGGCTGTTTCTCACCTTATCAGGCTGCGCCACGGGACTGTCGTGGCTTTTTTACTACAAAGCCCTGCAACTTGAACAGGCGTCGAAAGTCATTCCCATCGACAAATCCAGCGTGGTGTTTGGGATGCTTTTGGCCTACCTGGTACTAGGAGAAACAGCTGACGCCAAGAGCCTCGCTGGGGGGGCGTTGATCACCGCGGGTGTGTTCGTTTTGATTCTTTAGAGAGAAGCGGGCTCCACCATTCGACCCAGGAACAAGATTGTCCCTGTGGCGTCGTCCATCAGACAATAGATGAAGGGGTGGTCGGCTCGGAAGTAAACGGGCGCGCTTGCCACGGCGCTCCCCCACATCATGCCCACGGCGACCTTCGTTCCCTCCTCGTCCAGTTCGATGAAAGACTGGTGAACCACGGAATCAACGTAAAGGGGGTCGTCGATCGCTTCCGCCATGCGCGAAAAATCCGCTTCCTGAGTGAAGGCCAGCTTTATACCCAACTTTTGCAGAAGTCCCTTCAGGGAATAGCGGCGCTCATCCCTGAACTTTGGCAGCCACAGTTTCACCTCGCGTTTTCCCATCCGCGCCACCCACGCGGCGATGGCCTCAGGGCTCAACTTCTTTTCCAGAAGCTCCATCTGGGTGAATGTTTCATTCTCTTTGGGCAGAAGCACCAGGAGAGAAAAGTCGGGGGTGGCGTAGGGAATCTTAACCCATTGCAGGTCGGGTTCCCACCTATCGAGTTTCTCCCCATAAAAGAGTTCCCCATAAAGAAGTTCTTTTTGCGTCTGCTTCATCAAGGGAACGTTTATCTGCCTGCCTTTGCCAATGCGGAAGGGTTTTTCTTCCGTGTCGGACTTTTCGAAGGGATGACGCCACGCGGAATTGAAATATATCGCGTTGGTCAGCACCAGTCGCGTGTTGGGTGTAACGTTGCCCTCCATCAAAAGCTCTTTGATTTTGTCGCGGGTCTTCCGCTCCACCCAACGGTTGATCTCCTTGCGCGCCTCTTCGGGGTATTGCTGGAAGTCCACGCTCCCCACATCCGCTCCATAGTTGGCCTCTACCAGCGCCGCGTACTCCGGTAGCGGCTTTTCCCCTTTGTCCAGCCAGAGCCGGTTGGCGATCTCCAGCGCGCCCGCTTTTTTGCCCAGCCCAAGCCAGTTGACGATCTCCATCACGCCCGTCTTTTCAGGTGTGGCGTTGAAACGCTCCATCAGGTACTTCATCCCGGTGTGGAGCGCCTCGGGTTTGGGAAAATGCAGGGCCGCCGCCATCTCCTCGGCCGTGGAGCCCGCGGCTCCCGCCCAGACCGTCGCCAAGGCTGATGAAATGCTGTAGGGTGAGAAAAATATGTTGCCCTTCTCATCTTTTGCCAACTGGCGGTAAGCGTCGAGCGCGAAAGCGTTCACCGCCGCCGCCACAGCCTGAGTCTCTGGAGGCGCGGCGCCCCACGCTCGCGAAACGCTCAGGCATAGGAAACACAAAACCACCGAAACAAAACGCATCCTAATAACCTCCCATGGTCGTTTGGAGTACATTACAGCTTCTTGTGGAGCAATGCGCCGATCCTCACGGGCGTGTTTGTTTTGATCCTTTAAAGAGACTTCGGCTCCACCATCCGACCTAGGAACAAGATTGTCCCCGTGACGTCGTCCATCAGGCAGTAGATAAAGGGGTGGTCAGCTCGGAATGTCACTGGCTTCGGCGGGCGGATAATCGCGGTTGACCGGGCAATCCCCACCGCCGTGGCCCCGGCGGCCTCCGTTCTCTCCTCGTCCAGTTCGATGAAAGACTGGTGAACCACGAAGTCAATGTAAAGGGGGGCGTCGGGAACCACCTCCGCCATGCGCGAAAAATCCGCCTTCTGAGTGAAGGCCAGCTTCATGCCCAACTTTTGCAGAAGTCCCGTCAGAGGGTAGCGGCGCTCATCCCTGAACTTCGGTAGCCACAGGTTCACCTCGCGTCTTTCCATTCGCGCCATCCACGCGGCGATAGCCTCAGGGCTCAACTTCTTCTCCAGAGTCTCCAGTTGGGTGAACGCTCCATTTTCTTTAGGCAGAAACACCAGAAGGGAGAAGTTGGGAATGGTGTAGGGAATTTTCACCCATTGCAGGCCGGGTTCATCTCCATAAAGAAACTCTTGCCTCTGGTTCATCAAGAGGACGTTTATCTGCCTGCCCTTGCCGGTGCGGAAGGGTTCTTCTTTCGTGCGGGACTTCTCGAAAGGGTAACGCCACGCGGAGTTAAAGTATATCGCGTTGGTCAGCACCAGTCGCGTGTCGGGTGTAACGTTGCCTTCCATCAAAAGCTCTTTGATTTTGTCGCGGGTCTTTTGCTCCACCCAACGGTTGATCTCCTTGCGCGCCTTTTCGGGGTACTGCTGAAAGTCCATGCTCCCCACACCCGCTCCATAGTTGGTCTCTACCAGCGCCGCGTACTCCGAAAGCGGCTTTTCCCCTTTGTCCAGCCAGAGTCGGTTGGCGATCTCCAGCGCGCCCACCTTTTCAGGTATGGCGTTGAAACGCTCCATTAGTTCCTTCATCCCGGTGTGGAGCGCCTCGGGTTTGGGAAAGCGCAGGGCCGTCGCCATCTCCTCGGTCGTAGAGCCCGCAGCCCCCGCCCAGACCGCTGCCAGGGCTGAGGAAATGCTATAGGGCGAGAAAAATATGTTGCCCTTCTCATCTCCCGCCAATTGGCGGTAAGCGTCAAGCGCGAAAGCGTTCACCGCCGCCGCCGCCTGAGCCTCTGGAGGCGCGGCACCCCATGCCTGTGAAACGCTCAGGCACAGGAAACACAAAACCAATGAAACAAAACGCATCCTGATAACCTCCCTTAGTCATTTTAAAATACAGTTTACAGCACCGTTTGCCCTGAGCGCAAGGGAAAGTAATGTTGATATTTTTTATCAGGTATGATATTCTGCCTTGTAGTGGGGATGGATTGAAAAGGAGGTGACATCCAGTGAAACTGTCTACCGTTACCCGATACGGCCTTCGGGCCCTTTCCGATTTATGCGCGCATGAAGGAGCCTTGGAGGGGAAAAAGCCCGTTACGGTAGGCGACATCGCGCGCAGGCAGGAGATACCGCTCAGTTATCTGGAGCAGCTTTTCGCGAAACTGCGGCGGGGACGTCTGGTTGAAAGCGTCCGAGGAGCGCAGGGAGGTTATGTCCTTGCGCGACCGGCAAAGGAAATCACGGTGGCGGAGGTCATGCGGGCCCTGGGTGAGCCCATCGCCTTCGGGGACTGCCAGACCAGCGCCGGGTGCCGAAATGCCTCGGAGTGCGCCACTTACGAGTTATGGCAGAGATTGAAAGGTTCGGTGGACCAAATCCTCGAAAGCACCACCCTTGAGGACATCGCCCAAAAGAACAAAAGAGCGCCCCGTCAGGAGGATTTTCTCGGCTCCTGAAAAGGGTGAGAAGGAGGGTTATACCATGCAAAACGTTTATCTCGACCACGCGGCGACGACGCCCATGGACCCGGAGGTTCTGGAGGTCATGACGCCCTATTTCACGGAGACTTTCGGAAATCCGTCTTCTATTTACTCCTTCGCGTCCAAAAGTCGTGCCGCGATTGAAAAAGCCCGGGAGCAGGTGGCCGTGGCTTTGAACGCGTTGCCGGAGGAAATCTTTTTCACCAGTAGCGGCACCGAGGCCGATAACTGGGCCCTTAAGGGAACGTTCGAAAAAGCGAAAGGCGGTCACATTATCACCACGCAAATTGAGCACCACGCTGTCCTCTACACAGGCGAGTACCTGGAAAAGACGGGAGGCGCTGACGTCACCTACCTTCCCGTGGACGCCGAGGGGCGTGTCCGCATGGAGGACTTGAGGGCAGTCGTCACGGATAAGACCGCGCTTGTTTCTATTATGTTCGCCAACAACGAAATCGGCACGATCCAGCCCATTGAGGAGATCGGAAGGTTCTGTCGGGAAAGGGGCATTCTGTTTCACACAGACGCCGTTCAGGCTGCCGCCCAGGTGGATATTGACGTCAAGGCGCTTTCCATTGACATGATGTCCCTGTCCGCCCATAAAATGTACGGCCCCAAGGGTACTGGAGCGTTTTACCTGCGCAGGGGGCTGAAGCTCGAAAACTTCGTCCACGGCGGCGGACAGGAGAAAGGAAAGCGTGCCAGCACGGAGAACGTGGCGGGCATCGTGGGCATGGGGGTCGCCATAGAAAAAATGAAGACCCGACTGCCTCAGGAAAAACCCAGGCTTTCCGCCCTGCGCGACCGACTGATCGACGGCGTTTTGAAGGCCATCCCTCACGCGAAGCTCAACGGAGCCCGCGGTGAGGAGCGCTTGCCGAACAACGCAAACTTTAGCTTTATTGGCGTCGAGGGTGAAACGTTGCTTCTGGACTTGGACGCAAAAGGCATATCCGCTTCCACAGGAAGCGCCTGCACGTCGGGTTCCCTCGAACCTTCGCACGTCTTGATGGCGCTTGGCTTGACGCACGAGGAGGCGCACGGTTCGCTCCGCCTGACCCTGGGACGCGGTACGAGCGACGCGCAGATCGACTACGTGTTGGACGTGTTGCCTCAAATCGTGGCCAAAAGGCGCGAGATGTCCCCGATCTGGAGGGCTTGAAAAATGATGTATAGCGAAAAAGTGATGGAACATTTCAGCAACCCGCGCAACGTGGGCGAAATAGAGAACCCGGACGGGCTTGGCGAGGCGGGAAACCCCCAGTGCGGGGACATCATGAAGATCTACCTCAAGGTCAAAGAAAATGCTGGGCTTCCCGCGGTTATTGAGGACGTGAAATTCAAGACCTTCGGTTGCGCTTCAGCCATCGCCTCGTCCAGTATGGCAACGGAGATGATCAAGGGGAAAACGGTGGACGAGGCCTGGGAACTGACGAACACCGCCGTGGCGGAGGCCCTGGACGGCCTGCCTCCTATCAAGATGCACTGTTCCGTGCTGGCGGAGGAGGCCATTCACCGAGCCCTCAACGATTACCGTGAGAAGCGTGGGTTGACCGCCGTTCCCATAAGAGAGCACGGACACGGGGTGCTCTAAGGGTACCCGAGATTCTTAGGTAGCGTCATGATTAAACTTCTGCCCGAGGGTGTGTGGGCGCGGATCGCGGCAGGCGAGGTGGTGGAGCGCCCTGCCTCGGCGGTCAAGGAGATGGTGGAAAACTCGCTAGACGCCGGGGCGCGGCGCGTGCGAGTGAAACTGTGGGACGGTGGGCGTGTTCGGGTGGTGGTGGAGGACGACGGGACGGGCATCGCCTTCGATGAGCTCCCCTTGGCCCTCACGCCCCACGCCACCAGCAAAATCGGGGGCATTGAGGACTTGGACACTATCCATACGCTGGGCTATCGGGGTGAGGCTTTGGCGAGTCTGGCTGCCATAGGTCGGGTGGAGATACGTTCGCGCCCGGCCAAGGCGGAGTTGGGCGGGGCTATCTGCGCTTATGAGGGGAAAATCTTCGAACATCAGCGGGTGAACTGTGTGCCGGGGACCCGCGTGCAAGTGGACGAGCTCTTCGCAAATCTGCCTGCGCGGCGCAAATTTCTGAAAAGCGCTGTAGGAGAGCTGCGCCGCGCCGCGACCGTGCTGCGGGAGTACGCCATTTGCAAGTCGGAAACGGCCTTTGCCCTGGAACACGATGGGCGACCTGTGTTCTCCACCGACGGAGGCGGCGATAGGCGGCGCGCCATCGAGCGACTTTGGGGGGTCGAGTCCCAAATTTTCACAGCTCAGGCCTCGGCTGGTCGCGTGGAGCTAGAGTGCTGGTGGCAGCCCCGCCCTGGCCGTAACGAGGTCTCCGCCTTTGTGAACGGACGCTCTGTGTCGGATCCCCTCATCAAAGGAGCGGTGGGTGCGGCGCGGGAGCTGGTCGGAGGCTGGGCGCTTTTTTTCGCCATTGACCCGTCCCTGATCGACGTGAATATCCACCCAGCCAAGGCGGAGATTCGTTTCCGCCACCCCAGCGAGATCTTCGAGGCGGTGAAGGTCGCAGCCTCTCAACTGAGCGCGGCGGCAGGGGCGCCCAGCTTTTCGCAGGCCCCGGCCCGCAGGAGCTGGGAAGCGCCCTCTCGCGGAGACGGTGGGCGAGCGTCTCAAGGCGACCGTTCGTCTGTCTCTTCCGCGCCCTTTCAGGCCTCTCGCCCAGATCGGCTCTTCGGCCGAATTGAGATACCGGAGATACCGCGGAGGCGCTCAGAAGCTCCTGACGAAAGCGCTCCCGTAGGCCCCGGCGACCCAACTCCGGTTGTTTGTTTGCCCGTCGAGCCCGTGGCTTCGGAGGTTTGGGAAGGCGTGACGTATATGGGGCAGTCAAGTTTGGGATATCTGGTGTTTGATGTATCGGGCGCGGGGGTGGTCTTGGTGGACCCCCACGCGGCTCATGAGCGCGTCGCCTTTGAGCGCGTGAGGGCAGCGGATGGTACGCGCTCGCAGAAGCTCCTGATCCCGACGCTCCTGCCCCCAACGCTGTCGCTGGAGGCGGAGGAGAAAAAAACTTTTCTGGAAGAGATTGGCTTTGCCTTGGAGCCCTCCGACGGGGGGATGAAATTGACGGCAGCGCCCCACTTTCTTGGCATGTCCGTCCCCCCAGAGGCGCTGTTGCGAAGCTCCCTGGCCGCTATCCGCGACGGCGAGGCGACGGACGCGCCGGAGGAGCTTTTGTGGCGCGCCTGGGCCACTGCCGCCTGCAAAGAGGCCGTTAAGCTGACTACGGCCCTCCTTCCACAGGAGGCCCTAACCCTGTGGCGCGACCTGCACGAGTGCCAGCAACCCGCGTCCTGCCCTCATGGCCGTCCCACGACGGTGACCCTCACTCAGGCGGAGTTGACCCGCCGCTTCGGCCGGGAGTAAACCGCGCTCAGATTTTGGGTCTCTCCGTCATTCAATACTATTACCTCTTACTATGCGGTTCGCTCTTTTCTTTGCAAAGTTTTTGCCGTTTATATCCGGTTTTTAGACTCTTGTTTCCGCGTATGATTATGAAAAACGCCATAGAGCCAGTCACTATAATCAGCGTTTCCTTAAGAGCTCCTAACATAACCCACCTGTTTGGGCCTTCAGGCTATAAAGCAATTTTTATAAATGCAGTATTTCAAAGTAAACTTTATCAAGATAGCATGGTTATGATAGATACTCT
>JAITGK010000112.1 GCA_031280635.1 Synergistaceae bacterium
ATCATATTGCGACAAATCCGCGTGTCATATGGTTTTTCAACACGTGTGTCATTATTTTTGAAAATTATTGCGCTGCAAGTGTTTAGTTTAAAAATATCATTATTTAAATAACACTCTCCTTTTTATTAAGAAGAGATACAAAAGCCAACCTAACCATATTATAGCGGTTCGCTCTTTTCCGCGCAAATTTTTTGCTGTTTACATCCGGTTTTTGGCTTCTTATTTCTACGTATGATTATGAAAAACGCCATAAGCGTTGTTTCAATAAGGCGTTCGCGGTTTTTCCACAAACGACGGCATTTATCCAACCACCCAAATATACTTCCTCTCCCGTCTGTTTAAAACTTTGCCTTTAGTATAACTCACTTGCGAGATATTTTAGACACGCGCTTAGAGTCTCCTCTTTAAATAGGGTGTCCAAAGCGATGAAGCCCTGATACTGTTGAGGGAGGCTTGCCGCCTCCATGTTTTATGAGATTTTCGTCTCCTCCGCGGTGTTTTTTGCTGGTCAAACGCCGCGCTTTTTGGCGAGCCTCGCGCTTCGATGCCGTATATAGCGGGCTGCATGATTATGAAAAACGTCATAGTCGTGATGTAATATAATAGCCAGCAAAAAAATTATAGATAGGAGCGTTCTTTATGATTGTCGGCAGAAAAATCGTGATCGCGAATAGTCCTCGTTGGAGGGTTTCTTCATGATGGGGGCGGAAGACGTAAGCCAGCGCGTTCCGGAACCGGGAGGATGTTGTGGATTTGTTTTTACGGCTTCGGCGACGTTCTTGAGTGGGCAGCGGACGCCTACAACGTTAAAAGGCGCTTTCCGGGCGCGCATGTGGCGCTCCTGACCTCTCCCAAATACGCGGAACCGCTTCGGGCTCAACCCTACCTAGACGAGGTGCTTATTGGAGGCAAAAGCCTTTACGCGGAATGGTGGAATACCCTTCGAAAGATCAGAGTCGGGCGCTATAAGTGGGTTATCCCTTACCATGGAGGAGAACACAGCGCCTGGCTGACCCGTTTCAGCGGCACTTCACGCCACATCGACGCCTGTAATGTGGGGCGGTATAAAAGATCGTTCCGTTCCGGCTATTTTTACCACTGCGGAGCGCCTGGAAGAGGAGCGCGTCTTATTGTCTCAGCTTCCCGAACGCCGGCTTTTTGTCGCCATTGGTGGGGGATGGGTCGAAAAAAGGCGGCAGCCTGAGCGGTGGGTCAAATTTCCGCGCCCTCTTACCGCTGAGAACTGGGGGGTGGCGCTGATCGGGCACGGTCCGTTAGAGGAGGAAATGGGACAGCATATCGAGGAAGCCATAGCCTCCTTAAAGCTCCTGAATCTGGTCGGGAAACTGGACTTCGAAAGAATGGCGGGCGTGGTTCATCACCACGCCTTAGCTGTGGGAAACGACACAGGGCCCCTTCATCTCGCCGCTCTCAGCGGCGTTCCCTCCTTAGGACTTTTTAATTTCTCCACTTCCGATTCAGTGAATTTGAGGATGCCTTGGTTCCGGGAGTTTTGCGCAAAGGATCATGTGGCGAAGTATCAAGGCAAGGCACCTATGCGCGCCTTGCCCGTGGAGCCGGTGGCGAGGGCTTTCGACGTTTTCGCCAAGGAGTTTTTGCCCCAAGCCTTCACGTGGCGTTCCACTATGCCTCGCTTCTTGGACGCCAGAAAGTTCGGAGGGGTGAGCCAGTGAAATCGGCGAGGGCGCGGAGTTCCTTTTGAATGTGGTTCTCGAAGGCGCTGTCCACTAGATCTGGGTCGTTTACAAAAAATACGAAGGTCGGGGGCTCCACGCTCGACTGAAGGCAGTAGTAGATTTTCAGGCTTTTCCCGCGCCGGTTGGAGGGCAGGCGGTCGAAGGCGAGCACGTCGCGCATCAGGCGGTTCAGGACGTTGGTGGGGATACGGCCACGGCGGTTCTCGTAGACCCCAGCGGCGACCTCCGCGATCTTCCCCACGCCCCGCCCGCTCAAAGCGGAGACGAACAGCACCGGGGCCCAGGGCAGAAAGGGTAGTTCGTCACGAACCTTCCCGGCCATTTTATCGCCGAGCTTGTCCTTCTTGGCCAAAAGGTCCCACTTGTTAAGCAGGAGGATCAGTCCCCGCCCTTTCTCCACCACATGGGCCGCGATTTTTTTATCGGCGTCTGTGCAAGGTTCCGTGGCCTCCATAAGAAGAAGCGCCACGTCCGAGCGATCCACGGCCTCTAAAGTGCGGACAAAGGAATAGTACTCCAGATCAGAATCCATCCGGCTCTTCTTGCGCAGGCCTGCCGTGTCCACCAGGCGGAACCGCCGTCCCTCCAGCGCCACCGACGTGTCTACGGGGTCACGGGTGGTGCCGGCGATGGGGCTCACTAGAGAGCGTTCGTCGCCCGCCAGACGGTTCAAGAGGCTGGACTTGCCCACGTTGGGCCGCCCCACAATGGAAACGCGGATCTCGTCCGCGCCGTCCTCCTCTTCCCATTTTGGCAGCTTGGCGACGACGAGATCCAACAACTCATCCAGGTTACGCCGGTGCAGAGCGCTTACCCCCACCACATCGCCGAAGCCCAAGACGTAAGCCTCCGCGGCGCGGGGTTCGTGCTTCGGGTCGTCGATTTTGTTGACGGCCACCACCACGGGCCGCCCGGCGCGCCGCAAGAAACGCGCCACGTCCTCATCCGAGGAAGTGACTCCCATCGTCCCGTCGATGACCAGCACGGCCAGGTCACACTCCTCCACGGCACGTTTGACGTGGGCCTCAATTCCCGCGCTGAAGTCGGTGCGCTCGCCCAAGATACCGCCTGTGTCCACCACGTAAAACGCCCGACCGTCCCATTCGGCTTCCCCGTAGAGACGGTCGCGGGTTACGCCTGGCACGTCGTCCACAATGGCCTCACGCCGCCCAAGCAGCCTATTGAACAGGGACGACTTACCCACGTTGGGTCGTCCTACAATGGCTACGACTGGCATGATTCCGCCCTTTTCCTTTTCGTGATTTTTTACTCCCCCAACATGTAGTTTTTCAGCGCCTGATCCCTCAGCTCCGCGCCAAGCCCTACGGCCAAGCGGACGCGGGCTTGGAGAGGCGTCAGGGTTCCCCCACTGACCAGGCCCATTTCGAGGAGACCCTTGGCCCCGCCCTCGAAGTCTCCGCCAGGCTGCACGCGCCCCATGGGGCAGCGCGAGGTGAGCGCCACGGGGAGTCCCCCGCGCGCCATCTTCCGCAAAAGCGGAACCCACGAGGGCGGAACGTCCCCGCTCCCGAAGGCCGCTATGACGAGCCCGTCCAGCTCGGAGACGCGCCCGTCCAGGAGGGCGTTGAGCAACACGTCGCCACCACCCAGGGTGACGTCCACCAGCTCCACGTTCCGCGCGGGAACAGCGCTAACGCTCAACACCCGCCCGCGGCGCGGAGAGCGCAGGAAGATCAGCGCGCCCGCGGGTTCAGAGAACTCGGCGACGGGTCCCCCCAACAGCGCGGTGTAGCCGAAGCGGCTGTAGTTGGAAAGGTGGCAAAGCTCCGACGCGGCGTAAAGCCTGTCTTGCAGGCAGACGAGGACGCCCTGCCCCCAACACGCCTGGAACTCCGCGGCGCGGACAGCCTGAGACAGGAGCAGGGCCGTCTCCGAGCCGGGCGTACCCGCGAGGTGAATGGAGCTGGTGAAAATGAGGGGCTGAGGATAGCTCCACACTAAATCGGCAAAGTAGGCGGCCTCCGTCAAGGCCTGAGTGCCGCAGGTGAGCACCACCCCCGCCGCGCCTTCCTCCACTTGCGCTCCCGCCATTTGAACCAGGTCGCTGCACATGCGCAACGTGTAGTTGTTCACGGGCTGACGACTCCAGTCCACTACGTAAGTTTTCGCCCGCATTTCCTCCGGGAGACAAGCGATAAGTTCCTCCTCGTCAAGCGGCAAGGCATCAGGCTCGCCTGACGCTTGTTTTTTGAGGACAATCTGTCCTCCCGCCAGAATCAGCGCGATTTTGTCTCTGTTCGCCACAAAAACTACCTCCCCCCTGTCCTGCTAGAACCCCAGATCTTCACCTACCATGATAGCGTGGGTTTTACGGCTGGGGATCGCCCTTTCCAAGATCAAGAGCGCCCGACAGATACGGGCGGGGGAGTCGCAGTCCACGCAGTGGCCCGTGTGGACGCAGGGAGTGTCCCCATTCAACCGCAGGACATTGGGCGGCGTCGCGTGCCTGCAGCGCTCAATGGCGGCCTCCAAGTCCACGGCCACCTTGTTCACGCCGATGACGAAGATAAGGGTGTTGCGCCCCCAGGTCATGCCGCTGACGCGGTTCCCGTTGCCGTCGATGTTAACGATCTTCCCATCTCGGGTGATCGCGTTAGCGCTGGTAAGGTAGTAGTCCGCGCAGTACTCGTCCATCAAGGTCTGCTGGCGCCGTTCGGGTGTTAGTGAAGGATCCCAGTGGTGGTACACCGTACAGCCGCGTTCCTTCAGCTTTTCCATCGCGCCGATCTCACGCACCGTCACCGTGCCTGGAACACCCACCGAAACCCCCGCCGGGATCAGCTTCAACACCTCCTCTAGCGCCGCCTCCTTTGTTGGCGCGTAGACCGCCTCGTAACCCTTCGCCCTCAAGGCCTTGACCACGGTTCGCGCCAACGCTTCCCGCGCCTTCTGGCGCGCTTCCTCGAACGGATTGCTCATTTTAACGCCCCCATTGCTTTTGAATCCCGCGTCCCAAACGCGGACGTTGAAAACCATTGCCGAAACCACTTGGAAACCATGAGGCTCCCACTGGGGTCGCGAGTTCGAAAAGGATACCACAAACCTGTCGCTAACGTCAAAGAAGGAGTTTAAAGCCATTGGCTCTTTTATGAGCAAAACTTTTGCGGTAGTTATGAGCTTTTTATGGTGGCTGACTCTTTTCTTGGCAAAGTTTTTGCTGTTTATATCCGTTTTTTGGCCTCTTATTATTTCCGCGCGTGATTGCGCGACCCACTATACGCCCTGTCAACGTCAAACCAAGACTAGAGGACTCCCGCTCCTTGTTCGAGGATTTGATCGCGATTGAAGTTCTCGAGGCGGAGGTAGAAGGCGGCGGCGTCCAGCAAGGCCTGCATGGGGGTGAGCCCGATGATCTCACTGCCTACCACGTTTACGCCGTAGCGGGCGGCCTCCGACTTGACTGTCTCGAAAACGCGGTGGAGGGGAGTGGAGGTGTAGTCCGTCATGTTGATGGAGACCTGGGTGATCCCACGGTTCTCCAGCGTCACGCCCATGGCGCGGCAGTTCACGTAGCCGCCCTTGGCCGCGCGGATGGTCTGGGCGATTTTATTCGCGAGCGCGACGTCGGGGGTGTCCAAGTTAATGTTAAAAGCCACTAAAAATGGGCGCGCGCCCACCACCGTGGCCCCCGCGCTTGGGTGTGTAGCCTGGGGGCCCTCGTCTGGAGCGCGTTCAGGGGTCTTGATCGCCTCTTTCAGGCCCTCGTACTCCCCTTTGCGGACGGCGGGCAGGGCCTTCATGCTGGGTCTTTTGGCCGCAGCCTCGTAGAAGTACACGGGAATAGAAAGCTTTTCCGCGATCTCCTTGCCCAACTCGTGAGCCAGGGCGACGCACTCGTCCATAGTGACCTCGGAGACGGGGACAAAGGGAATCACGTCCGTCGCGCCTATCCGGGGGTGTCCACCTTCGTGCTTCTCCATGTCGATGAGATCCGCCGCCTTGGCGCAACAGGCAAAGGCCGCCTTCTTCACCGCTTGAGGCTCACCCACGAAGGTCAGGACTGTTCGATTGTGGTCGGGGTCGGAGGAATAGTCCAACACCTTTACGCCCGATACGGCGCGAGCTTCGCTGACAATTGCCTTCACAACCTCCGGCCGCCGTCCCTCGCTAAAGTTCGGCACGCATTCCACCAATTTCGCCATCCGAAAACCATCCCCTTCTTGTCTTTTGTGTATCCCCGCACTTGAGAGCTCAAATTAGAGTCGTCGGCTCTTTTATGAACAAAACTTTTACTGTGGCATGAGCTTTTTACACGCTATTTTGGAGTTTATAATTATACAACCCGCTATAATAAATCCCTTTGTGCAATAATACAAAAAGGAGATGTTATCGACAAAAGAACATAAAGGCTTAAACTGATTTTACAATATCAACAAGCCTATGTCAAAAAACATGAAAATATCGACAGGGCGAACGCCCAATTTTTGTAAGGGAAGGTCTTGTACATGACAGCGAACAAACGCAACATGCGGATGATGGACGGCAACACGGCGGCGGCGCACGTTTCCTACGCCTTCAGCGAGGTGGCGGCGATTTTTCCCATCACCCCTTCCTCGCCCATGGCGGAGCTGGCGGACGAATGGGCGGCCAAAGGCAAGAAAAACCTCTTCGGCAGGCCGACGCGCGTGGTGGAGATGCAGTCAGAGGGCGGCGCGGCGGGAGCGGTGCACGGCTCCCTTCAGGGCGGGGCCCTGACCGTCACCTACACCTCCGCCCAAGGACTTCTGCTGATGATCCCCAACATGTACCGCATCGCCGGGGAGCTGCTGCCCGCGGTCTTCCACGTCAGCGCCCGGGCTCTGGCCAACAACTCTTGGAGCGTTTTTGGCGACCACCAGGACGTTATGGCAACGCGCCAGACGGGCTTCGCCATCCTGGCCTCCAGCGCCGTCCAGGACGTGATGAACCTGGCCGCCGTGGCCCACCTGACCGCTATCAAGTCCCGCGTGCCCTTCTTGCACTTTTTCGACGGCTTCCGCACCTCCCATGAGGTTCAGAAAATCCAAGTTCTGGAGTACGACGAGCTGGAAAAGCTTCTAGACCGGGACGCCGTAAGGGCCTTCCGCGACCGCGCTTTGAGCCCGGATCACCCCGTCCACAGGGGTATGACCCAGAACCCTGACGTGTTTTTTCAGATGCGTGAGGCGGTCAATCCCTGGTACCTGGCCCTGCCTAACGCGCTGGACACGTGCCTGGCTCAGGTCAACGAGCTGACCGGACAGGATTATAAATTTTTCAACTACTATGGCGCTCCGGACGCGGAACACGTGGTGGTAGCTATGGGTTCCGCTTGCTCCGCCATTGAGGAGACCGTGGACTGGCTCAACGCGCGGGGAGAAAAGACGGGTCTTCTCAACGTCCGCGTGTTCCGCCCCTTCTGTCCCGACCGCCTTGTGGCGGCCTTACCCAAGACCGTCAAAAAAATCGCCGTCCTCGACCGAACCAAGGAGCCCGGCGCGGCGGGGGAGCCCCTCTATATGGACGTGCGCGGCGCGTTCTACGGGCTGACTCGTCCCACGCCGCTTATCGTGGGCGGGCGTTACGGCCTCGGGGCGAAAAACTTCGGCCCGTCCGAGATTCTAGCCGTCTACGAGAACCTGGCGTTGAACGAGCCGAAGAACGGTTTTACCACTGGCATTGAGGATGACGTGACCCTGACCTCCCTGCCCAGACCGGCGACCGCGGAAAGCCCTGCCCCCGCTGGCGTCACCGCTTGCAAGTTCTGGGGGCTGGGATCCGATGGCACGGTGGGGGCCAACAAAAGCGCCGTAAAGATCATCGGAGATCACACAGACCTCTACGCTCAGGCGTACTTCGCCTACGACTCCAAAAAATCCGGGGGAGTCACCATCTCCCACCTGCGCTTTGGAAAAACGCCCATCAAGTCCTCTTACACCATCGACAAAGCGGACTTCATCGCGTGTCACAACCCGGCCTACGTGGGCAAGTACGACATGTTGGGCGACCTAAAGCCCGGAGGGCGCTTCCTGCTCAACACCCAGTGGACTCCGGAGGAGATAGAGAAAAACCTGCCCGGGGACATGAAGCGCGCCATTGCCCGGAAGGGCGCTGAGTTTTATATCATCAACGCCGTGAGGGTCGCCCAGGAGCTGGGTCTAGGGAGTCGCGTCAACATGATCACGCAGGCGGCTTTTTTCAAACTGGTGAACATCATCCCCGTAGCCGACGCCGCGAAGTACCTCAAGGACGCCGTAGTGGAGTCCTACGGCAGGCAGGGACAGGCTGTGATCGACATGAACTTTGCCGCCATCGACCGAGGAATCTCCGATATTGTCCCCATCCCCGTTCCGGCGGCGTGGAAGGACGCGGAACGCTCGAAAGACGCCGCGGACACGGGAAAACAGGCCACGAAGCCGCGCTTCATCACGGACTTTGTGGAGCCCGTGAACCGGCAGGAGGGGGATAGTCTGCCCGTGAGCGTCTTCAAGGGTCGCGAGGATGGAACGTTCCCCCTGGGAACCAGCGCCTTTGAGAAGCGGGGGATCGCGGTGGACGCGCCCGTGTGGAGGCCTGACCGGTGCGTTCAGTGCAATCAGTGTTCCTTTGTCTGTCCCCACGCCGTCATCCGCCCCCTCCTTGTCGAGGAAAAAGAGCTGTCCGGCGCTCCCGCTGGCCTTCTCACCACGCCCGCGAGGGGATTTTCCGACAAAGCCTTCCATTTGGCTATATCGCCGCTGGACTGCGCGGGGTGTGGGAACTGCGTGGACGTGTGTCCCGCGAGGGAAAAGGCCTTGGAAATGCTCCCCCTGGCCTCCCAGCTCCCTCAAGCCGCGGAGATCTGGGACTTCGCGGCAAAGAATATCTCTTACAAAACCCTGCCGGAGGAGCAGTTTCATACCGTGAAGGGGAGCCAGTTCGCCCAGCCCCTTCTGGAGTTCAGCGGGGCCTGTTCCGGGTGCGGCGAGACGCCCTATGTGAAGCTCCTGACCCAGCTTTTCGGAGATCGGCTGTACATCCAGTGTCCCTCCGGCTGCACCGTGGTCTGGGGCGGAAGCTGCCCCTCCATTCCCTACACGGTCAACGCCGAGGGGCGGGGTCCGGCCTTCGCCTACTCGCTGTTCGAGGACTGCGGGGAGTACGGGTTTGGCATCCACATCGGCGCGACCCAGGTACGGGAGCTGACGGCGGATAAGGCGGCCCGGGCACTGGAAATTCCGGGGCTTCCATCAGCTCTGAGAGAGGCCCTTGGGGAGTGGCGCGAGAAACGCCACGCGAGCCCTGGGACTCGAGAGCGCGCCGCGCGGCTCACGGGAGCCTTGGAGCTTCATAAGGGCGGCGACCCCCTGCTGAACGAAATTTACCAGCGACGCGATTTCTTCGCCCGCAAGGCGCAGTGGATCGTGGGCGGGGACGGTTGGGCCTACGACATCGGCTACGGTGGGCTGGATCACGTGGCCGCGTCTGGGGAGGACGTCAACATTCTGGTGGTGGACACGGAGGTGTACTCCAACACCGGGGGACAGTCCTCCAAGGCCACGCCAGCGGCGGCCGTCGCGGGTTTCTCCGCGAGCGGCAAACGTACCCGCAAGAAGGACTTGGGCCTGATGATGATCCCCTACGGCAGCGTCTACGTGGCGCAGGTGGCTATGGGCGCGGACAGGAACCAGACGTTGAAAGCGTTCCTAGAGGCGGAGGCGTACCCTGGAGTGTCCATCGTCATCGCGTACTGTCCTTGTATCAACCATGGGCTTTCCGCGGGCATGGGCAAGTCTCAGGAGCAGGCGAGGCGCGCGGTGGAGGCGGGCTACTGGGGGCTCTACCGCTACGACCCGCGGTTGGGGGATCAGGGTAAAAATCCCTTCATCCTAGACTCGAAGCCCCCAAAGGCCAGCTTCCGGGATTTCCTGATGAGCGAGGTTCGCTACGCCGCCCTCTTCCGTCAGTTCCCAGACCTGGCAGGGGAGCTTTTTGACAAGTGCGAACGCGACGCGATGGACCGTCTGTCCGCCTACCAACGTCTGGCAAGCCAGCGTTTGGCAAGCCAGCCGGAAAGGATTTCCATCGAGGCGCGGTAGAAAGAAAAGAGTCTTTTGAGGGAATCAAGGAAACGCTGCCCATATGGGGCTTTGCCCCATGCCCCACTTAGGGGTCGTGGACCCCAAGGGGCCGTGGACTCTTAAGAGCCCTATTTATAGCGGGTCGCGTAATCACGCGCGGAAATAAGAGGCCAAAAAGCGGACGCAAACGGCAAAACAAAAGCTTTGCGCGGAAAAGAGCCAACGGCTCTAATCAGCGTTTCCTCAAGTCCCGTTTTTGACCCTAAATTTTTCTGAGAATGGAGGTTTTTTTGTGAACGACACTCTCGACCTTATCGCGCGGGTGAAAAAGGAAATTGGCCCCCTAGACGTCAAAGCCACGCGGGAGGCCATGAGCTACCAGGACAGGCTGTTGAAGCCGGCGGGGAGCCTAGGAAGGCTGGAGGCCATCGCCGCGCAGTTCGCGGGGATCACCGGACAGTTGCGGAACAGCGCCGAGCGCAAGGTTCATTTCCTTTTCGGCTCCGACCACGGGGTGTACGCGGCGGGCGTCTCGGCCTCGCCTCAGGAGTTTACCCGCCGCTTGATGGAGTTCTACGCCAGGGGCGAGGGGTGCGGGATCAACGTGCTCTGCGGCCACGTCGGCGTGGAACTGAGGTTGGTGGACATGGGGGTCAAGGATCTGAAGCCTCATCCCTCCATCGACTCCCGCTTCCGCCTGATGCCGGAGGGCGCGTGGAACTTCGCCCACGGCCCGGCCATGACGCGGAAGACCGCGCGGGAGGCGGTGGAGGCGGGAATCAAACTCGCCGGGGAAGCCAAGCGGGACGGGTTCCAGATCGTGGGGACGGGAGAGGTGGGCATGGGGAACACGACTCCCGCCGCGGCCTGTATCATGGCGGCGCTGGAGATTCAAGACCCAGCCCAGGCCGTGGGACGCGGAGGGGGACTTACGGATGAGGCCTTCGAGAATAAAAAGCGTGTCATCACGGAGGCCCTGCGAGCGCGTGAGCCCGACCCCCTCGACGCCCTGGACATCCTTTCCAAGGTGGGAGGGTTGGACATCGGGGGCATGATGGGCGTGTTCCTTGGCGCGGCGCGGCATAGGCTCCCGGTAGTGGTTGATGGGGTGATCTCCGCCGCCGCGGCGCTTCTGGCCGCTCTCATCGCCCCCGACGCCAAGGGATACATGATCCCCTCCCACATCTCTCAGGAGCCCGGCTATGCCCTAGCCGCGCGTCGCCTGGGGATCACGCCCTACCTGAACCTGGGAATGCGCCTGGGCGAGGGTACCGGCTGCCCCATCATGATGCAGGTGGTGGACGACGCTCTGGCCCTGATGAACTCCATGAACACCTTCGACGGGGTTTCCCTGGAATCGGAATACCGGAAGAACATCAGCGCGTGAGGGATTTTATTTTTCCGGGACGTAGTGTCGCCGGAGCAAGGCGGTGGCCGCGACGCCCCCGCCGCACATAGCCAGCGACATGACGCAGGGCGCCGCGTAAGCGCCCGTGCGCGTAAACAAGACGCCCGCCACGTAGGGGCCCAGAAAGGACGAGAAAACGACGTTCGTATTCAGAATACCTAGATTTACGGCAAAGTTTTTCTGGCCGTAAATTTTGTTGGTGTAGCCGGCGTTGCAGGGCACGTTGGCCCCATAAAAAAAGCCTCCCATCACGTAACCCGCCGTCAGCGCGGCCAGGGAGCCGCTGACGGCGGCCCAGGTCAGGATACTCATCGACAGCGTCACGCCGCCGATGCCCAGCCACAGGGCCTTCCGACTGCCTATCTTGTCGAACGCCACGCCTCCCGCGATCCGCCCGACCCCGCTGAACACGGAAGGCAGCCCACCGATGCTCGCGGCGGCTACGGGGTCGTTGGAGACGGAATAGACGAAGGGCGCCGCGTTCCCGATCATCGCCAGTCCAATGGCGGCCACAAACATGCTCCTGAAGTAGTAAGCGTAAAAAGATCTATCCCGCAGCATTTGGCCGGTGGGGAAGTCCTGCCCGCCGTTCTGGCGTTTTTCCTGATCGGACGGAGGTTTCCTGACATTCAGGGATATAGCGATGAGCGAAAGGGCCAGAGCGACGCCCAGAACTTTGAAGGTTCCGCGCCAGCCCATGGCGTTTATCATGAAGAGCGCGACGCTGCCCAGCACAGACCCGCCCACCCCAAAACCCATCAACAGCGCGCCGGAGATCAGTCCCTGCCGTTCGGGGAACCAGCGTAAGGTCACGTCCAGAAGCGTGTTGTAGCCGACCCCCACCGCGAAGCCGCAGAAGGCGCCGTAAAAAATGTAGAGCTCATACAGGCTCCCCACGCGGGAGGCCAAAAGGAAGCCCGCCATGATGACCACCCCGCACAGGACGATCACCGCCCTGGGGCTTGTCTTCTTCAGGAGCCAGCCCGCGGCCAGGCCCCCCACACAGAACATCGCCATGCAGATGGAAAACGTCAGGGACGTCTGGGAGCGCGTCCAGCCAAACTCCAGCTCCAGTGGGCCCACGAAGACGCTCCAGGCGTATATCAGTCCCAAAAACAAAAACCCCATCAACGCGTTCGCGGCTAAAAACCATCTCTTTTTCTCCAAAACAATCCACCTCTCGACTCTCAAAAGAGAGTCCACAGTCATTATACCGCGCGGATTCGATTGTTTTGACGGGCGTATAGAGCCATTGGCTCTTTTATGAATAAAACTTCTGATAGCTCCTCAAGAAAAACCCGCGCGCAAGTCTGTGGCGTTCGAAAGGAAAAACAACGGCCTGACACATCCTCAATTCTTCGCGGTATTACGCTTTCTTTCGCTATTTTCAATATTTCTCCGCCTCTCGCGGTTCGCGCTATGATATTCCTCCTTTTATGGAGTATTATCCAGCGCTCGCGGGCCGATTCTCGCCCCGCCTTTCCCATATAGCGGAGGCTCCGCGGCGGGTCCAATAGGAGCGCGCGGCGATACTTGAACATAGCGACATTACGTGTTAGAAAATTTAAAAATATAGGGTATTTTAAAAATATAAATAAAAATATTACACTCAATCATTCCATATCGGAGTCCTGTTCTATTTGCACGAGATAACGCCGTTTGCTGTTGTGGTTCTTTACGCCTCCTTGAGGAGCTGAGGAAGACAACGGATAAAACAGGATAGAAACGACAAGGTAGGAAATTACAATGGCTTCCACGCATATAACAATCACGAGCCACGAAAAGTGGTTTTTCCCGTCGCGAGAACTGTCCGCGCTCCGGCGTATCGCGGAATAGTTGGTTCTGGTAACCACTCTGTCCAAAAATAGATTGGCGTCGTCAATATGTTTTTTGTAAAGAGCAAAAGCATCGGAATTTCCCTTGCCTAAATTGTCTGTTTGAAAAGCCGCCATTACCTCAAGAGCGTCCAGATATTCGTAGATCTCGCCGTATTCAATTTCGTATCGCCTTGTTTGAGACGACAATACTTCCCTATAAAGCGCGTGAGCGCTTGTATTTTTATAAAGCGCGGACAACGCCTTTTGAATTACAGTGTGCATTTGCAGATCGGCGGTAATTTTGTTTGTCCGCAACGTATAGAAAAGAAGAACATTCTGCATGATGATAACCGCCAGATTGAGCAACGCTACCCGTTTTCCCATCGCGCTTCCTCCCTTGACCACCGCGAAAACGCTGAAGAAGTCGTTTCTAAAAACAAAACAGGCTTCTCCAGCGCAAAACCCTCCCCATCCTCTTTTTACCTACATCTTTTTACCTACAGCTTACTTACTTATAAACTATATCCCACCTATGATATCCATCACTGGAAGCATTGCAACCCCCATCACTTCGACACAACGCCCCCCCGCCTACCCTTCTCCCTCTTCTCCCTATTCTCCCTATTCTCCTTCTCCTCCTTCTCCATCCTCTCCAGATCCGCTGGAGCGAGAGCAGGGCGCCGTTCAGGCTTCTTAGTATTATCACCAGTATTAAGAGTATCTATCATAACCATGCTATCTTGATAAAGTTTACTTTGAAATACTGCATTTATAAAAATTGCTTTATAGCAATTCCGTTATAGATTAGTGTTAAGATAAGGTATATATAATTATAGAGGATGTGATTGTATGAGACCTATATCCAATGAAAAACGAGAGCTAATAATTGAAGCGAAGCAG
>JAITGK010000187.1 GCA_031280635.1 Synergistaceae bacterium
CTTATGATGAATTGGTGGAAGGCATGAAAACGGCTCTTGAGAGCTTTACTAAATCTGATATCGCCAATTGGTTTTCTCATGTTGGCTATATTGCTAATTCATAGCGGAATTGCTATAGAGCCACTGATTCTTTTATGCGCGAAGTTTTTACCGTTTATATCCGGCTTTTGGTCTCTTATTTCTGTGCATGATTGTACTACAATCCGCTATAAAATACTGCCGTTTAACGCTTGATAAACAACCATCGGCATGAGTTCGCGCGGCATACCCTAAAGGACTTATATCTTTCCTTTCGCTGCTCTTATGCTCAAACACCTTCTACACTGCGTCGGCCAGATTCACAAAGATTGCGCGCTTTTTCTTTCCTCCCCAATCCGTGCCAGGCAAGCGTAGACGCCTCAGGAAATGAGGAAACATACCTTCGAGTTCTATTTCTTCCAGGTAAAAGCACGCTTCCTCCGTGGAAAACTCTGCAACTGTGTCTGGAGCCGCTTTATTGAAATAGTACTGTGGCGTCTTCAAACACACCCTAGTGAGCCTATTTGGGCAGCTCCATGCCAAAGTAGTTTGTCGCGTTATTGAAGCAGACGTCCCGCACGACGCCTCCGATGAGACTGAAGTCCGACGGCAGCTCGCCGTTTTCCATGTCCGCGCCGAGCTTGGCGCAAAGCAGGCGACGGAAGTACTCATGCCTTGGGTACGAAAGGAAACTACGCGAGTCGGTGAGCATTCCCACGAAGCGCGAGATCAGGCCAATGTTCGCCAGGGCGCTGAGCTGGCGGTTCATGCCGTCTTTGTGGTCATTGTACCACCAGGCGGCGCCGATCTGCATCTTGCCAGGCGTCTTGCCGTCCATGAAGGAGCCGAGGATCGACGCGATCATGTCGTGGTCGTTGGGGTTTAGGGTGTAAACGATCGTCCGTGCCAGAAGACCTTCAGACTCCAGGCGATCCAGCAGGGTCACCAGGGTCAAGCCGATCTCGAACTGCCCAATGGCGTCGTAGCCGGTGTCTGGGCCGCGAAGACCAAACGCTTTCGTGTTGTTGTCGCGCTTGGCCCCGAAATGGAGTTGCTGCGTCCAGTCCGCCCGCGCGTCCATACACAGTAGGTCGTGAAGGATCGCTGAGCGACAGCGCTCCAGCTCGCCCCCGACCAGCGAGGTCCCGTCGCGAAGTTTACGGAAGGCGGCCTCCACTTCCGAGGCTGTGTAAGGAATGGCGTAAGGACGCTCGATCCCGTAGTCCGAGAGGCGGCACCCGCACTGGTGAAAGAAGTCGTGCCGCGCCTGGAGGGCTGCTAGAAAGTTCTCATAGGTGGAGACGCTCTTCCCACTGGCAACTTCGAGTTTCCCGATCCAAGCGTTCAGAAATTTCGCGTTGTTGACCGCCAGCGCCTTGTCGGGCCGCCAGGCGGGGTAGACCCTGCACCCCCAGTTTTCCCCAGCGAGGGCGATGTGCTCCTTGAGGTTGTCGGTGGGGTCGTCCGTGGTACAGATCACTGAAACATTGCCGCGCCGAATGATCGACCGCACAGAGAAGTCGGGAGTTCTGAGCTTTTCGGAGCAGTGATCGTAAATTTTTCTCGCGTTCTTAGGGGTCAGAAGCTCCTCGACGCCGAAGTAGCGCTTGAGCTCCAGGTGAGACCAGTGGTAGAGGGGGTTGCCCACCGTCTGAGGGACGACGCTGGCCCACGCCTCGAAGCGGGCGTAGTCGCCGGCCGCTTTGGGAATGCCCGACGCCAGATCTTCCGAGACGCCGCAGGCTCTCATGGCGCGCCATTTGTAGTGATCGCCGTAGAGCCAGACCTGGGTCAGGTTGTCGAAGTTCACATCCTCCAGCACCTGCCCTATCGGCAAGTGGGAGTGATAGTCGAAGATCGGCATGTCCTTGGCGTACTCGTGGTAGAGCCGCTCGGACGCGCCGTTCGGCAACAGAAAGTTCTCGTCCATAAAGGGTTTCATTTAGGCCTCCCGCTCACACGAAGTCCTCTCGCATGGGCGTGAAGAGGTCCACCAGAATGCCCTTTTCGAGGCACTCGCAGCCGTGGACGATACCGTCCTGCTTCAGCATGGCGTCGCCTTTCTTCACCACGCGCGTTTCGTCTCCAATGGTGAACTTAAACTTTCCCTCGGCGACGTAGGTGATCTGGGTGTGAGGATGGCCGTGCAGATGGCCCTTGGCCCCGGTCTCGAAAAAATTTTCCACGCACATCAGCGCGTCGCAGTAGGATAGAATTTTGCGACTTACTCCCTCCCTCACCGGCTGTGAGGCGATATCGTCCCCGAAGGACCAGAGATGGTCTTTTACGGCGTTGCTCATATAATCTAATCTCTCCTTATAGCATAGCGGATTGTTCTGAACGCCAAGATAGCGTGTAAAAAACCTTATAACAACCGTTTTGTTCATAAAAGAGCCAATGACCTTGATAGGGGCTCATCCATGAGAGATAAGCCCCAGAAATAGGGACACAGTATTCACTATTTTCTGAAGAACGCCTCCGCCGCTGGGTGCAGAGGTATCAGCACCCCCTCCACGGCGGATTCGCGGTCAATTTTTCCGCTTGGAGATACCTTCGCCACTTCTTCACTCTCGAAGAGTATTTTGACGATCTCGGCCACGACTTCTTTGTCAAGGCTGCCGCTCGCGACCAATGTCGCTTTCACCGCCACCGTTTCGGCCTCATCGCCGATCTTCGGATAAGCGCCAGCCGGAATGGTCTGCCGCGAGTAGTACGGATACACCGATATGAGGGAGTGCGCGTGAGCGTCGCCGACGTTCAAGATACGCGCCTCGCCACCAGCCGACAGCTCTCTTATGGCGGGAGTGGGGACGCCGGCCGTACAGAAAAACGCGTCGATCCGCCCCTCCTTGAAC
Source organism: Synergistaceae bacterium (assembly GCA_031280635.1). Lineage (GTDB taxonomy): Bacteria > Synergistota > Synergistia > Synergistales > Aminobacteriaceae > JAITGK01. The sequence continues at coordinate 2,874 of JAITGK010000187.1, forward strand.
GCCGCCACCGACGCCGCGAAGCTTAGGTGATCTACCTCGATGTCCGAGTAAGACATGTTATAGGCCTCCAATATCTGAAGGGCGTTCAACTCCGTTCCGCTTCCCTCGTGGCCCACCGACACGCGCCTGCCCTTCAGTTCCGTGATGCCGTCGATGCCGCGCCGCGCGACGATCTGACAGGTCTCTGGATAGAGGGCGGCCACCGCGAAAAAGTCTTTAAACGCGCCCTCGGTTGAAAAGAGATTCGTCCCGTTGTAAGCGTAGGTCATGATGTCGTTCTGCACGAAGGCGAGTTCGGCCCTGCCGTTCCGAAGCAGGTGAATGTTGTCCACCGAGCCGCCGCTGGGTATCGCCGTGACGGTGACGTTCATCTGGCGCTCCAGCGCGTCGGCGAGAGCGTCTCCGTAGGCGTGGTAAACCCCGGACTCACCGCCTGTGGCGATACGTATCTTTACCGGCAGACCGCGGGGGCGTCCCACCATTTGGTAGGTCACGAGGAGAACCGCCACCGCGGTCAGCGCGCACAATACCGCCGCGTATTTTTTCATGTCGCCAGCCCCTTACCTGAAAAACCCGCTCATGATGGCGATGACCGTGGCGTTGGAAATGTCCACCAGAAACGCCCCAACGATGGGGACGACGAAGAACGCCTTCTCGGAGGGCCCGTATTTGTTGGTGAGCGCCTGCATACACACCAAGGCGTTGGGCGTCGCGCCGAGGCCAAACCCAATGAGTCCCGCCGCCATGACAGTGGAATCGTAGTTCCGGCCAAACGCCACAAAAACCGCGAAGTACGCTATCAGTATGATGAGAACGATCTGCGCCGCCATCATGACCAGCAGCGGCAACGCCAGGTTGACGAGCTGCCAAAGCTGAAGCGCGTTTATCGCCATGGTGATGTAGAGCCCCAACGCGATATCGCCGATCATGCCGACACATTTTGAGTCGATGGCGAACCACTCCGGCGTGTCGCCTACGTTGCGAATGATAATGGCCACGATCATCGCCCCCAAGTAGGGCGGTAGGGTGATCCCCGCCTTTTTGAGGTAGTAGCTGACCGCCGAGCCCAAACCCGTCGCCACCAGTATCCACGAGAAGTTTTTCATCAGGTGCGGACCCGATACCTTGTGCTCTTCCTCTTGAAGCATGCCTTCCTGCGCCATTTCGCCGATTTCCTCGCGCACGGCGTCGTCGTTGAGGGGCGTGAAGGGGTCTTTTCCAATGCCCTTGGGCGTGACGAGCTTACGGGTTTTGATGATCCACTCGCCCACCGGACCGCCGCAGACGGACCCGGCCACCATTCCAAAGGTGGCGCAGGCTATCGCCGCGCTGAGCGCTCCGGAAACCGCGTAGTCGTCCTCGAAGAGCGCTCCAAACGCGCCCGCTGTGCCGAGCCCCCCTATCATCGGGATGGAGCCGCCAATAAGGCCCATGAGCGGATTCAGGTTGAACCCCTTGGCGATCGGTATTCCCACCGCGTTTTGCAGCACCGAGACAAACGTGGACACCACCCAAAACGCGACGACGATCAGGCCGCCCCGGAGTACGAGTTTGTAGCTGGCGTTCATGCCGACCGTGCAAAAGAAACAGATCATGAACACACTTTGCAGCGTGCCGTCAAACGCGAAGCTGACGATACCGCGTGACCGCAATACCGCCGCGGTCACGGCGACGATGAGGCCGCCTATGGCGGGCGCGGGTATGGAGTACTTGACCAACAGCGGAATCTTGGCTCTCAGCCACGTCCCAAAGTAGTACATAACAGCGCCCAACGCCGCAGCTTGCATGATGTCGAACTTGAGCTGCCACACCCCGTTTACGAGTATCCTTTCCATTCGCCAACACCTCACTTATGTCCACATGGAAGCGCCGATGCTCAGGGGAGAGACGGCGCCGCCTTGTCACTTCACGTCTCGAACCCTCTGGATGATGTCCGCGTAGGCGGCGTAAGCTGGCTGCTTGTAAATGGGCTGCACGGCGTCCATAAACTGCTGGTACTGTTCGGGCGTGGGCCGCGCGATCTTGGCGCCCTTCGCGATGGCCTGCTTCTCGTAGTCAGTCTCCTGACGCACCCACTCCTCGCGCTGAAACGTCGCGGCTTCGAGGGCGGCCTGCTTGATGATCTTCTGCTCCTCGGAAGTGAACTTATTCCATGTGTCCACATTCACCAGGATCATTTCCGGCGAGCGGGTATGGCCGTCCACGGTGAAGAAGGGCGCCACCTCATTGTGGGACTGGGTCATGTAACTGGGCCAATTGTTCTCCGCGCCCTCAATAACGCCATTCTGGACGCCGGTGTAAATCTCGTTGTACGCCATGGGCGTGGGGGACGCCCCTAGGGAGGAGACCAAGTCCATCATTAAAGGGGTCTCCTGAACGCGGATCTTCAGGCCTTTCATGTCGGCGGGAGTGTAAACCTCACGCTTGCTGTTGTAGAAGTTACGACTGCCGGAGTCGAACCAACAAAGACCCAGAAGACCGTCACGGGTGATCGAGTTGAGAAACTCGTCGCCGATGGGGCCGTCTAATACCTTGAACGCGTGATCGCGGTCACGATAGAGGTAGGGCATGGAAAGCGCGTTCATGACGGGGTTGATGGCCGCCAAAGGATTGGTGCCCACGCGGATGAAGTGAATATCGCCCATTTGGGTCTGCTCAATGGCGGTCTTCTCGTCACCCAGCACCGCGTTGTTGTAAACCTCGATCACAATATCGCCCTTCGTGCGTTCCTTCACCAGTTGGGCAAACTTCAGGTCGCCCAACACCGTGGGGTACCCATCGGGATGGTTATCCGCCAGTTTGAAGACGCGGGGCGCCGCCGCGACCCCAGAGGCGGCGAACACCATCAGGAAAAGAAACAACGCGCGCCACAGACGCTTCCTCATAAAAAACATAAAACACCCTCCTTAATTTTCCCGCCAAAGGCAGGATAGACTTCAGTTTCCGAACATCAGATTGGGTACTGTCATAGAAAGGGCGGGCACGAAGGTGAGCAGCAGAAGAACCGCCACCATGGTCACGTAGAACGGACGCATAGACTTCGCGACCTTTTCGATCGGGAGCCCCCCTATGGAGGCTCCAACGAAGAGCACCGTGCCTACCGGCGGCGTGAGCAGCCCGATAGAGAGGTTCAGCATCATGACGATGCCGAACTGGATTGGGTCCATGCCGATGGTCGGGGACGTGACCACCGGTAGCAAAATGGGCGCGGTGATGAGGATCAAAGGGGCCATGTCCATGACACACCCCAGTAGCAGAAGAGTAGCGTTGATTAAAAGAAGCAACGTCACCTTGTTGCTGGTGAGGGTGAGCAGGAAGTTCGAGAGCATGGAGGGGATTCTGAGGGTCGTCATCATATAGCCAAAGGCCTGGGAGGCCGCGATGACCGACATGACCATGGCAAGAGTGCGGAGGGTTTTTTTCAGAATGACCCACATTCTGGAGAGAGGAACCTCCCGGTAGATGAAGAAGGTAACGAAGAACGCCCACAGACAGGCCGCCGCGGCCGACTCGGTGGCGGTGAAGACGCCAGTGAAAACGCCTAAGATAATGATGACCGCCGTCATGAGCCCAAAGATGCTGTCGATCGCGATCTTCCGCGCTTCCTGAAAAGTGTATTTTTTCCCTCTGGGATAGTTCCGCTTCACGGCTATGGCGTAACTGAGAATCATCAGCGCGACGCCGAGGACGATCCCTGGAACGAGTCCCGCCATGAAAAGCTTGCCAACGGAGAGCCCCCCGACGGCCGCCGCGTAGATGATCATGTTGTGGCTGGGGGGAATTAAGATGCCCTGACAAGCGCTGGATATCGTCACGTCCACAGAGTAGTCGGCGTCGTAGCCTTGCTTGATCATCACGGGGATCAACATGGCTCCGATGGAGGAGGTATCGGCTATGGCGGAGCCCGATATGCCGCCAAAGAACATGCTGGCCAGGATGTTGACCATGGCCAACCCCCCGCGCGTCTGACCGATCAAGACGTCCGAGAACTTTATCAGGCGGTCGGAGATGCCCCCCTCGCCCATGATCTCGCCTGCCAGGATGAAGAATGGAATAGCGAGCAAGGAAAATGAGTTGAGCCCCTTTACAAGTTGCTGGGCGATGGCCCCCAACGAGATGCCCATGTAAGCCGCGGCGGCGTAGGCCGAGAGCGCCAGGGAAAAGGCGATGGGTACCCTCAGAACGACCATGAGCGCGAAAAGGCCCAATAGCAGCGCAATGGCGGCGGGATCCGTGGTCATAGGCTCACCAGTTCTTTCTTTTCCTCGATCGAGACCTCTCCGGTTAGTTGAACGACGACTTGCTCGACGATAACCAGGGAGATGAGAGCGCCCATGACACAGGGCGCGGCGAATTGTACCCACACGGGCCAGCCGGTGGCGGGCAACCTGTTCCGCGAGAGCCGCGTGATGTACGGAACGATCGACACGCAGGTCACGACTCCAAACACGCCGATCAGAATCCGATCCAGCAGTGTGATGGCGAAGAGGAGTTTTTGGGGTAGCTTTTTCACGAAAAGCTCAATAGCGATGTGGGCTTGCTGTTTGACGCCCAAAAGCGTCGCGATGAAGCAAAACCAGATCATGAGCTGCAAACACATCTCCTCGCTCCAGCGGGGCGCTAAATTGAAGCAGTAACGCATAATAACATGATAGGCGATAATAAGCACCATAGCGCACAAAAAAACGGCGGCGACAAACTCAAACAAGGAACAGACGACGTCAAGTATTTTTTTGTATACCTTCACGCCTCCTCACCTCAAATCTTTCATGGCTATGGCGTCCATGTCGGAGTAAGTCTGGTTCTCCCCGCACATTCCCCAGACGAAGCGGTAGGCGCGGGTACCGACCCCGCTGTGGATCGACCAACTTGGAGAGATCACTGCCTGCCCGTCGCGGACGACGACGTGGCGCGTCTCACCCGGCTCACCCATCAGGTGAACGACAAAAGCGTCCTCCGGCAGGTCTAGGTAGAGGTATACTTCCATGCGGCGGTCGTGGGTGTGACTGGGCATGGTGTTCCACACGCAGCCTTCCTCCAATACCGTCATGCCCATCGCCAATTGACATGTTTTGACCACGGACGGATCCAGGTACTTGTTGATGCTGCGCTCGTTGGAGTCCACCTTGGAGCCCAGATGACTCTTGACCGCCATGTTCAGCGTTATCAACGTCGTGGGGTGCGCCACGTGGGCGGGGCTGCTGAGGAGGTAGAACTTCGCGCCCACCCCTTTAAACGAAACGTTTTTCGTCCCCATACCGACGTAGAGGGCGTCGTAGCGGCCAAGAGCGCGCGTCTCTCCGTCCGTCTCCACAGTTCCCTCGCCGCCTAGGTTCAAGATGACCATCTCGCGGCGCTCCAAAAAGTACTCCACCCCCAGCTCTTTTCCCGCCGTCAGAGATAGCGGCTGTCCTTCAGGACAGACGGAGCCGGTGACCATGCGATCCACATGAGAATAGACCAAAACAATTTCGTTGGGTTTGAAGAGCGATTCGATGAGAAATTCTTCCCTGAGTTGCTGGGTGTCATAATGCTTCGCGTCTTTCGCGTTTGCGGCGTAGCGTACATCCATTGTTGTCGTCTCCTTATTTTTCCGTGAGATAGTCACAACTTTCATGTCCGATGGAACCTGCGGCGACTCTTTTTATGGTACGGAATAAAAACAGTGAGACTAATGTTAAACGTTCGACATAAAGAATCCTAACAAGGCTCCTTCTTTCTGTCAATACATTGAGAACACCCCAAATCCACAGGCAAGTTCAAAGAGATAGCATATTCACGCTAGAGAAAAGTAGTTTTCGCAAAGGTGAGTCCGCTAAAATTTCGGACAGTGAGCTAAGGTAGTCGGGAGTTCGTTCAGGAAAAACAGGAGGCGAACTTTAGACATGTCTGAAATACGCAGGAAGTATGACGAAGAATTCAAGAAGAACGCGGTCAAGCTGAGTTATGCCAGCCCTAAAAAACGATAGGTCAAGTGGCAAAAGACCTGGGGGCGTAACGGACAGTATGCTCTACCGCTGGCGGAAGCGCTATACAGCGGATGGAGACAAAACGCGTTTCGCAACGCTGGAAGAAGGGAATCGGGCGCTGCGTCTGGAAATAGCGGAGCTGGAAATCGAGCAGGACATGCTAAAAAAAGCAACGGTCCACTTTGCCAAACATTTTCCCTGAGGAGTTAGGAGAGGACATTATCACAGAGGAACGACAGACGCAATGCGATCCCTTGACAAAAAATTTCCCATTTGCTATTTTGAGCCACGAGGAAGGATGTAGGAAAACAAGAATCAATTCTCACAAAAAGCGACTTTGCGCCCGAGTCGCAGGTGGAACGGTTACATTTCTACTGCCTGAATTTGAGCCCAATTCTCCGTTGTTCTGTTGTGATGCTTATTCAAGTGTTTTAACAAGAAGGAGGAGAAAATATGACTTTTACACCATGGGTTTGCTTTACAGATGTCGGTATCATGAGTTTGCTCATATTGGCGGGCGTGCTTCTCAGAGCAAAAGTAGTGGTTGTACAGGAGCTTTTCCTACCAGCAAGTCTTATTGCAGGTTTTTTAGGCCTCGCTTTCGGGCCTAACGGGTTAGGTATCATTCCCTTCTCTGATCAAATCGGAACATATTCAGGTATTCTCATCACTTTAGTATTTGCCGCTTTGCCGCTGATTTCCAAGCCAACGAATTTTAAAGAAGTTTTTGAAAGAGTTGGTGAACTTTGGGCTTTTTCTATGATTTCTATGATATTACAATGGGGACTTGGCGCTGCTTTCGGGCTCTGGGTACTGCGTGAAATTTGGCCAGATATCAATCAAGCTTTTGGCTTAACGCTTGCCAGCGGCTTCGCTGGAGGGCACGAAACTGCTGCAGCAATAGGGGTTGCGTTCGAAAAACACGGTTGGGACGAAGCCAAATCTCTTGCTATGACGTCCGCTACTGTCGGAATCCTTGCCGCCGTCGTAGGGGGAATTTTTTTAATAAAAATCGGCACTCGAAAGGGCTATACAAAATACATCTCAGATTATAAAAACCTGAGAGTGTTGTATAATGAATGATGACTTAATATAATTTCGCAGCTAATTACGCTGAAGGAGTTGATGGGCTGTGGTGTGTAGAAAATGTGGGAGTTCAGAAAGTGTAAAAAATGGGAAACGCTGTGGAGAGCAATGTTATAAATGTAAAAATTGTGGTTCCCAATACACTAAAGAAGAGCCTCGCGGCCGTAGTGAATCAGAGCGTAACAAGGCAATAGCCTTGTATCTTCTTGGATTATCAATGCGAGC
>JAITGK010000021.1 GCA_031280635.1 Synergistaceae bacterium
GTCTCCGACGCGGACATCGAGATTCTGACCGCGGGAACCCTGACCCCCGCCCATGCCGTACAGTTCCGCGCCTTCGTCAAGCAGCTGCGTCATAAGTACGCCATTGCCTCCATTATTGAGGGAAAGGAACGCTGGCCCGACAAGCCGGAGGAGCGGGACGTCCTCTACTTCCTGGCCCAAAGCTTCCGCGCCCACCTGCTGAAAAACCTGCCCGATGAAAAGGAACACGCTGGCGCGAGGGAGAAGGAGCTGATCTTCGCCGCCAAGGCGCGAATCAAGGAGCTGGCCGCTATCAGCTTCGAGATCGCCCAGATGGTGGTCGCCGACGACGGGGAAAACTTGCCTGGCTACTTCATGGTGGAGATCGTCCGCGACCTGCCCCGCTTGGTGCAGAAGGTACAAAAAAATGGCTAAACAGAATAAACTAGACATTTGGCTTGAGCAGTTTCAGGCGGGATACAACTTGGTGATAGCGAATCCCATCTTCGCCCCCCTGTTACGCCACGTCCACGTCAACGCCCAGGACGCCGCCATCAGGGAGACTCAGAAATTCGCCCATTGTTGCTCCGGTTGCGTGATGTACGTGAATCGCTCAAAGCGCCTCGCCTCGGAGGAGTGGGCCTACGTGCTGGCCCATGGACTGCTGCACTACGCTCTATGGCACTTCAAGAGTGATAAGGCGGACCCCGTCAAGTGGAACGTGGCCTGCGACATGTACGTCACCCGCTTCCTCAAAGACGTGAAGCTTTTCAAGCCCCCCGAGTTCGTGAACAAAGAGTTCCCCCTCCCGCCTGTTTCCGAGGAGGAGCTGTACCGCAAACTGATGTCTTTGGAGCTGGACGAGACCCACAGGGGCTTTTCCGTCGGGGCTGGCTACACGGACATAGAGGTCTCCTCGCGAGGGGATTCTCAACGTATGTTCACTAAGCTCTTCGAGGAAGCGCTTTCCGACGCGGTGAGCGCTGCCGTGGGCGTGGCGGCGGGTTATCTTGAGGACATCAATGATCTATCGTACAAGAAAACGAGCCCGGCGGAGAAGGCCCGCCGCTGGTTCATCAACTGTTACCCTCTGCTTGGGGCCCTGGCCGCATCTTTTAAGATTCTGGAGGACCCCGGCGTCTGCATGAGAGAGGAAATTTCCGTGGCCGCCGTCAGCGAAAGCCTGTGCACAATTTACTTCAACCCCGGCAGGGGACTGACGGAGGAAGAGTACCGTTTCGTCATGGCCCACGAGCTTTTGCACGTGGGGCTGCGTCACCAGAGCCGTTGTCAGGGCCGTGACCCATACCTGTGGAATGTGGCCTGCGACTACGTCATCAACGGCTGGCTAGTGGAAATGGGGGTTGGGCGTCTGCCCAACATCGACACCCTGTTTGACAACGACTTTAAGGGCGTGTCCGCCGAACAGGTCTACGACAGGATCGTCCGGGACATCCGCCGATTTAGGAAGCTGGCTACCCTGCGGGGAGTGGGGTTGTCGGACATGCTGGGGGAGGGAGAGGCGCGCTTTTACAAGGCCCCGGTGGGACTGGACGACTTTTATCGCCGGGTCCTCAACGATGGACTGGAGTACCACAAGTCCTCACGGGGACTTCTGCCCGAGGGGTTGGAGGAGGAAATCCGCGCCCTCTGGCGCGCGCCCATTCCCTGGGACGTGGAACTTGCCCACTGGTTTGACCGTTTTTTCGCGCCGCTGGAAAAAAAGAGAACCTACGCCCGACTCAGCCGCAGACAGGCCAGCACGCCGGACATCCCCCGGCCCCGCGCCGTGTCGGACGCCGTGGACCTAGACGGGCGCACCTTCGGGGTAGTGCTCGATACCTCTGGCTCCATGGACCGCTACATGCTGGCCGTGGCGCTAGGGGCTGTGGCGAGTTACGCCGACAGTCGGGACGTGCCCTTCGCCCGGGTGGTCTTCTGCGACGCCGCGGCCTACGACGCGGGCTACATGGCTCCTGACGCTATCCTGGGAAACGTCCGCGTCCGGGGGCGCGGCGGCACGGCGCTGCAGCCGGGGATCGATTTCCTTGAGCGAGCGAAGGACTTTCCCAAGGACGGCCCCATCCTGATCATCACCGACGCGGAGTGCGATTCCTTCACCGTGAGGCGTGAACACGCCATCATGATCCCCAAGGGCGCGCGCCTTCCCTTTCGTCCCAGCGGCGAGGTTTTCATGTTCGAGTGACGACGTTTTCACAGACGAATCCGATTTTCAATTTCATGAACCCGTGATGAGTCGGTTGGTGATATGATTTAAAGAGATTTAGGGAGGTGCGTGGGGAATGATCGTTGCGGTGGGATGCGACCATGCTGGGTTTGTTTTGAGGTCCGTGGTGCTGGGGTATTTTGAGAGTAAGGCAACGGTGCTGGACTGCGGAGTATCCACGGCGGAACCAGCGGATTACCCGGACGTGGCGCTGAGGGCCGCGGCGGCCGTTTCGGAGGGACAGGCGGACGCGGGTGTCCTCATGTGTGGGACGGGTATAGGTATGGCCCTAGCCGCCAACAAGGTGAAGGGCGTGCGGGCCGCCTCGTGTTTCGACGCTGAGACCGCGCGGCTAGCCAAAGCTCATAACAACCTGAACATCCTCTGCTTGGGAGGGCGCTTTCTCTCCCCAGACCGGGCCCTTGCCGTGCTGGACGCCTGGCATGGCGCGTCTTTTGAGGGCGGACGCCACCTGGCGCGCGTCAACAAAATCGCGGCGGCGGAGGCGGTCACGTTTTCTTCGGGCGGGGTCGTCATCTTCAACCATCCTTTGGTACATCACAAAATGACCATCATCCGCGACAAAAACACCAGCGTCAAGGAGTTCCGGGAGCTGGTTGAAGAAGTAGCGGGTCTCATGGTTTATGAGATCACCAGGAACCTGCCCCTGTCGGAAACACGGGTGGAGACGCCCATGGCTTCCGCGGCGGCCCGTACCCTGGCGGGCAAAAAACTGGCCGTCGTCCCTGTGTTGCGCGCGGGGCTGGGGATGGTGAACGGCATTTTAAGCCTCATCCCCAACGCCAAAGTGGGGCACATCGGCCTCTACCGGGACCCCAACACTCTGGAGCCCGTGGAGTACTACTGTAAATTGCCCCAGGACATTCAAGAACGCGAGATATTCGTCGCGGATCCGATGCTGGCCACGGGAGGGACGGCCGTGGCGGCCCTTTCCTTGATCAAAGCGCGGGGTGGGCGGAAGATCTCTCTGGTCTGCTTGGTGGCGGCTCCCGAGGGGGTAAAGAGGGTTCACGAGGCGCACCCCGACGTGGGGATATTTATCGCCGCGCTTGACCCCTGCCTGGACGACCACGGCTACATCGTGCCGGGCCTTGGAGACGCTGGAGACCGGCTTTTCGGCTCGAAGTAGGTCGATCCTATGAACGTTCAGCTAGCTTTGACGGGGCTTTTCGGCTTTTTCTGGGGCGGGTTCGTGACACCCATCGCTATCCGACTCGCCCGTGACTACCAGATCATGGATCATCCGGATCCGCGAAAGATACACAAAAACCTCACCCCCAGGGGCGCTGGCCTCGCCCTGTGGGCAGGTTATCTCCTTTGGACGCTGTACGCCGTTTCCGACTTTGAAGCGCTCCGTTACAGCGCTACGGCCGCAACGCTGGTTTTCTTCTGCGGCTATATGGACGACATGAGGTCTTTGAGTCCCTTTCTGCGCCTGGCGGCGCACCTCTATGCCGCATACCTGGTCGTTGCGCCCTTGCCCATGCCGTTTTTCAGTCGCACCCTATGTTTCTTCTGGATAGCAGGCGCTACTAGCGCCTACAACCTCATTGACGGAGTCAACGGCCTCTGCATCTCTATCTTCATCTCCTCGGCGGCGACCCTCTGCCTGGTGGGGGACGTCTCCTTCGGCGTTGCTGGAGCCTCCATAGCCCTGGGGGTGCTGTGCTGGAACTTCCCAATGGCCCAGACCTTCTTGGGCGACGGAGGGAGCACCCTTCTGGGCTTTCTGTTCGCCACGCACTTCGTCTCCGTCGCGGCGCCAGTTCTGGCCAAGGTAGGGCTCCACGAGCTCATCCTCCTGCTTCTGGCGTTTGGGGGCGTTCCTGTCCTTGATACCCTAGCGGCGTTCAGCAGAAGAATTATAAATGGAAAATCTCCCTTTTACCCTGACCGGGGACACCTCCACCACCGACTCATGGAGCTAACGCGCTCCCCGTTCTGGGCTGTGGCCTGCTTGATTTTGTTGCACGCGCTTTTTCTCGCCGGCGGGGCAATCGTCTACGCCAGGCTGGAGGTTCTGGTGAAGACGGGGTCGCGCCTGTGACGCGCCAGGGAGGGAAAATCAGGGTCGCCTGCGTGGTGGGGACGCGACCAGAGGCCATCAAAATGGCGCCGTTGACGCTGGCGCTGAGGCGGGATCCCGCCTTCGAAGCGCGACTGCTGGCCAGTGGGCAGCACGCGGATATGCTGATCCAGGCGTTGGCTCACTTCGGCGTCGAGCCTGACGCCAACTTGAGCGTCATGCGGGAGCGGCAAACACTGGATCACATCACCGTCGCCGTGTTGGAGGGCGTGGGAGACTGGCTGGACGCGAACCCCCAAGACCTGCTGTTGGTGCACGGGGACACGACGACGGCCCTGGCCGCCGCCCTGGCTGGCTTTTACAGGAAAACCCCTGTGGGACACGTGGAGGCGGGACTACGAAGTCACGACATGTCCCGTCCCTTTCCAGAGGAGGCAAACCGGGCGCTCACCGATCGTCTCGCCTCGTTCCACTTCGCGCCGACCCCGTTGGCGGCGGAGAACCTGCAAGCGGAGGGCATCGGCGGGAAGGGGGTTTTCGTGACGGGAAACACGGTCATTGACGCTCTTTTTTGGACTCTGGCGCGCGCGGATAAGTCGGAGCGCCTGGAGGAAGGCGCGCCTTTGGTGCTCCTGACCGCTCACAGGCGGGAATCTTGGGGAAAGCCGTTGGAGGAGATTTGCGCGGCCGTGAGAGACCTTTTGGAAAGACACGTTGGGCTCCATTTCCTCATCCCACTTCACAAAAACCCTCAAGTACGTGACACAATAACCAAGGCCTTGGGAGGCCGCCCTCGCGTGGCGTTCACGGAGCCCCTAGACTACCCCGATTTCGTGGCGGCCATGAATCGTAGCGTCTTCATCATGAGCGACAGCGGCGGCGTGCAGGAGGAGGCTTCCGCGCTCAAAAAGCCGCTCCTGATCCTTCGGGAGGTTTCCGAGCGCCCAGAGGCCTTGGATTTAGGAACTGGCGTGCTGGTGGGCGCTAACCGGGGTCGCATCGAGCGGGAGGCGAACCGTCTCTTAGAGGACGCGGCCTACCGGGGGTCCTTCGCGGAGCGTACCTGCCCCTTCGGCGACGGAAACGCCACAGCGCGGATCGTAGCTATTATAAAAAATCACTTCACTGAGGTGTAAGGCGATATGGGCGGGATAACATGGACTGCATGAGGATCAAGGGCGGAAAACCGCTCAAAGGGAAAGTGCGAACTCAGGGAGCCAAGAACGCGGCTTTGCCGGTAATGGCTTCCTGCCTGCTCTTGAGGGAGCAGAGGATGGTATTGGACAACGTTCCCAGTTTGCAGGACGTGGAGACGATGATCGCTTTACTGGAGGCCCTAGGCGTCTCCACCAGACGGGAGGGAAGCAGAGTCTTCTTCGATGTGCCCAAAGAGATCTCCTGGGAGGCCCCGGAGTCCCTGGTGCGCATGATGCGGGCGTCGTCCCTGGTGCTGGGTCCGTTGCTGGCCCGGTGTGGCCGCGCCGTGCTCCCGCTGCCGGGCGGGTGTTCTATAGGAAGCCGTCCTATCGACCTTCACCTGAAGGGCCTGATACAGATGGGGGCCAAGGTGGAGATACGAAACGGCTTCGTCTACGCTCAGGCGGAACAGCTCTGGGGACGCCGGATATACCTGGACTTCCCTTCAGTGGGCGCGACGGAGAACTTGATGATGGCCGCGGCCTTCGCCAAAGGCGAGACCATTGTGGAAAACACCGCCCGGGAGCCAGAGATCGAAAACCTGGCCGAGACCTTGCGGGCTATGGGCGTTCAGATAGACGCCGAGGGCACGGGCTGCATCCGCGTCAGAAGTTCGGCGGAACTCCAAAACTGCGCGGGGCGCGTCATACCCGACAGAATAGAGGCCTGCACCTACCTTCTGGCGGGCGTCATGACGGGCGGGCAGGTCACGGTGGAGGACGTGGCGCCCCAACACATCGACGCTCTCCTGGCGAAGCTAGAGGAGGCCGGGGCGTCCTTTTCGGTGGAAAAGGACGCGGCGACAGGGGAGAAGTCCGTCACCGTCTATCCCGTCAAAAGACTAAAACCCCTTTCAGTAAAGACCATGCCATTTCCAGGCTTTCCCACGGACCTTCAGCCTCAAATGGCCGCGGCTCTGACGCTTTCGGGCGGGGTAAGCCTGGTGGAGGAAAGCGTCTTCCAGGCGCGATTCCTATACGCCGCGGAACTCAACCGTATGGGGGCGGACATCGAAATTAAAGGAGACACCGCCGTCATTAAAGGGGTGGAGAAGTTAGGAGGGGCCTCGGTCAAGGCTACTGACCTCCGCGCGGGAGCGGCCCTGATACTGGCGGGGCTGGCGGCGGAAAACGAGACCCGCGTGGAGAACATGGAGCACGTCCTGCGTGGCTATGAGTCCATTGACGCGAAGTTACGGACCCTGGGGGCCGACGTGATTTTTGAGGCCGGCGCAGGGGAGCGCTGATGGAAAAAGGGAATGAGGACGACGAGAACGAGCGCGAAGGCGGCAACCCAGAAAAAGGAGTTCCCTCTCTCGCAGGTAGGGGTGGTGGCGTTCGTGGGCGCGGCGGGGACGGGTAAGAGTCAGAGGGCCTCGCAGGTAGCGCGCCAGTATGGGATCGATTTTGTCATTGATGACGGCTTGTTGGTGTCCAAGGGACGAATCATGGCGGGCAAGAGCGCCAAGTCCGAGAAGAACTTGGTACGGGCCATACGCCGGGCGCTTTTTGAAGACCCGCGGCACCGACAGGAGGTGGTGGGCTTTTTGAGCGCTCACGCGCCCTGTAAGGTGTTGATCATTGCCACATCGGACTCCATGATGGGGAAAATCGTGGAGCGGTTGGGGCTGTCGCGGCCCGAAAAGGTGGTGGATATTGCTGAGGTCGCTTCCCGCGAGGAGATCAATAACGCATTGAAGGAGCGGCGCGAGAAAAGACAGCATGTGGTTCCCGTTTCTCGCACTCAGATACAGCGCAACTTCGCGGGAAAACTCGTCGATCAGCTGAAGGACCTTTTCAAGAAAGACAGGCTGGATGAGACCCGCACGGTGGTGAAGCCGCCCTTCAGCTTCGATGGCCAGGTGACGATCGATCCGGAGGCTGTCCGGGATATGGTCCGCCGTCTAATAGCGCCGGGAGGCTATGTTCAGCAGGCGCGGGAGATCAACGTGTTGCCGGATGGGGACGGCCTAAACATCAGCCTGGTGGTGGATATCCGGGTGGGGAACGCCAACGCGCTCTACGTGGCTCGACTCCTTCAAAAAAGGTTGAACGTGGGCTTGAGTTTCTTCACGGGGATGGATGTCAAACGAGTCAACATCAGTATTAACGAGGTCGTCTTGTAGATGGAAAGCACGCGGATAGAAAACACTCAGATGGAAAGCTCGCATAGCAAAGAAACGAAACGGGCCGCCGCCTGGGCGGAATTGAGGGAGCGTGTTCGTACCTGCACGCGGTGCGGGCTTGCCACCACGCGCAAGAGCGTTGTGTTTGGGCAGGGCTCCATGGTCACGCCCCTGGTGTTCGTGGGCGAGGGACCTGGCGAGGACGAGGACAAGCAAGGCCTCGCCTTTGTGGGCAGGTCGGGGCAGCTTTTGACGAAAATCCTTACCGCGGGCGGTATATCGAGGGAAGACGTCTTTATCACCAACGTGGTGAAGTGCCGCCCACCCGGCAACCGCGCCCCAACACTGGAGGAGATGATGATGTGCGGAGACTTCCTGGAGGCGCAGATCCTTCTACTGAGGCCAAAGATCGTCGTCTGCCTGGGTAACACGCCGACGAAGTGGATTTTGAAGACGACGGAGGGGATAACGGCGCTCCGAGGACGCTGGTTCGAATGGCGCGGGATCGAGGTTTTCCCAATGTACCATCCCAGTTATCTCCTGCGCGACGAGTCCCGGAGGAAAGGCAGTCCCAAAGACCAGACCTGGGGGGACATCCAGGCCCTCAAAGAGCGAATGGAACAGTACAGGCAGGAAGGAGCGGAAATATCCCATGACGGAACCGGCGCGTAAGAAAAACCTGGTTTTGCGCACCGTCAGCGGTTCGGTGGTCGTCCTGGGCATCTCGTTCGGCATCTACAAAGGAGGCTGGTTGTGGGCGCTGATGGCAACGACGCTGGCGCTCCTGTCTCTGGTGGAGTACTACCGCCTGCTGGCGCCCCAGTTTCGACTCTCGCGGGGGATTGGTTACCTCTCCGCCCTGGCCGTGCTCCTTTCCTTGGGGAACGGGGCGAGGGTCATCGCGCTGATCCTTTCCCTGACGGTCTACTCGATTCTAATGCTCGAAATCGTTCGCCGCCAGATGTGGGGCACTAGTTTCGCCATCTGGAACATGGGGGGAACGCTTTCGGGGATTCTTTTCATCGTCGTGCCGTGGACTTGCTTGATATCACTGAGCAATATGCCGACGGGGCGACTTCTTCTGGCCTCCCTTTTCATTTGTACCTGGAGCTGCGACGTGACGGCCTATCTGGTAGGCGCCTGGTGGGGCAGGACGTCCCTCTGCGAGAACATCAGCCCTAAAAAGACGTGGGAGGGCTTTATTGGCGGCGCTCTTGGCAGCGTGTTGAGCATCGCGCTCATCATCTACATTTGGGGACGCCCGCCCTTCCCTCTGTTCCTGATAGGGTTGATTTGTGGCTTCGCTGGACAGTTCGGCGACTTGGCTGAGTCCCTGATCAAGCGGGAAGTCGGGGTGAAGGACTCTGGCAGGCTGATCCCTGGACACGGGGGGATACTTGATCGCTTCGATAGCGTCCTCATCAACGGACTTCTAACCTACTTGCTTTTTGGGGTGCTCCTAACATGAGGGAGAACGGAGGAGCGCGCGTAGCCAAAAAGCGCGTAGCGCTTATCGGGGCGACAGGAAGTGTGGGCTCGTCGGTGCTGGACGTCTGCCGCGCCCACGGCGACCGATTGGAGGTGGCCGCCTTGGCCGCGGGGCGAGACGTGGAAGGCCTGGCGCGTTTGGGTACCGAATTCGGGACACCGTTTCTCTGCCTCGCGGATGAAAAAGCCGCCGAGGTCCTTTCGGAAAAACTTTCGGGAAGAGCCGCGGTACTCCGCGGTATTTCGGGGCTCTCGGAGATCGCCCTAACCCCTAGTATCGACCACGTGGTTTTTGCCTCGTCCGGCACGGCGGCGATTGGCGCGCTTCAGGATGCCCTGCGGGCCGGAAAAGAGGTCTCGCTGGCGAACAAGGAGAGCGTGGTGGTGGGCGGGCCGTGGGTCATGCCCCTGGTACGGGCGCGTGACCAGCTTCGCCCGCTGGACAGCGAGCACAACGCGATATGGCAATGCCTCCATGGGGAGACGGAAAAGCCGCGGAAAATCTACCTTACAGCATCAGGCGGCCCGTTTCGGGACTGGGGGCCTGAGGAACTGAAGAACGTTACGCCGGAGATGGCCCTGAAGCACCCCGTGTGGAGTATGGGAGCAAAGATCACCGTTGACAGCGCCACCCTGATGAACAAGGGCATTGAGCTGATCGAAGCGATGTTTTTGTTCGGACTGGGGGCTCATCAGGTGGAGGCCTTGGTCTCGCCTGGTTCCTTTGTTCATGGGTTGGCGGAGTTCGAGGACGGGAGCGTGAAAATGCTAGCGGGCGCTCCAGACATGCGGCTTCCCGCAGCATCCTGTCTTTTCTGGCCGGAACGCCTGCCGCCGCAACCTAACTTTCCGCGCCCGGAACTTCCCACGCGGCGCGTCGTCTTCGACTTGGCGGACGAGGAGCGCTTCCCGGCACTGCGCCTGGCCAAGGAGGCGGCGACCCTGGGCGGAGCCTATCCGGCGCTTCTGGTGGGCGCTGACGAGACGGCGGTAAACTGCTTCCTGAAAGGAGAGATTCCCTTTATGGCCATTCCAGAGGTCGTGGAAGCGACGATGGAGTCCTATGGAGACAAGTGCCCACACTCCCTGGACGAGGCGCTGGAGGTACTAAACTGGGCCCGCCGCAAGGGGCAAGACCTCGTAGCCCGTGATTTCCGCTGACGCCTCTGTTTGAGCTTTATCACGCGGGAAGCGGGGCGCCCATTCTCCGAAGCGCTTCGTCAAAAAGGCGTCCAGCGCGGGCACGTAGGCGTCTATGGAGTCCAGGAAGCCCTCGTTGTGGCCACCGTGAATTTCTAGAAACGTCTTTTCGCTCGCTATAGCGTCGTAAAGCCGCCTCCCTGTTCGGTAGGGCACGATCTCATCATCCAAACTATGAATGCACAGCGCGGGGACGGTCAAGGCGCGGGCGACCTCGGCTGAGTTCCAAGCGTCGCCGGTCACGAGCCGCGCCAGGGGAAACAGAAAGGGAAGGCGAACGATTTCAGCCAGAGAGGAAAACGTGGACTCTAGGATCAAAGAGCCTGGAACTTCGCCACGCATCAGCTCCATGGCAATCGCGCCCCCCAGGGAACGCCCAAACACGACGATCTTCCCAGCGGGGACTTTCTTCTCCTCCGTCAGCCACCGCCAGGCAGCGCTAGCGTCCAAGGCCGTGCCCTCGATCGATGGACTTCCTTCGCTCTGCCCGTAGCCTCTGTAGTCGAAGATAAAAACGGAAAGCCCCAGGTCGTGAAAAATCTTGATGGAGTTCAGGCGATTCGAGATGTTACCCGCGTTCCCGTGGAAAAAGAGCAGTGTGGCGCGGGCGTTCTCCGCGGGAACGTACCATCCATGAAGCCGCACATTGTCCGATGTCGTCAAGATCACGTCTTCGAAGAATAGACCCAAAATCGTTGGCGTGTGTGTGAGTCGCGCCGAGGGCGCAAACACAAACCATGACAACATGAAAGGTATTCCAGCGACCAAAAGCGCCAGCAACAGAAACCACCATAGAGGGCGGTAGTATTTCTTCCCTCCTTGCTTTTCGTTTTTCTTCAAGCCTTCACCTTCTACTTTTTATCTTTCCTTTTTCAAGCGGAAACGTTCTCTTTCGCTGTACGAGAGCAGCAAAAGCCCACTTCGAGCGCGGCGAAACGGCAGGCCCTCACGCAGTCTCCACAACGGACGCACTCCGGGCTGTTCGGCTCAAGAGAGGGGTATATCGCCATTTTGCAGACCTTGGAACAAGCGCCGCAGTGAGTGCAGTTTTTTTCCTCCAGTCGAATCCGATAGAGGGCTACTTTGTTGAAAAGTCCATAAAAGGCCCCTAACGGGCAAAGGACCTTGCAGAAAAAACGGCAAACCGCCATGCAACCAACAACAACCGCGGCGGCGATCACCAGCTTCAGGGCAAAAAGCCCACCCGCCGCCCCCCGGAGGGACGGGTTTGAGGCCAAAAGCGGAAGCCCCGCCGTTAGAGTGCCGGCGGGACAGACGTACTTGCAGAAGGCCGGGTCTCCTAAATCCGCGTAGTTCCGCGCCAGCAGGGGTACTCCCACCACCAGCGCCGCCAGCAGGACGTACTTAAGGTACAAAAAACCCCTCCACAGCTTTTTCACGCGGTAAAACGGAATTTTGCGCAAAAGCTCCTGAAGCAGCCCGAAGGGACAAAGGAAGCCGCAGACGAATCGCCCGAACAGCGCGCCAAACCCCAGCAGAAGACCCGTTACGTAAAAGCTAAATCGGTACTCGGCGGCCCCCAGCACGGCCTGCAAAGCCCCCAAAGGACAAGAAGCCACAGCTCCAGGACAGGAGTAACAATTCAGCCCTGGGACACAGATAGTCTTTGCCCACCCTCTGTATATGCGCCCGCTCAGAAAACCAGAAAGGTTGGCGTTACAGAAGAAAAGCGTCAGCCACTGTACGACTTTGCGCATTGCCTTTCACCCGATGCCAATGCACTCCAAGCAGATGCGGACGGCTTTGATGAAAACGATTTGGGGCTCGCCCCGAGCCAGTCCAGTCAAAACAAAGGCGATAGCCAACAAAAGCAACGCGCCGCCCAACGCGCCCCGCCATTTCTCCGGCATGTTCCCTACTGAAGCTGTTTGAGGGCTTTTTCGATCTCCGCGCGGTACGCTTTCTCGGTGCGCGCTCCCACCAGGGGCTCTCCGACGATCCGACCCTCGGAGTCCACGAAAATGCTGGTGGGAATGGCCTGTACCGTGTTCAGGTAAGAACTCATTTCCTTGCTGGGACGGATTTGAAGAAAATCAGCCTTGGCTTTGGACAGGATGGTTTTGGCCTTTTGAATTGCCCCAGAATCGTCGGCGTCCAGAAGAAGGCCTATCAATTGGGTTCCCTTAGGCATGGAAGCTCCCAGTCGTCCTAAATCCGGCATCTCTTTGACACAGGGAGGGCACCAGGTTGCCCATATGTTGACCATAGTGAGCTTTTTGCCGGAGAATACGGCGTTGGTTACGTTCTTTCCGTCAAGGGTTTGTGAGGAAAATTCCGGGAAGTACTCCGCCGCTTCCGCCCGACCCAACGCCGCGCAAAACGCGAGCGCCAGCAAAAACACCGCGACAAACATCCCTTTTTTCGCTCCCATAAATAATCCTCTCCTCGTTCATTCAGATACTTTTTTTCTTTAAGTCCATTTCGCCACATTATAGCAGAGTACTTTATAATGGACCTCTGAAAATCGGATAAATTGAGTTTTTTGTCATAACTACTTAGAGCGTGTCTAAAATAAAAATATCTTTCAAGTGAGATATACTATTTGCTTCAAAAAGCGCTTCTTCACTCCGCTCTTTCACCTGTCCCCCGCGCGGGCGGCGTTCAGGATGGCCAGGAGGGCCACGCCCACGTCAGCAAACACTGCCTCCCAGAGCCCCGCGAGCCCCACCACCCCCAGCGCCATGAAGACAGCCTTCGCCGCCAGCGCCATTGTGATGTTTTCCCGCACGATCCGCCGCGTGCGCCGCGCGATGTCCATAAGATCCGCCACCCGAGACGGGGCGTCGTTCAACACCACGGCGTCCGCCACCTCGATGGCCGCCTCCGAGCCCAGCCCCCCCATAGCCACGCCCACGTGAGCTCCGGCCAGGAGCGGGGCGTCATTCACCCCATCGCCCACGAACGCGGCCTTCGCGCTGCTTCCAGCCAGCTCCTCCAGCGCCGTCACCTTCATGCCAGGAAGCAGACTGGAACGGTACCCGTCAAGGGCCAGCTCCCGCGCCACCCAGGCGGCTCCTTCCTCCCGGTCTCCTGTCAGCATGTAGCTTTTGACCCCGCGTTCTTTCAGTCGGGCGACGGCCTTCGCCGCGTCGTCCTTCAACACGTCGGAGACAACGACGCTTCCCAGAAAACGCCCGGCGCGCGCTACCCAGACCACCGTCCCGCCGGAGTCACCCGATTCCGCGCTCGAAACTCCCAGGTCCCTCATTAGGGCTTCATTGCCCGCGGCGTACTCCACGCCCTCGTATGTGGTGACAACCCCCTTACCCGCAGTTTCGCGGGAGACGGCCCCAGCTGGGCTCGCCTCCTCTCCACCGAAGGCCTTTTGGATGGAGCGCGCCACAGGGTGGTTGGAGAGCGATTCGGCAACCCAGGCGGCCTGTTTTAGTTCTTCCTCCTCCACCCCCAGCGCGGAATGAAGGGCCGTCACCTCGAATACGCCGCGCGTGAGGGTCCCCGTCTTGTCGAAGGCGACCACTGAAACCTCGTTTATGGCGTCTAGAACCCCACCGCCTTTGACCAAAATTCCTCTCCTCGACGCGGCCCCGATTCCGCCGAAGTAGCCCAAGGGGATGGAGACCACCAAGGCGCAAGGACAGGAGATCATCAAGATCACCAGCGAACGGTAAACCCAATCGCGCCACGGCTCGCCGGCGAAGAGAGGCGGAACCGCCGCTGTCAGGAGGGCGATGCCGAACATGGCCGGGGTGTACAGGGCCGCGAAGCGGGAGATGAACCGCTCCGTGGGAGACTTGCGCGCGACGGCGTTCTCGACCATCCCCATCACGCGAGCGATGTTGGAGTCTGCGAAGGGCCCGGACGCCTCCACGGTGAGGGAGCCGTCCAGGCTGACCGTGCCGCCAAAGACCTGCGTTCCCAACCGCGCGCGTACTGGCACAGGTTCACCCGTAATAGGAGAGGTGTCCACCCGTGACTCGCCCTCAACCACCAAACCGTCAACGGGAATTTTCTCGCCCGGCTTCACCAGCACCCTCATGCCCTTTTCCACGTCCTCTGGCGCGGCCAGGGCAAAGCCGCCCTCCTTTAAAATCCTTGCCACCGCTGGCTTTACTTCCAGTAGACTTCTGATGGAGCCCCGCGACTTGCCCGCCGCGTAGTCCTGGAACATTTCGCCAACCCGATAGAAGATCATGACGCCCAGCGCCTCGGCAGGCTCTCCTAAGATTAAGGCCGCGAACGTTGCTCCACCCATCAGCGTGAACTCGTCGAAGAAGCGCCTCCGGCGAACGCTGGTCCATGCCGCGGCCAACACGGGATAGCCGCAGACCAGGTAAGGCGCGCCATAGAGCAACCAGCTTTGCCAAGGAGAAAGCCGCTCGCCCAGCGACAGCCCCGCTGCCAGCGCCATCCCCCCCAAAACCAACAGGACGGCGTCCATCCGGCTAGACCCATCGTCTTCGTCGCGGCAGGAAGCGCGGTTTCCTCTGGAAACACAGCAATCCCCCTGGGGGTATTTCGGACCTGAGGACGGGGAACGGCTTTCTCCTTTCAGGTGTTTTGTGAGGTTTTTCATAACGGTACTCATGGCTAGACCAGCCTGGAAAACTGCTCGAGAGCTCCCGACAACTTGTCGAGCACCTCGTCACCGTTGCCCTTTTGTATGCCGTCTAGCACGCAGTGGTGCAGGTGCTCTTCTAAAATGCACTGACCTACCTTGTGCAAGGCGGCCTTGATCGAGCCAATCTGGATCAGAATGTCCTCGCAGGGCTTGTCCTCCTCCACCATCTTCATCACGCCCCGCACCTGCCCTTCAATGCGCTTCAGCCTACGTACCGTCGCCTCCACGTTCATGCACTGGATCACTGCAACTCCCCCTTATCTTAATAGGATACCCCCCTATTGTATATATCAAAGGGAAAAAGTCAACCCACTAACCCCTATCCAGTGCTGATTATGCAAACCGCCACAAATATGATTAATAGCCACAGTACTCAAACCAGCCTTGAGCATCTCGTGCGGTAACCGTTCTCAACGCTGCTCCAATTGCTTCAAAAAGCGCTTCTTCATTTCGCTTTTTCACTTTACTTATATAAACCTATTTTGTGGTAAAGTCTCATATTTTCCAGTTGTTTGGCAGCGTTTCAATAGGCTGTACACCCATCGAAAACTCACCTCCAGGCGTTGCGCTATTGATAAAGGCTTTCCCCACGTTCTGACGCTCGAATCACTCTTTCTTGAAAATTTTAAAATATAGCTTTATTACTTATATTATCTATATTTATTTACATTTTTGCAATACACTATAATGTATAGTTTGTCGCTGAGGGATGCCTATCCATCCCTCTCGCCAGCGACCCTCGCAAGACCTCCCTAGGTAAGAACGATAACCTTCATCCCGCGTGACCAGCGCGTTTACCCCATGAAGTTCGGGCAGTATTGGACTTCACTTTGTTTTGCAAGCTCGTTCGCTTCACATGGCCTTATATGCGCTTTCTGTTCATTGGTCCGGACTTTGCCTCGACTTCCTTCAGATTCCACCTCGCGGCGGACACCCTTGTCTTCAGCTAACAGTTCCTACCGCCAAGCCTGTAAAGGACTTTCACCTCCAAGTTATCGCCCATGCTGGGCACGCAAAAAAGCGCGCATACAAAAAGGTACGTGCGCTTCTTTGCGCGAGAGTTCGTTTATTAGCGCCGCTACGCGTAAGGCCGCTATGCGGTTTCGAAGGCGACGACGACCTCTTTCAGTTTCTCCCGAATAGGAATGTTCTGTGGACACTTGGGCTCGCACACGCCGCACTCCACGCAAGCGCTGGCCTTGCCGCCCTCCCGGTCGTCAGCGAGCATGTAGTGGTAGCTGGCTTTCTGCGTCGCCCAGTCCCCAGATATCGCTCCGTTGTTCAAATTCGAGAAGCACTGAGAAATGTCCACCCCTTGCGGACACGGTTTGCAGTAGGCGCAGGCCGTGCAGGGAACTCGCATACGGCTGGTGAAAAGGGCCTTCGTGGTATTCACCAGTTCGAGTTCTTTCGCATTCAGGTTCCCCATCTGCCCCTTGGCGGCGCTGGCAATGTTCTGATCCATTTGCTCTGGCGCGCTCATACCGCTGAGGAGCAGTCCCACCTCCGGTTGGTGCCAGATCCAGCGGAGCGCCAATTCCGCCAAGTTCGGCCTGTCGTAGTCCGCAGCTTGAGCCGTCTCCTTCAGGTCTTCCGGAATAGGGACAGACAGGTTCCCGCCCTTCAAGGGCTCCATCACCACCACGCCGATTTCCTTTCCCCGCGCGTAATGCAGGCCGTCAAGCCCCGCCTGGAAGTTATCGTCCAGAAAGTTGAGCTGTATCTGACACATGTCCCAGGCGTAAGCGTCCACGATCTTCCTGAAGGTCTCCAGTCCATCGTGAAACGAAAAGCAGATGTAGCGTATCTTGCCCACCGCCCGCGCCTTTTCCATGAAGTCCATCACGTCCAGCTTCAGCAGATTCTCCCACCGATGGGTAGAAAGCGCGTGCAACAGGTAAAAGTCGATGTGGTCCGTTTGGAGCTGGGACAACTGCTCATCCAGGTGAAAATCCATGTCTTCGCGTTTTTTCACCATCCAGCTCGGCAACTTCGTCGCCAGTTGAACCTTGTCCCGTAGGCCTTTCAACGCCCGCCCTACGAAAGGCTCGCTCGCGCCGCCATGGTAGGGGCGCGCGGTGTCAATGTAGTTGATCCCGTTGTCGATAGCCGTCCTCATCATCCGCACGGCGGTAAGCTCGTCGATCCGCCCATCCCGCATGGGCAGCCTCATACACCCGAAGCCCAGGATGGACAGCTCTTCCTTGACGCGCGGCATTTTCCTGTACAACATTCAACATACCCCCAAGAAATCAAATTACACTCAGAAAAACTCCGACGTGAGTCGAAAAAAACGCCTCTTTGGCTGGAGGGTCACACCTTGTTTTCTTTTCCGCGGGAAAGACGCGCAATGTTGGAGCTGTGTCGGGAAACCGCCATGACGGCTAGGAAGAGCGCGGCCAGAACAAAAGCAAAGGGCGCGCTGAGCATCCAGAAAAACATGGGGAGAGCCAAGAGGGAGATCATTGAAGCCAGCGAGACGTAGCGCGAGGTGGTCATCACAGCGTACCAGATAGCGCCGCTCAAAAGAGTCACGGCAAAGGAGCGGTAAGGCCACAGGAAGAACACCACGCCGTAGGTGGTCGCCACGCCCTTACCGCCTTTGAACTTCAGCCATACGGGGTAGTTATGCCCCATCACCGCGGCAACCCCCGCCAAGGAAAGGAACCAAGGGGCGGTGCTCGTGGAGGCCCCCGCCAGCAGCAAAGGCAACGCGCCTTTCAACATATCGGCTACCGAGACGAAAACGGCCCAGCCCTGACCCAGCACGCGCCGCACATTCGTGGCTCCTATCCCCCCAGAGCCCACCTCGCGGATGTCCATGCCCTTCAGCAGGCGGGCCGCGATGTAACCTGTAGGGATGGAGCCGATGAAGTAGGAAACGATCATCCATAATATCGCGTTTCTCATAACATACCCTCCCGAGACGTACCATAACGTATCCCGAATAAATCACGTAAATAAGGAAGGCTAGACGCCCTCCCTCAGTTCGCGCGCCGCTTTTTCGCTAGTCCCAATGAGTACTTTGGGCAAGTATAACGTAAATAATGGGGTTTGACCACACGCTGGGGAAAAATGCTCTTCACAATGTCAGGGACTTTCCGCGCTTTCTGGGGGGTAGACGCTGCTTTTCCCAGAGACGCTCTCGACGTCGATACGCGCCACCCATACACGGCTGTTCACGTCCTCCGACCTCACGTGGGGGCCGCCGTAGTGCTCCATCAAGATGTCCAAAGCCTCGCGCCTCTCCTCTGGGTCCGTCAGGGTGCGTAGACGTCCAAAGCCCATCACGCTACGGTACTTCATGGTGAATTTTGCGGCGAGCTCGTTCGACGCGACCTGTGCGTCCAGCGTTACTTGAAAGCAAACCTTGGGGTTGACGGCCAGGACGTCGTGCTTCCTCCCAACGGGCGCGCCGTGCAGGAAAATCGCTCCATCCCTGTAGCCGTAGCACATCGGGACAATATAGGGCCAACCGTCCTCCCCCGCCAGGCCCAGATTGATCACCTGCCCCCGTCTCAGGATCGCCTCCATCCACTTCGGGTCCGACACCTGCTTGTCCTTGCGTCTCATCTCATACTCTTTCATCTGAAACCTCTCTGTTCCTCAGGATTTTGGACGCCTCTTGGCTCTATCGTATCCTTAGAGCCATTGGTTCTTTTCCGCGCAAAGTTTTTACCGTTTACATCCGGTTTTCGGCCTCTTATTTCCGCGTATGATTATGCAATTCATTATAATTATCTCTCTTATAGGGATTTCTGTATAGGGGGGAGAGTTGATCAGCGCTTCCTATACTTCCTCTCCCCTCTGTTTAAAACCGTATATCTCACTTGCAAAAGATTTAGGACACGCTCTTATAGCGGTTCGCTTTTTTCTGCGCAAAGTTTTTGCCGTTTATATCCGGTTTTTGACCCCTTATTTCCGCGTATGATTATGAAAAGCGCCATAGACGCAACCCTCTCCGCGAGAGAGCCTCTTTTTTCCCGCATTGGGGGGCGATAATGGTTTGACTCTATTTCGCGTAGATGCTAGAATATCGTTCGTTTGTCGGGGCGTAGCGCAGACTGGTTAGCGTGTCTGGTTCGGGACCAGGAGGTCGGAGGTTCAAATCCTCTCGCCCCGACCATTTCAATCAACCTTGTGACCACCGGCCGGAAACCGGTGGTTTTTTGTGTCCGGCATAGGCGCGAGGTGAAAAAATTTTCCCAAGAAAGAGGTCGAGGCTATGGAAAACCGAAGCATGAGGGACTTGGAGTCTCGGGCAAGAGAACTCAATGGGGCCATCGTGGAGACGCGGCGCGAGTTGCACGCGCGCCCTGAACTGGAGCACGACTTGCCCTTCACGGAGAGCGTTGTTGTTCGGGAGCTGGAGCGGCTGGGACTGGATGAGGTTAAGTCCGCACAGGGGCGGGGACACGGAGTGTATGCCACGCTCAAGGGCAAAAAGCCGGGCAGAACGCTGGCCCTGCGCGCGGACATGGACGCGCTGCCCGTCCAGGAGGAAACAGGCCTGCCCTTCGCGTCCACCAATGGGGCCATGCACGCCTGCGGTCACGACGCTCACACGGCGATGCTCCTTGGGGCCGCGCGGCTACTGGCGGAGACCCGCGATGAACTGCCTGGGACGGTGCGCTTCATCTTCCAGCCCTCAGAGGAGGTGGACTCCGGGGCAACCTCAATGATCGAGAGCGGAGCGCTCGAAAACCCTCACGTGGACGAGATCATCGGTCTTCACACGGGGAATCTCTGGAGCAGCCTGAAGCCGGGGCAGATCGGGTGGCGCGCGGGACCAATGATGGCCTCCACCAACGCCTTCAAAATAGGGATCGAGGGCAAGGGCGGGCACGGGGCCATACCGAACCTGTCGGTGGACCCCATCGTTATTGCCGCTGAGACGATTGTGCGGCTCCAGACCCTTGTCAGCCGCGAGATTAGTCCCTTCGACCCGGCGGTGCTCACCATTGGCTCTATAGCAGGGGGTAAAGCGGGTAACGTCATCGCCGGAAGCTGCGAAATGGTGGGCATGACGCGCGCCTTTGACCCCAAACTGGCCGAGTTTTTGCGGGAGCGCCTCCGCGCCACGGTCGAAAACACCGCCTCATCCATGAGAGGCCGCGGGACGGTGGACTTCATCGGCTACCTCCCCCCTGTGGTCAACGACCCTGCCTGCGCTCACAAGATGAGGGACATTCTGGTGGACGCTTTTGGAAAGGACTGGGTTCAGGAACTGGCGCTCCCCTCCACGGGCGCTGAGGACTTTGCCTTCTACCTCGAGAAAACGCCAGGCGCTTTTTTCTTCCACTGCTCCACGTTCGACGACCCGGAACGCAACTACCCCCACCACAACGCCAGGTTCGACGTGAACGAGTCCGTGCTCTGGACCGGCGCAGCGGCAATGGCGGCCTACGCAAAGGGGAATCGGTAAATCGTGTACCGCGAGGTTTTGAGGATCGCGCGGCTTTTCTTAGGTCTTTTTCTTTATGGGGCGGGGGTCGTCCTGACCATCCACGCCAACCTGGGCTACTCCCCTTGGGACGTTTTCCACGCGGGCCTGGGGCGGCACACAGGCCTCTCGATAGGCGCCGCCAACATCGTCCTCTCGGTGGCTATAGTCGTGGCGTTTCTGGTGATGAAAGAACACGTAGGCTTCGGCACGCTTTGTAACATGATCGCTGTGGGCGGGGTCATTGACCTTTTGACGAGGTGGGGTCGGATCCCCGTCATGGAGGGTTTCATGTCGGGCGTCGTCATGATGTTCGGGGGGCTTTTTGTCATCGCCGCGGGAAGTTTTTTCTACATAGGAGCGGGGTACGGCTCGGGCCCCAGGGACTCCCTGATGGTCATTATGGCGAAACGCACGGGGAAACCCGTGGGCTTCTGCCGTTGCTGCGTGGAGGGAACGGTGCTATTCCTGGGGTGGCTCCTGGGTGGCTATGCGGGGATTGGGACGGTACTCGCGGCGCTGGGCGTGGGACTCGCCGTGCAAACGGTGTTCACCCTGTTACGCTTTGACGTCGGCAAAGTTCACCAGGAGCCGCTCCGCGAAACCTGGGCGCGCTTTATAGCGGGTTGCACAATCACGCGCGAAAATAAGAGACCAAAAACCTAATACAAACGGCAAAAACTTTGGGCAGAAAAGAGCCCACGGCTCTAAGGCATTCCTCGTCTCCGGGTTTCCAGGCCATCGCCTCCCGCTGGCTGATCCATCACCTGTCTTCCACCAGGGGCTTGCTGTAGGCGTACTCCGCGTCCCATGGGAAAAGAATCCACGTGTCCTGAGTCATCTCCATGACGTAGGTGTCCACATAGGGGCGTCCCTCGGGCTTGGAGTACACCGTGGCGAAGTAGGCGTTGGGAAGCAATCCGCGCACCACCCGCGCCGTCTTTCCCGTGTCCACTAGGTCGTCTACGATGAGCCAGCCTTGTCCACCATCCTCGGAGCAAATCTCTTTGAGGACGGTGGCCTG
The DNA here is from genome assembly GCA_031280635.1 of Synergistaceae bacterium. Taxonomy (GTDB): domain Bacteria; phylum Synergistota; class Synergistia; order Synergistales; family Aminobacteriaceae; genus JAITGK01. The sequence goes on from JAITGK010000021.1 coordinate 21,331, forward strand.
TCCCTGAGCTCTGTAGGTGTAACTGGCGATGCACACCGTGTCCACCAGTTTGACGCTCAGTTCCCGCGCGATGATCGCCGCGGGGATCAATCCGCCCCGCGCTACGCCCACAACGCGCTTCCAGCTGCCCACCTGGTGCAGCCGCGCCGCCAGCACCTTGCAGTCCTGGTGAATCCTTCCCCACGTGATCGGGTACGTGAAACGGTAACGCTCCTCTCCCATCCCCAAAACCTCCCGTGTGTGTTAGAGCCGTCGGCTCTTTTATGGACAAATGCGGTCGTTATGAGCTTTTTACAGGCTATTACGCGATCCGCCATATTATACAGGAAAAAGCGGAAAGCGATCATGAAAACGCCCCCGTCTTGCCGAGTGAAACAGAGCCATGGAGGGAGAAAGCATGAACTTTTACGACAAGGTGTACGCCATTGTGGCGAGAATTCCAAAGGGAAAGGTTGCCTCTTACGGACAGGTGGCCTCCTGGGCGGGGAGCTGGAGGGCGTCGCGTGCTGTGGGCTACGCGCTTTTTCACCCTCCACTTGACCTGCCCTGCCACCGCGTGGTTTACCGCGACGGCTCTCTGACCGCTGAGTCCGTGTTTGGCCCGGGAGTGCAGAGGCGGCTGTTGGAAAAAGAAGGGGTGCGCTTCACCTCTGATGGACGCGTGAATATGAAAGAAAGCGCCTGGGACGGGGAACCCCAAGCGCCCTCCTCTAGCGGTTTGTATAATCGCGCGCAGAAACGCGAGACCAAACGTCGGATATAAACGGTAAAAACTTTGCGTGGAAGAGAGCTAATGGCTCTAAAACCCACGCGGAATTCCTGAAGCGCAGGGAACGCCCGTCTGGCAGAGCCCGCAGCCATACCCTTTGAAGTTATAGTGTTCCTCCACGTAGGGGGCGGTTTTTTCGTCCAGATAGGCGCTGCAGAGGCGTTTGTCGTGGCCTCGTTCGGAAAGCGCCCCAACCGGACAGCGCCGGACGCAGGCGCCGCAGCCCCCGCCATTTTTGAAAGGACAGTACTCGTCATGACGCGAGTAGGGTCTGGGAGTTGGCTCGACTTCCCCACGCAACACTACGGAGCCGAGGCGCACCGCCTTGCCTGCGGGGGTGATCAGTCCGTCGCAGAGCCCGAACGTTCCCAGCCCACAGGCATGGGCTATGTGACGTTCCGACCAGGTGGACGCGAAAACATATCGTTCCGATTTCAAGCTCGTCCACATGGTCAGGCTTGTGGGAGCCACGGCTTCATACCCAGCGTCCAGGAGGAACGCCGTCATGTGCTCTCGCAGTTTGTTGTTGGCGGTCTCTCCGAAAATGCGAGAGCGGGCCCACCGCTCGGAGGGTAAGTCCGTCCGGTGGGCGTTGTCGCTTTTCGTGACGGGGTTGTGAGGCAAGACCCAGGACACGATGGAAAGCTCCTCCGCCCCGGCCTGGAACCCGCCTGCGGCAAAGGCCTCCGCGGGCGTCCAATGCCGTGAGTCCACGCTGTTCTTGAAGCTCTCGAAGATGAGGTCATCTCCGCGCGCAACCCCCAACAGTGGCGCCGTCCACATACGCTCGCCACCCCAGGCTTCCCCCATAAGGTTACAGGGATCTTCCTCCAAAAAACGAGCGGCTTCCTCGCTGAGAATTTTCAAAAGCGGCGTGTTCTTGAGAACCGTCTCCATGAACGCTGTTTGCATGATCTCACCTCGTGAAGTTCCCGTCGGTTGCTTATTTTACTTTTTTTGTTTGGAAATGCGCTCGACCTCCTGGATCAACGGAAGGATACGCTTGTCCGTGGCGGCGGTCTTCAGGGCGTCGTCCGCGCTTATGGATTTGCCCCAGTACTCCTTGTTCCTCTTGACGCTGATGCTCAGGACGGAACCATCCAGAGAAACCCCCGCAAACAGCCCTTTTGACATAGAATAGCTATAGATGGAGGCCTTGAGCTGCGCGTCCGTCGCGGCGTCTCCACGCCGTCCCACTGGCCCGGCGGCCACAGTGGCGTCCGCGCCCAGTTTTGTTTTGCTCCGCAAGAAGGCTTCGACGCCTTTTTCGTTGTTCACCACCAAGACGAAGGCCGTTTTCTGCACCCCAAGTTGAAGCCCCACGGAGCCGCCCGCCAGGTTGTAAAAGCTGGGTCCGTACCATTTGCCCTTCTGTTTGCGGAGAATGAGCCCCTCCCCGTACTCGCCGCCCAATATCAACCCGGCCTTGTACATCGCGGGGATGAAAGCCACGGCGTGAGCGCCCCGAATGACGTCCGCCATGTCGCTCACGTCTTTTTCCTGCATCATGGCTTTGATAACGTCAATGGAGTCCTTGATCAGACTGTCAGGAGTCGTCGCGGCCCGAGCGGTCGTGGCCATAAAAACCCCCCCTAGAAGGACAAACGCTCCAACTCGCCACAACGCTTTCTTTTTCATCACTGCCATTTTGTTGCACCTCCCAAGTTTTCTCGTCCTCGTTTTCCCGCCCGTCGGGACAGCGCCACACGTCCTCTGTCGTCGCGGCGCGCACTTCTCAGACTTGAGCAAATTATAACGGTTTGTGAAATTATGTACAAGAACATTGCTTCCCAAGGATTACGGATCAAGAGGCTTGCTCTTTGCGGCCAACTGGCCGCAGGCGGCGAGGATGTCCGCGCCTTTCTCGCGGCGAAGTTCGAACTCAATGGATAATTCCGTGAGAGCGGCGCAGAACGCCCGTATCCTTGCCTCAGAGGGACGCGCCCCCGCCGCCCCGGGGTTGCAGGGGATGACGTTGACGTAGAATCCCAAGCCGTCCAAAAGCGTGGCCATCTCAAACGCAAGCTGCGGATCGTCGTTCACCCCGTCGATGAGGACGTATTCGATCGTGACGCGCTCCTCCGCGCGCTTTTTGTAATAGCGCAAGGCGTCCATCAGCGTCGGCAGGGGGTAGCGCCTGTTAACAGGCATCAGCTTGTTCCGAAGCGCGTCATTGGGCGCGTGCAGCGAGACAGATAGGCGTACTGGTACTTCGAAGTCCGCCAAGTCCTTTATGCCCGGCGCGACGCCTGACGTGGAGACGGTGATGTGACGCGCCCCAAGTCCGCGCATTTTGGGGTGATTGAGCGCTCGAATGCTGGCGAAAACGTTCTTTTGGTTGAGCAAGGGTTCCCCCATACCCATGTAGACCACGTTGTTCACCTCCCGTCCCAGTCGCTTTTCCATGAGCAAAAACTGCCCCGCGATCTCTCCCGCCGTAAGGTCGCGCTCATAACCCATCTGCCCCGTGGCGCAGAAGACGCAGGCCAGGGGACACCCAGCCTGACTGGACACGCAGGCCGTCGTGTGGGTTCCGTGGTTCAGCAGAACGGACTCTACCCGCGCGCCGTCCTCGAACTGCCACAGGAACTTGCGTGTCCTGTCTTTGGACTTCTGTTCTCCCACTTGAACAGGGAGCTTCACTGGCGCTTCGCAGGCCAGGCGCTCACGAAGGGGCTTCGAGAGGTTTGTCATCTCGTGGCAGTCGAAAATTTTTTTCGCGTATACCCACTGACAGACCTGGGCGGCCCGAAACTTGGGCTCCTCCCAAACCTCCACGGCCAGCTTCTCCCACTCCTCATAAGACAGCGAGAGCGCGTTGGGCGTTTCCCTGTCCTCCGCTTGCCTGCCGTTTTCCATTTCCAAACCTCCTCAAAAAAACTGATATTCGATACGTTTGCCCTGCCCAGGCCCCCGTGCTATTGCAGGAATTTTTTGATGATGTCCCAGTAACCCCCTATGAAAATCACCAGAACCACGATGGGGATGACCCAGGTGAAATAGGGGCGCAGCGTCTGGGCGAGCTTGAGGCCTTTTCCCTGGTTGGCCTCAGCGATGAAGTAATCCCAGCCCCAGCCGTAGCGAGAGCAACAGAACAGCAGGTAGATCAGCGCGCCCAAGGGCAACAGGTTGTTGCTGACGATGAAGTCCTCCAGGTCCAGCACGCCGGAGCCCTTCCACAGGGGCTGGAAGCTCGACCAGATGTTGAAACCGAACACGCAGGGCAGGGACAGGACGAAAATGGCGCAGAAGGTGACGGCGCTGGACTCCTTCCGCCCCCACCCCAGCAGGTCGATGGAGCTGGCTATAATGTGTTCGAAGACCGCGACCACCGTGGTCATAGCGGCGAAGCTCATGAAGAGGAAAAACAGCGTTCCCCAGACGCGACCGTTGGGCATACTATTAAACATGTTGGGCAGGGTGACGAAGATCAGTCCCGGCCCGGCGTCGGGGTGCACGTTGTAGGCGAAGCAGGTGGGGAAGATGATGAGCCCCGCGCAGAGGGCTACGAAGGTGTCAAGCGCCGTGACGATGACGGACTCCCCCGGAAGCGTCCGGTCGCGCCCAATGTAGCTTCCGAAGATGGCCATGCTCCCGATCCCCAGGCTGAGGGTGAAGAAGGACTGCCCTAAGGCGGCGTAGATGCTCTCCCAGTCAATCTTGCTGAAGTCGGGGAGAAGGTAGAACTCCAGGCCCTTCCCCGCGCCCGGCAGGGTGGTGGCCCGGACGGCCAAGACGATCATGATGAGGAAAAGCCCGGCCATCATCACCTTAGTGACGCGCTCGACCCCTTGTTGAAGTCCCACAGAGCAGATCAACGAGCCCAGGCTCACCACAACGAACAGCCAGAACACCATCTCCATTGGGTTGGCGAGCATTGCGCCGAAAAACGCGCCGACTTGAGCGGGCTGCAAGCCGTTTAGACGCCCCGTCAGGCTGTACCATGCATAAGCCAGCATCCAGCCGGAAACGGTCGTGTAGAACATCATCAAGACGTAATTGCCGGCCAGCGCAAAGTAACCGAACACGGACCAGCGCATCCCCTTGGGCTGCAGGTCCCTGAACGAGCCGATAACGCTCTGCCGGGAGGCGCGACCCACGGCGAACTCCATCACCATAATGGGCATGGCCAGGCAGACGATAGCCAACAGGTAGATCAGAACGAAGGCCGCGCCGCCGTAACGTCCCGTGATGTAGGGGAAGCGCCAGACGTTCCCCAGCCCTATAGCGCACCCCGCGGACAAGAAAATAAACCCCAACCGGCTCCCTAAAGACTCCCTTGCGCGTTTTTCTTCCATAGCTAAAGCCTCCTTAAAAAAATTTTTTACGGTCTCCCCGTAAAGTGTTCAACAGTATAGCAGAGTAAAGGGCTTTATGTACCTGTCCGCGCTGGGGATTGAACACAATAGTGTTTATAACTCTGCAATACGCTATAGACGAGTTGTTACTCGTAACTTTGTATGCTCTGCCATTCACCGCGCTGAATCAGCTCCGCAGCGCGGAGAGCGGCCAGTTCCACGGCGTCGGTGAGGGGCGCGCCCAGTCGCAGGTTTCCAGGCTGAATCCCCAGCGCCTCGGCCTTCACCTTGAAAGGCGCGAGCAACAGCGATAAAGGTATGCCATGGGTCGAATCCAGGACGGCGTCTAGGCCGCCAAGGGAAAGCCTGCGGCACTCGCCAGGCGGCAGACCCATGTCCGCCGCGTCCACAATCAACAGCGTGCGCGGCCTAGCTTTGCGCAGCGCCACAACGTGATTCTCAGGCATTGACCCGCAGTCGGTGACGCCCGGCATCCCCCATTCCATCAAGAGTCGCGCCACACGACATCCCACGGCGTCGTCGCCCCGAAGCTCGTTTCCAACGCCCCACACCCAAAGCTCCAGTTCACACCACCCCCCTTTGGATCTATAGCGGGTCGCATAATCATGCGCAGAAATAAGAGACCAAAAGCCGGATATAAACGGCAAAAACTTTCCGCAGAAAAGAGCTAACGGCTCTAAAATTGAGACCGCAGGAGCCACCCCACGGCGTAAAGGTAGTTTTTTTGAACCCCTATGCCTGTGGCGTAGCAACGGGTCAGGCGGCGCTGGGCGTGAGCATGTCCCTGCCCGGCCGCCAGGGCGTACCACCTAGCCGCCGTAGCGCCGTCCTTGGGTACCCCATCCAGCGGCGCGAACACGGGGTCGCGGATTTCCCCCAGCATGAACTGCGCCTCGGCGTCGCCTGTCGCGGCAAGAGATTCCATGCCCGAAAGAAGGCCGCTCCCCTTCTGGCCGATCAGAGGCGCGGCGCTCACGGTTTTGACGCCCCAGTATTCGGCGAAACTCTGGTTCTTCCAGTCATTGGGGGAGAGGCCGATGTCCGAGAAATAAAGCAGCCTAGGTTTGTGCGCAAGAGTAGGGACGACGACGTCCTCTTTCCCCTCACTTTTCTGCCGCAGGATGGTAGTCTCGCGCTGTCGGCGCTCCTTGGCGTAGAACGGCGCGACTCGCAGGTCACACACCAGCGACGTGAAATTGTAGCTCAGGGTCAAGCACAGGAGCAGAAATACCCCGCGCCAGACCCGCGGAACCCGCAGACGGTCGCGCGCCGCCTCGTTCCCATAGACAAAGACCCACAGACTCAGCCACGCCGCCCCCATCAGCCAGATCGTCAGTCCCTCGGCTCGAGGAGGCAGTCCCTCCCCCAGCGCCCACCCCGCCACGGCCTGCTGGAAGGGCGCGATCAGGGCGGTCAGGGCAAAGACGTGCCGCGCTTTCAGCCGGGTCGAGCAACCGCCGGGGAACACCCGTTGGGCGATGTCGGGCGCGTAGAGGATCGCGAGGTAGATGATCGGCTTCGTGAAAAACTTCAATGCCGTGATTCCGCCAAACACGGCGGCCACGCCGAGGGTCTGGAGCGCTCTTCCCCCTCCGCCGCCCGCCGCCATCCGCGCCGCGGTTCCAGGGGCCAGGGACATGGCCAAAAATCCGGCGAAGGAGACGCATAAGGCCGCCAGGCAGTATGCGGTTTCCTGTTTCTTCGCGGCGGCGTACCCCAGGGTTAGGACAAAAAACAGGACGCACAGAAGCGGCGTCACCTGAGGCATGTACGCGGAGGTGACAAACAGCGCGGCAACACAGGCGACCCCCTCCTTAACGCTCTTACTCTTTTTCTTAAGGAAGCGGACCAGGAGCGCTCCCGTGAAGAGCAGAAACGTCGCCGCCCAGGTGTAGGACATAGCGCACAGCCAGTAAAAATTTTCGTTCAATCCCGGAACCAGGGCCAACCAAGCGGCCTGCAGCGTCAGGGCGACCGTGAATTTCTTCCTCGCGTCTTCAGCCAGGGCGTGGGCCAGGGCGTAAAGGGCGCAGAGGTTCAGAGCGCAGGTGACGAGCGGCAGCAGGAAGTAGCCCTTGAAGTCCAGCCACGCGGGAACGGACACCATGATCAGGGGAAACGGGGAGGCCGTCCAGGTCATGTACCACTGAACTTGCGCCTGCCAAAACCCGTGGCGGGCTATCATGTTGGCCAGGTTATAATCATCCGCGGAGGGGTAGGCGTAAAGACCCAGCCAACAGAACAAGCCAATGTAAGCGACCGTGAAAACTGGAAAAAAAGACCACGTTTTCATCTTAACGAAATTCCTCCTCGACAGTCACCGTCAAGCGTTTGGGGCAAAAAAACGAATATGGGGCTTTGCCCTATGTCCCGGGGTCGTGGACCCCTAAGAACCCCATTTATAGTGGGTCGCGTAATCATGCGCGGAAACAAGAGACCAAAATTCCCCTGTCGCGTTTCAGTCCTCGTTTATCCTCTTCGACACCACGTAAAGGGGGCGACGTTTTGTTTCGTCGTACACTTTCCCCAGGTAGAGGCCGATGATGCCCAGGTTCCCAACAACCATCCCACCCAAGAACCATATGGAGACCATCAGGCTGGTCCACCCATCGACGCTCACCCCCACCCAGAGCTTTCTCAGGGTGAGGTACAGAGCGTACAGCGTGGAGAAAAAGGCCATGAAAAATCCCAAGGCTATGGAGATGTGGAGCGGTTTGTTGGAATACGCCACGATTGCGTTGGCCGCTAGGGTCAACAGTTTTTTGATGGAATAGGAGCTTTTTCCGCCAAATCGTTCTTGGTGTTGGACGTCGATGTAACCCACGTTGAACCCCAACCACTCCAAATGACCTCCAAAAAAAGGGGTTCTTTCTTCCATGCGGGAGTACGCATTGACCACCTGGCGCGACACAATACGGAAGTTTGCTACCCGCGGGTCGTTGGACATGCCGGAGAGCCAGTTGAAAACGGCAATGAAAAGGCGTGAGGCGCGGCGCTTCCACAGGGGGTCCTTGCGTTTCCCTCGGCGAGCGCAGACAATGTCATAGCCCTCTTGGGCCTTCGTGAAGAGGGCGGGGATTTCCTCCGGGGGGTCTTGCAGGTCGCAGTCCATAACCACGACCCAGTCCCCCCGCGACAGAGACAGTCCAGCGGTGATAGCGATGTGCTGTCCGAAGTTGCGACTGAGCTGTACTGCTTTGAGTTGGGGGTCTTTTTCCGCTAGGTCGCGGATTTTCTCCCACGAGCCGTCCTGGCCGCAGTCCTCCACAAAGACAAGCTCATAACTCGGAACTCCCTCAATGCCCTCCAAAGTCAGTTTCAAGCGCCGGTAAAGCTCCTCAACGCAGCCGACCGCCTTGTAGACGGGAGAGACGACGGATATCGCGGGGACGTTCATCTTTTCGCGCTATCTCCTTCATTCAACATCATCGCAACGATACCATCCTCCATGCGATTTCCAGTCTCCTTTTGTATTTGTAGCTCTTACCCCTGAGAAGCTGCTTGAAACACGCTATTGGGCATATTTTTGACAACACGGCGTATCCGCAGTATTTGAGCGCGTACAAACAAATATTTCCGGTGAGCTCTTCTTCAATGGATTTTACCCGGTAAAGGTCGTATTTTTTCCAAAAAACCTTTATATTTTCTATGTTTTTTTGACAAGATCGTAGCAATGTATGTTGCTGGCGTCGGCGTAGTACTTGTTCAACTCGTCCGAATACACGTGACGATAGCCATTCCGCAACACGATATCCTCCCAGTTCTCCGAGAATATCGCCTCTATCATCATTAGCCAAGGTCGAAAACGGCAAAAATCCATGCCTTCCAAGACACCGCGTTTAAAACCTTCGACGTCGATCTTAAGAAGATGAATCGCCTGGTTTTTATCCTTGACATGTTCATCCAGAATATCCGCCAGCCGCTTTACTAGGGATGATCTTTTTCGTACTCTTTAGAGACGCATTGCCTGAAACGCAGGTCGAACCGAGCCCGCCGATAAAAAATTCGATCTCCCCGTTTTCTTTTCCCGATCCGACGTTTAAATTGACGTCTCTCACTCTCTCCCCGCACAGCGCGTTGTATTCCTCTTCCAGAGGCTCTATATTTGTGCCGCGCCGTCCGCGGTCGTAAAACGCCTTTGTTACAGATGCGTCCCAAGGATGATTTGCGCTCACGTCAACGTAAAAACCTTTTTCCACGCCCGTCAAAGCGTAATACAGGAACCAATCCTCGTAACGCTCGGCATAAGACAGAAATTTCTCCATAGTTTTAGATATTTCCTTCCAGTTTGCCTGAGAATTTTTGCTTCTCCCGCAGGACCTTTTAGGAAAAGGGCAAAACCTCAAGATTTTCTTGATCCGTTTCAGCGCTTTTTCGGCGTTTGCTGGCTCGCGAACTGCTCTTTAAAAAGGGCGCCAAGTGATAGGTCAACGACCTCCTCTTTCCTGTCCCGACTTCTGGGTCTCCCAGAGTGGGCTCCGGACGCCAAGGCAACGGTCTCGCCTATTTCACCGTCTAGGTCGCGTTTTTTCATGGAAAGGGAGACGCGCTTCCGCCGTTCGTCTACCTCCAGCACCGCGACTCGCACCTTCTGCCCCGGCTTCAAAAACGCCTGGGGGTTCTCCACAAAGCTATCGGACATGCGACTGACGTGCACCAGTCCGTCCTGGTGGACGCCCACGTCCACGAAGGCTCCAAAGGCCGTGACGTTGGTTACGATCCCCGGCAACACCATCCCCGTCCGCAGGTCGCTGAGCTCCCGAACGCCGGGGTCGAAGGCGAAGGCCTCAAAGGTCGTGCGCGGGTCACGTCCCGGCTTCGCCAGCTCCTGGAGGATATCTCTCAGGGTCGGCAACCCCGCCGTGTCGGAGACAAAACGCTCCGGCTCGATCTTTGCCCGCAGCTCCGCCGAGGCCACCAGGTCGGCGACGGAGCAGTTCAGCGCTTCCGCCATCCGCTGGACGGTGGGGTAGTTCTCCGGGTGCACGGCCGAGGCGTCCAGGGGGTTCTTCCCCTCGTGGATACGCAGGAAGCCCGCGGCCTGTTCAAAGGTCTTGGGTCCCATTCGCGGCACCTTCCTCAACGCCTCGCGAGACTCAAAGGGTCCATTGGCCTCTCGGTATTTGAGCAACTGCGCCGCGGCCTGCTTGTTGAGGCCGGACACGTAGGACAGGATCTCCTGACTGGCGGTGTTGACCTCCACGCCCACGGCGTTCACGCAGGACACCACCACATCATCCAGGGACTGCTTCAGCTCCTTTTGGTCCACGTCGTGCTGGTACTGCCCCACTCCGATGGACTTCGGGTCGATTTTCACCAGTTCGGCCATGGGGTCCATCAGGCGGCGGCCAATGGAGACCGCGCCCCGCACCGTCACGTCCTGGTCGGGGAACTCCCGCCGAGCTACGTCAGAGGCGGAGTAGATCGACGCGCCGCTCTCGTTCACCGATGCCACCACCACCGGCAGGCCCAGGGCGTGGACGAAGGCCTCCGTCTCGCGGCCAGCCGTCCCGTTGCCGATGGCCACGGCCTGGATGGCGTATTTCTTCACCAGTTCCAGAAGCTTCCGCGCCGCGTCGGCCCTCTGGCGCTCGCCCATGTGGGGGTAGACAACGTCGTTGTGGAGCAAAGCGCCCTGGGCGTCCAGGCAGACCACTTTGCAGCCTGTGCGGAGTCCTGGGTCGATGGCCAGCGTCGTCTTCCGCCCCATAGGGGCCGCCATCAAGACCTCCCTGACGTTCCCGGCAAAAACCCGTATGGCCTCGGCGTCCGCGCGTTTCTTCATCGCGACGCGCATTTCGTTTTCCATAGAGGGCTTCAACAGACGCTTATAACCGTCGGCGACGGCCTCAGCGACTAGGCGGGACGCGGCGTTCGCCCGTTTCACGAAAAGTCTCTTGAGAAGGGACAGGCACTCCTCTTCCTGCGGTTCTAGGGTGACGGAGAGAAAACCCTCCCTCTCGCCCCGGAAAATGGCCAGAACCCGGTGGGAGGGCATGGACGCCGCCAGTTCCTCCCACTCGAAGTAATCAAGGTAGTTGGCGGCTTCGTTGGCCTCCTGGGCTTCCGCGTCCTTTTTCTCCTTCTTTGCCGCGCGGGCGCTGGTGAGCACGGCCTTGCGGGCGAAGATCTTCCGCGTCTCCCGTCGGGCCTCCGCGTCCTCGCTGACGCGCTCGGCCAGAATATCCCGCGCTCCGGCCAAGGCCTCCTCCACCGTGTTCACGCCCTTCTCCTTCGAGAGGAAGAGCCCAGCCTCCTTTTCGAGGTCTAAGGAATCAAGCTGCTCGAAAATTTTCTCTGCCAGCGGCGCCAGACCTCTTTCGACCGCCACCGAGGCCCGCGTTTTGCGCTTGGGTCGGAAGGGAAGGTAGACGTCCTCCAGAGCTGTCATGGTTTGGGCGCCGTCGACCGCTGTTTTGAGCTCGGCGGTGAGTAGCTCCCGGTCAGCCAGGGACTCCAGAATCGCGACCCTTCGTTTTTCCAGCTCCTGTATTTTTTCGTTGCGGTCCCGTATTGCTGTGATGACCGTTTCATCCAGTGAGCCCGTCGCCTCTTTGCGGTAGCGGGCGATAAAGGGAACCGTGCACCCCTCCCCAAACAGCCCGAGCACGGCGGCCACTTGAGTCACCGTGATCTCCAGTTCCTTCGCGACCGTCGCGACTATGTTCATGCCAATCCCTCCTCGATAGTGCGGAAAAGCCCGCCGAAAGGTATTGTACTACAGCGTTTTGCGATTATAGCAATTCCGTTATAGATGAGTGTTAAGATAAGGTATATATAATTATAGAGGATGTGATTGTATGAGACCTATATCCAATGAAAAACGAGAGCTAATAATTGAAGCGAAGCAGCGTGGAGAAAAAGAAGAAAGAGAGTGTTATTTAAATAATGATATTTTTAAACTAATAAACACTTGCAGCACAATGATTTTCAAAAATAATGACACACGTGTTGAAAAACCATATGACACGCGGATTTGTCGCAATATGATCATTACTTGGGCAACACTTTCAGAAGAAAATATCGCGGTATGGCTAAAAATCAGCAAAAGCTCTGTAGGTACTCTGTGGAAAAGATTCAGAGATACTAACTGTTTTCTGCCCAAGATATATACAGGAAGACGATCCTGCC
>JAITGK010000051.1 GCA_031280635.1 Synergistaceae bacterium
AGCCTCTCCATGGCGCCCATCAAGCGTTTCACGGAGCGTATACTTTCCTCGGGAAAAGCCGCGGCGCGGTTCCATGCTTTACGTCCAACCAGTATCTCCTTTCCGTCGAAACTCACCACCGACGGCACAATGCCGTTGCCGTCCACAAGTATCGTATGAGGCCTTCCCTCCTTTAGGACAGAAATACACGAATTGGTCGTCCCCAGGTCAATACCGTAAATTTCTCCCATAGTCCTTGGGCCTCTCTCCTATTCTATTCTATATTCTATGCTTTCAGCCGCTTCCAAAAGAACAAAGAGCCAACGGCTCTAATCAGCGTTTCTTTATCTCTCTGCGCCGGAGTTTGTTTCTTGTTCCCTGGCCCATTGGAACATGGCGACGGCAGCGGCGACGGCGGCGTTCAAGGAGCCGATTCGACCTCGGACGGGGATGCGAAGAAGCTGGTCACAGCTTTCCCCCACCAGGCGGGAGACTCCCTCATCCTCCGCTCCGACCACCAGGGCCGTCCTCGCCGGGAATGAGGATTCGTTCCACAAAGAGGACTCCGCGTTGTTGTCCAGTCCCACCGTCCAAAACCTGGCGTCTTTTATCTGCTCCACGGCGCGCGTTACGTTCACGACGGAGACCATTGGAACCCGCAGCGCGGCCCCGGCGCTGACCTTCACCACCGTGCCGCCCGGCAGGGCGGAGCGCCGCTTGGGGAACACCACCGCCGCCGCGCCCGCGGCCTCGGCAGAGCGCACCACAGCCCCCAAATTATGGGGATCCTCGATGTGATCCAGCACCACCAGCAGGGCGGACTTATCCTGAGACAGGCTATCCAGGAACGGCTCAAGCTCCAACAGCTTTGCCTCGGTGACGCGACACGCCACCCCCTGATGTCGCGCGCCGGGACACAGGGCGTCCAGCGCCTCCGGAGCCGTCATTTGGTAGACCACCCGTCCCGCCCGCGCGGCGTCCACCAGCTCGTCCAGAAATGGGGGGCGCACGTTGTTGGCGATCACGAGCTTCACGCACCGACCCGGCGACGCCTTCACCAAGTCAAGCACCGGCTGACGTCCCCAACACAGGTCGTCCGCTATCTCAACTGGCCCACGCCGACTCTCCCGCCGATCTCGCGGCTTGCCCGAGTGCGCTTTCCTGCCCATTCTTTCTCTTTTTTCTCCCATCAGTTTTCATCCTCGTTTGTTTTGGAATAACGCTCTTCCTGAGCAAAGCGCGAGCTGACTACCGCATGGGGTTGAAGATAAAATCGCCTATCTCCACACGGGGAGGCTCCTCGCCCTTCCCCAGGTTGTATTCGGGCGGAAGTTTCACGGGGGAGGCGGAGAACTCCTCTTCCGCTTGCCGCGGCGCGGGAGGAATGGCGAGGGGGCCTTCTGTCCCCGCAAATCTTTTCAGCGCCTTCGCGCGGGCTTTGTCGGTGAGGAGCAGGTTGCTCCACCAGTACTCTTTCGTTCCGAGAACGTTGAAAAATAGATGGCGTGAGTCCAGCCCCTCAGCGACCTGAAAGAACGGGCGCTCCTGGGCCTTTTTTGTCTTAACAAGGGAAACAACCCTCACCCAGACGAAGGGATCGCCCAGCCAAGGCCTCGCGTCATCCCCGCTCTCCCGCTCATAAAGATCGAACTTCTCGACGTTGGCCCTCAGGAACTTGCGGGCGCGGGAGAACTCCGGAACCCTGCGCCCTACCCACCAGCTGCCGCTGGCCTCGGCGGTGCGGTAGTCTTCGGCCCATGCGCTGGGGAGCGGCTTGGCCAGGTAGCCCTCCAGCCCGGAGGGAACAGGGCACCGCGTCGCGCGGGTGTCATCGCGGTAAAGTTGCATTGCGGCGGAGAGGACGTAGAGGTCTCCCAAGACGTGGTGCAGGTCTGGATCTGCCTCCACGACGGCCGCCCCAGCGGGGACAGGGAAGCAAAGCGCTACGCACAGCAGGGCGTGGAACAGAACGCGCCGTCCAATCCCTTTTTCACCACTGAAAAGCCTTCTTTTCTTTGATTTTTCTTGTTTTTCTTTCATGCGCGTGCCCTCACACCGACTGCCCGGTCTGGGCTAGGGCGTGTTCCATGGCCCTGGCAAGCTGATCCGGGCAAGAGGTGTTCTTCGATCCGCAACGAACCCCTTTCAACAGGGCAATGACCTCGCGAGCGTCCCTTCCCTTGGCCAACACCGAGACCCCCTGCAAGTTACCATTGCAGCCGCCAGTGAACCGGACGTCGTTGATGACGCCGTTCTCGACGTCCACGTCAATGCGGGTCGAACAGGTACCGCTTGGGGTATACGTGGTTTTCATCCCTTCCTCAATCCTTTCAAAAAATTATGAACTGAACCGCTATTATAATAGAAGAACCGTTTCTTAATATATTTTACCAGGACAAAGCGCTTCTATACCAAAGTAAATACTGACTTGACAATCCATGCTCAGAGATCGGGAAAGATGGACCGCCAAGCACTTTTTTCACCAATCACAACCTTGAAGCCATTCGGGGGCGAGGGGGATTGCCCCTTGAGTCTTTGGTCTTGATCAATATAGGCATTAAGAATCATTTTTTATTTATCCTGCTAAAATCTTTCTTTATGACTCGAAAAAGGCTTGCATAATTTGAAATGACTGCTAAAATTCAGGAAAAATCTTTCCTTGGAGGTGTAAGTGTTGACAAAGGCTGATCTTATTGAGGGAATCGCAGAGAAATTGAACGAGAAGAAGAAGGATATCGCGCCGATTGTTGAAGAGGTTTTCAGTACCATCGAAAGTTCTCTTGCCAGAGGGGAAAAGTGCACGTTTGTAGGGTTTGGCGTCTTCGAAGTGAAAGACCGCGCTGCCCGTGAGGGACGTAACCCGCAGGATCCCACGAAGATCGTCAAGATTCCCGCGAAGAAGGTTCCCGTGTTCCGTCCCGGCAAAGACCTTAAAGAAAAGGTCGCGAAGATGGGCAAGAGCGGGAGGGCGACCGCCAAGAAAAAAGTGAAGTAAGCGCGGTTTACGCTCTTAAAGGCGGCCCTTTACGGTGCCGCTTTTTTATTGCCCGGCGGCGGTTGATGCGGCTTGACCCGTCGCGTTTACTCTTCCGGGCGCGGGCAAGGAGGTGGCCAATGTGGCTTTTACCATTAGGTTCAAAGACGGGAAGTACGTGACCGGCGAGTCGCCGATCTCTGGGCGTAGCGCGATGGCCGAGCTTGGCGTGCCTTCCGACAGCGTCGTAGTCGCATGGCGTGTAAACAACTACATACGCCCTTTAGAGTGGGTTGTGGAGGATGACAGCGCGGCGGAGTTCATTACTACAAGGATGAATGAGGGCCTGCAGGTTTACCGCCGCTCCCTGGACTTTCTTTTCGTCATCGCCTGCGGCAAGGCCCTGGACCGCAAGGCCATCCTGCGGCATTCCATCGGGGAGGGGCACTATTGGGAGTTCGAGGATGGCGACGCGACGCAGTCCGACGTTTATAAACTTCACGCGACTATGAGTGAGATGGTGCGTCAAGACATTCCCTTTATCCGCAAGGTTTTGCCTATCGACAAGGCCAAACGCGTTTTCGAGGAACAGGGGGAGCCGGAGATCGCGGAGCTCTTCGTGCGGGCGAACCTGGATCCTGTGGAGGTCTACCGCTGCGGCGCTCAGTACGGGTATTTCTGCGGCACCATGGCCCCTTCCACCGGGGTGCTGAAGGTTTTTGACGTCGTACCCTTTTCCCATGGTATGGTGCTGCAAACCCCGACCTTGTCCGTACCGGATGGCATTTTGCCCCTTCGGGGCGATAAGGCTCTGGGCAACGTGTTTTTCGACTACGCTCACTGGCTTAAGGTGCTGGACTTGAACTACCTCAGCAGCCTGCATCGCCACGTCACCAACGGCAAGGCCCAAGAGCTGGTGCTTATCTCGGAGGCGTTCCACTCGCAACGCCTCTCCCGTATCGCTGAGGAGATCGCCGCGCGCCCTGAGGTCAAGGTCGTGACCATCGCGGGCCCGTCGGGTTCAGGCAAGACCACGTTCTCGGAGCGCCTCAAGATACAACTGATCGTCTGCGGCAAAAACCCCGTGACTTTGCCGATGGACAACTACTACGAGGAGCGGGAAAAGGCCCCCAGGGACGAGAACGGCGACTACGACTACGAGATTTTGGAGGCGCTGGACTTAGAGCTTTTGCGTGACAACCTCACCCGCATCCTTGAGGGCGAGGAGGTGGTCACACCACGTTACAACTTTGCCATGGGTCGCAAGGAGCCTGGCAAGGTCGTCCGCCTGGGGTCGGAGGACATTCTCATCATGGAGGGGATTCACGGGCTGAACGAGCGCGTCCTAGAGATGCTGCCCGAGAACAATCGCTTCTCTGTCTTTGTATCGCCTTTGACGGGTATCTGCATCGACCCGCATAACCGCACCAGCACCAGTGACAACCGCCTGCTACGGCGCATCATTCGCGACTATCGCACCCGTGGGAAGTCCGCGGAGACCACGTTGGAGATGTACCCCAAGGTCATTCGGGGCGCGATACGCTACATCTTCCCGTTCCAGACTCGCGCGAACGTGATGTTCAATTCCTCGTTACCCTACGAGTTGAGCGTGCTGAAGGGTTACGTGGAGCCCATTTTGCACACCGTCCGCGAGGACTCGCCAGTGTTCGGGGACGCGTTGCGGCTGCTCAACATCCTCAAGTTCGTTCCCTCGATCCAGTCCGAGGGGATACCGAACAACTCGGTCATACGCGAGTTCATAGGGGGAAGCTGTTTGGACGTCTGACGCAAGAGACAAGGGGAACAGTGAAAAGGCCGCGTTTCCCTTGTCCATTCTTTTCCCGCCGCCGTGGCGCGGCGGACCGCTGGCGGCGTTGCCCAGCGTGGAGGTAAATTTACTCGATTTTGTCAAAAAACAAGACCAGTGAGTCTTACCAGGGTAAACACATGAATCTCACGCTGAATCACCGCTGTAAAAGCAATACCAGTCGTGATAAACTGTTCCCGTAACGGACACTTCATGATGGAGGTAGGTTATGCCCAAAACACGGAGGTCAGGGTCATGCGCGTAGGCGTGGGGTACTGCGACGACCCAGACACGGCGGCGGCAGGCGTTCGGGCCGCGTCAGAGGCCTTGCTTCGCGCCGGAAACGGAAGCGCCCCCTGTGATTTGGTGATGCTTTTTGCCACGGCGCGGCACGACGCTCAGACGCTGCGGGACGCCGTGTTGTCCGTGACGGGGAACGCGCCCATCGTGGGCGGAGGAGCCATAGGGACGATCACCAACGACTGCTTCGGCTACGCAGGCGACCAGATAGGGGTGGCCTGCTTCTGGCTGGAGGGCGCTAGGTGCGACATCCTTGCCGAGGGCGGCCTTCTGGAAAACGAGGAGGCCGTCGGCGAAAGGCTGGGACGCCGACTGAAGGACTTAGGAACGACGCCCCAGTCCCCCGTGATGCTTTTTTACGACGCTATCGACCGCACGGACGGCCTGCGGCTGCTGATGGCCACGTGGCTGCTGGCCGGCATGGAGCGTGGACTAGGCTTTCTCCCCAGTCTCACAGGCGCGGGAATGATGGGCGACTACGCCTGCTCTCCCACCCAGCAGTGGATTGGGGACAAGGTGGCCGCACACCACGCTCTGGCCCTGGCCTTTTCCAACGGCGTCCGAATGGACAGCGTCATCATGCATGGCTGCCGCCCCGCCACACGTTACTACAAGGTCACCAAGGCCGACAAGCAGGTGATCCTTGAGATCAACGGGCGACCCGCGCTGCGCTTCATCGACGAGCTGCTGGGCTCGGCCATCCCGCCGGAGAGCTACCCGTTCTTCCTGATCTTAGGGGTAAACCGAGGCGAGAAGTGGGGGGAGTTCAACGAGAACAACTACGCCAGCCGCCTGTGTCTGGCCGTGGACAAGGAACATGAGGCCATCGTCATGTTCGAGCCGGACATGGTGGAGGGCACGGAGTTCCAGATCATGTACCGCAGTCTCGACCTCGACTACATGAAACCGAAAATTGAGGGCGCCTTCGCCAGCCTGGGGGACAGGGAGCCCGTTTTCGCGCTGTACATCAACTGCGCCGGCAGGGCCGCCGGCTATGGAGGAGTGGACATGGAGGACGCCATTGTGCTGCAAAAAACCGTAGCGGGCCGCGTTCCCATCCTAGGCATCTACACGGGCGTGGAGATCGCCCCCATCGGCGGACGCCCCAGGGGACTGGACTGGACGGGCGTCTTCTGCCTGTTCAGCACCTCGAAAGGCGGCGCTTCCTGATGAGGATCACGCTGATAGAGAAAACTCCCGGCCTTCAGGAGCCCGTGGGTGGCGAGGGGACGTTTCGGGAGCTCAACTACCTACGCGGGATCTCCGAGGCGAACGCGGCCAAGATTCTGGCGCTGGACGCGCAATCCATAGCGATACGCCACGAGCTGGAGCAGAAGCGGCGGGGTTTTGCCCTACTGGCGGAACTGTCTGTCTCCCTGCGCCGCCGCGCCGGGCGCGATAGCGCCAGCGTGTTTGCCTCCGCCGCCCGGCGCATCAACGCCGCACTGAACATGCAACGCACGGTGGTGCTCACGCCAGATGGGGAGGGTCACTTCAGGGCCTCCGTCTTGCAGGGCTACCCTGAGGCGAGGGAGAAGATCGTCGCGTCGCGGAACATTGACCTCGACAGGGAGCTGCTCGACCCCGAACGCCTAGCGCTCGTGACTGGCGCCGATCCCGCGGACCACCTGGCCGCTCTGCGTGAGGCGATGGAGATCCCCTACTTGATCTCCTCGGCCCTTCTATATGACAATACGGTGGAGGCGATTTTGATCACAGGGCGCATGGTCGAGGAAGCGCCGTTCCTCCCCCGACTAGGGCGCGGCGACGTGGAGACGGTGCAGGCTGTAGGCGCCCTTCTGGCGGCCGTGCTAGCGGAACAGCGTCTGGAGGACAAGTTGCGCCAGGCTCGAGATATAGCTGAAAAAAGCGCTCGGGCCAAGGGGGAGTTCCTGGCGAACATGAGCCACGAGGTCCGCACGCCTGTCAACGCGATCTTAGGCATGATGCGCCTTCTAGAAGGCCCCGGTATGACCGACGTTCAGCGGCAGTACCTGGAACAAGCGGCGCACTCTACGCGCCTTTTGCTGCGCGTTTTCGACGACATCCTAGATTACTCCCGCCTGGACATGGGGCGACTGACGCTTCAGAGCGCGGAGTTTTCCATCCGCGGCGTGGTGAAAAGCGTGCGCGGAGCCGTGGAGGAACAGGCCAGGGCCAAGGCGCTTCTTCTGAACGCGGACGTGGCCGCGAACGTGCCCGACGCGGTGCTTGGCGACTCACTGAGGGTCGAACAGATGTTGCTGAACTTGGTCGGCAATGCCGTGAAGTTCACCCAGGAAGGTCGGGTGGATATCCGTGTCTCGTGTCTGCCCTCGCCGCCTGAGATCGCGCGACTGCTGTTTGAGGTGGAGGACACCGGCGTCGGCATAAGCGAGGAACAGGTGATGGACCTTTTCCTGCCCTTCACCCAAGCCGACGCCTCCCATACTCGAAAACACGGCGGGACGGGCCTAGGCCTGGCTATTAGTCGCAGCCTGGCGAACCTAATGTCTGGAGAGCTTCGTTGCGAAACCCGCTTGGGAGAGGGTAGTACGTTTTCCTTCACCGTCGCCCTACCCCTGGCGCGCGAGGCGCGCGACGCGCAATCAGAGGAACCGGACGTCATACTGCAGGGCATGAAAGTGCTTCTGGCGGAGGATAATGAGATCAACCAGATGGTAGCCATGGGGGTGCTTTCCGACATGGGCGTGGAGGTGACGGTGGCGGCCAACGGCGTGGAAGCGCTCTCAGCCCTTGAACAGGAGGCTTACGAC
Source organism: Synergistaceae bacterium (assembly GCA_031280635.1). GTDB lineage: Bacteria > Synergistota > Synergistia > Synergistales > Aminobacteriaceae > JAITGK01. The sequence continues at coordinate 7,817 of JAITGK010000051.1, forward strand.
CTGGTCTTGATGGATATCCAAATGCCGGAGATGGACGGACTGACGGCTACGACACGGATCCGCGAAAACCCCAAGTATAAAGACCTTCCGGTGATTGCCTTGACAGCTCACGCCCTCCCCGAGGACAGGGAGGCGAGCCTGAAGAGCGGCATGAACGACCATCTGACCAAGCCCATCGACCCCGACGAGATCTACGCTGCCCTGCGTCACTGGACCAAGGGCAAAACCCAAAAACAGGTTTCTTTTCAGGAGCCTAAGGCGTTCAACGCGGAACTATAACGGCGGCGCATCACGTCCCGCGGGGGGCGCGCCGTCAACGCGGACTTCGAATTGGATGGAAAAATGTTCATGATCTTATGCCGCCGGGGAAGGAAGAACCCTTGATTGATATTAGGTCGCTCCGGCTCTCTTTTGGAGAAAAAATCATATTTAGCGGAATCGACTGGAGGATCGCGGATCGCGACCGAGTGGGCCTCGTGGGGGACAACGGCGTGGGGAAAACGACCTTGTTGCGCGTCCTCTCCAAAGAGGTGGAGCCCGATGAAGGCTTGGTGGGGTGCTCCAAGAACCTGACCATGGGCTACCTGCCCCAGGACCTGGTGGAACTGGGAGACGCGCCGGTGTTGGTCTACCTCAAACGGCGATCGGGCGTGGCGGAGGTGGAAGAACGCTTGAGAGACACGGAACAGGCCCTCGCTGAGACTCACGCCAACTCGAAAAACTTGCCCTCGCTTCTGGCCGGGCACGCGCTACTGGAGCGCCGCTTCGAGCGCCTGGGCGGGTTCGGTTTCGAGCCCGCGGCCCGGAGGGTGCTTCACGGCCTTGGCTTCGAGGTGGGGGACGCGGAGAGGAGCTGCCGGGAGTTCTCCGGCGGCTGGAAGATGCGGGTTGCCCTGGCCGCGCTCCTGCTGATACGTCCGGACGTTCTGTTGCTGGACGAGCCCACAAACCACCTGGACACAGAGAGTATGGAGTGGCTGGAGGATTGGCTGCGCGACTACGAGGGCGCGATGGTGGCCGTCTCTCACGATCGCCGCTTCCTGGAGAACATGACGGAAAAAACCGTGGAGCTGGCCAGGAGTAAACTGACCCTCTATCCCTGGGGTTACGAGCGCTACCTGATCGAAAAGGAGGCCGCTCAAGGGCGGCTAGAAAAGGCGGTTCAGGAGCAGCGGGAACGCGTTATCGCTATGGAGCGCTTCATCTCGCGCTTCCGCTATAAAGCGTCGAAGGCGGGGCAGGTTCAGAGCCGAATCAAGCAGCTCGAAAAAATGGAGGTTCTCGAAAACGACGACCCCTCGAAAACGGCGCGCTTTCGTATTCCCGAGGCTCCAGATAGCGGTTGGCAGACCCTTTTCGTCAAGAACGTTTCCAAGAGCTATGGCGGGCGGAAAATATTCGCCGAGGTGGACTTCACCCTCAACCGAGGAGAGCGGGCGGCCCTGGTGGGCGTCAACGGCGCGGGCAAGTCCACGCTGCTCCGTCTGCTTTCTGGCGCTGAGGAGCCCACCGACGGCTCCATCCAACTGGGGTTCAACGTTCGACTCGCTTTTTACTCCCAAGAGAGCGCTCAAAACGTGGACTACTCCCGCACGGTGTGGGAGGAAGCGAGAGCGGCCCCCTCCAAGCTCACCGAAGCGGGAAAAAGGAATCTGCTGGGCGCGTTCCTGTTTTCTGGGGAGGACGTCCACAAGCCGGTCTCCGTCCTTTCAGGCGGGGAGAAGGCGCGGTTGGCCCTGTTCAAGCTGATGCTGAAGGAGTCCAACTTCCTGATCCTGGACGAACCCACGAACCACCTGGATCTGAACACCAAAGAGCTGTTTCAGAGGGCGTTGCTGCAGTATAAAGGAACGCTCCTGATCGTGTCCCACGACCGGCATTTCCTCGACAACCTGGCGGATCGGGTCGTCGAGATTCGTGGAGGACGTCTGTACGACTACCCTGGCAACTACTCCTGGTTTCTGGAAAAACGCGAGGCACTACGAGAGCGGATGGAGGGCGTCACGGGAAAAAAGGAGAGAGCCCCGAAGGCGGAGGTCCGTCAGACGGAAATGACACGGGAAAGTAAAAAAGAAGCGAAAACCCTGGAGGGGAACATCGACCGGATGGAGCGCCGCCAGGGGGAGATCGACGCGTTGCTGTGTCTACCGGAGACGCTTTCCAACTCTACCCTAGTGCGGGCGCTGATGAAGGAACGGGCGGGGTTGGAAAAGGAACTCTCCCAAAACTACCAACGCTGGGAGGCGCTTTGGGCATAATCGTGTGCAAAAATAAGAGACCAAAAACCAGATATAATTCTATATTCTAAACATGACTATCGAGTTGTTTGAGGTATGGAATTCTGAGATAATAGAAACAAGCTAAAGCAGGCGGAGGTCAAGACACGCGACAGGAAGAAATGAATTCGCGAGAGTTTATGAATCGCTTTCGAACGGAACAAGACTGCCGGGATCATTTTTTCCGATTCAAATGGCCGGATGAATTCA
>JAITGK010000073.1 GCA_031280635.1 Synergistaceae bacterium
AAGAGCTCCTAACATAACCCACCTGTTTGGGCCTTCAGGCTATAAAGCAATTTTTATAAATGCAGTATTTCAAAGTAAACTTTATCAAGATAGCATGGTTATGATAGATACTCTAAGTCAACGGCAAATTTTATATCTGAATTGCCATTGTTCACAAAGGTAAGGTCAGGGTACCAATTTTGATATGTAGCCAATTCCAGCTTGTATCCCGCTCTCCGCGCAAAGTCAAGGAAATGAGGGAACAGATGTAATTCAAGTATCTTTGACACCACTTTTGTGTCAGACGAAATGGTGTAGATGTTTTTGAATATATCAATGAAGCCCTTAACAGTTCAGTCACCGTTAAAAGCGATATAATCACCAAGTGATTTGGCGAAGTCTGACAACTTCACGGCAAAATCGCTTTTTTGCTGTTCGTAATTGTTCATGACACATTACCTTTCTGTTGAGGATTGAAATCCAATGTCAACAACTTAAGCATTTATGCAAGGAATTTCCTGTTGTAAGGATGCCTCGTCCTTCTCGGAGTAAGCGTTCTTTCCACAGAGCGTCCTGGCCGTATGGGCACGACGGATTTTTCAATCTTAACGGCAATAATATCCAAAACACGAAGACACTCCTCTGTTGAGGTCAAGAAACAGGCTGCCACAGGATGATCCCAGAGTGTCGCTATAATCTGGATCAAATTGGCTACATGCTTGTATTTGTTATTATACCTTGTGAATGTGTCCTTTCAATTGTTGTAATGTAGTAATATTTTGTTAATACTGCATTTGACTTATTTTTACATATTCAATCAGTCTATTCTCAGTCATAATATGTCTTTAGTTCTTAAGTTGTTGACATTGGTTTATATTTTTGGTCTCTTATTTCCGCGCATGATTGTGCAACCGCTATATTATGAGGGCGAGAGGGGGAGGAGTCCCCCTCTTTTTTGGTGGTGCGCCCGGCATGGGCAATAACGTGAAAGTCAGGTATGGCGCTATGTTCCTGAGATTAGGGAAATCCCCAGGTCGCAAGGCTCCAGCGCGGGCAGCGTCACTCCGGTTTCTCGACCATTTGGTTCAAGAACGCGATATCGAGTTCCTTGAAGGCCTCCACAAGTCCAGGGTCGAACTGAGTTTCCTCCCCTTCCGACAGGAGGCGGAGGGCTTCATGGTGGGGAAACGCGGGCTTATAGACCCTTTTGTTCACCAGTGCGTCGTAAACGTCCACAATCGACATGATCCGCGCGGACAGGGGGATGTCCTCGCCGGCCAGTCTATCGGGGTAACCCTTCCCGTCGAACCGCTCGTGGTGGTGGCGGCAAATGTCGCGGCAGTGGAAAAGATACTCGTCCCCCTCGTCGTGGGTCAGCAGGGTATCAATGATGTCGCTCCCGATGACGGTGTGGGTCTTGATGACCTCGAACTCCTCAGGCGTCAAACGACCAGGTTTTAAAAGAACGTTGTCCGGAACGCCGATCTTCCCGATGTCGTGAATGGACATGGCCTTCAACAGACTCTCGTGGTTTCGCTCGTTCAACTGCCGAGCGTAATGAGGGATGTCGAACAGGCGCTCTACCAGCTTCCGGGCCAGGAGACTCGTCCTCCTGACGTGATTGCCAGATTCTAAGTTGCGGTATTCGATGACGGTGGCAAGAGTCTCCAGCATGTTTTCCTTGCTACTCACCAACTGACGCACCTTTTTCTCCACCGTCTCCTCCAGGTAGTCGCGGTAGCGCTTGAGCTCTAGGTGATTGTCCACGCGGGCCTTGACTACCTCCGGGTTGAAGGGCTTGGAAACATAGTCCACAGCCCCGGCTCGAAGCCCACGGGTCTCTGTGCTCTCGATGTCCGCGGCGGTGATGAATACCACAGGTATGCCCGCCGTGCGTTTGTTAGATTTGATCAGATCCAATACCTCGAAGCCATCCATCTCGGGCATCATGATGTCCAGCAGGACGATGGAAGGAAGCTCCATCGAGTTGTACAGGATATCCACGGCCGCAAGCCCGTTCTCCGCCTGGATGACGTCGTAGTCGTCCGACAGAATGGCCTCCAGGATCATCCGGTTCATCTCCATATCGTCCACAACTAGGACCTTGTCTCTTTTCCTCATGGTATTTTCCCTTCTTCGAGATTAAGGATCAAGCTGGGAAGCCGCAGCCGAGTCTCCTCCATCGATTTTTCCAGTTTTTTGAGCAAGTCTTCGCCGGTGACGCCGCTACGGAGCGCCTCCGCCAAAAGGGCCGTCTTGGCGCTCACATCGACCATGCCCAGGTTCGAGGCGATACCTGCCAAGGCCAGAGCGTCCTGCAACGCCCTCCCTGGGTTTCCTGAGGAAAGTTCGTCTTGTATCTTCACAACAGCGTCGTTCTTCTGGTAACCCCGCAACAGGGTGGCGTAGAGCTTGCCGTTGCCCTTGAGGTTGGCCAGTCCCTGCGCCGCGTCCACATAGGGCAGCAACAGGGCAAGTTCCAAAGGAGCGTTTTTGTCCACGTCCGCGCATTCCGTTTCACCCCTCGGAGCATCCGAGCACGACGCCAAGTCCAGAAAGCCAAAATCCTGACTGTCCGCCGACTCGTCCGAAAGCCCCAATTTAATAGTAAACACGAACGCGCTGCCCTTGCCCTCCTCACTTCGTACAGCAATGGCGCCACCCATCATTTCCACAATGCTCTTGCTGATGACCAAACCCAACCCCGTGCCGCCGAACCTGCGGGCAATGCCCCCCTCAGCCTGTTCGAAAGGGGAGAAGATTTTTTCAAGGCTTTCAGAGGCGATTCCGATGCCGGAGTCCTCCACTGAAACCTCAATGACGACCTCACTTTGGCAGAGTTTCTTCAACCGGGCCGAGCAGGTGACACGACCGCCCTCCGGCGTGAACTTGATGGAGTTGGACAACAGGTTGAGGAACACCTGGGAAAGCCGCGCCTCGTCCCCAACGTAACACCCCGCCAGAGCCCCGTCCACGTGGAACGCGAGCTCATGCCCCTTCCCATCCGCCGCTATCAGCCCCCGGACGCCCGCCAGCATCTTCCTGAAGTCGAAGGGGGCGTTCACGAGCTTCATCCTGCGCGTCTCAATATCGGACACGTCCAAAATATCATTGATGATGTTCATCAGGTGCTTGGAGGAGGCGTCGATCTTGTCCAGGCAGTCTCGCATCTTGTCCACGTTCCCCGACTGCCTGGCGATTGCCGTCATGCCGATAATGGCGTTCATGGGCGTGCGTATCTCGTGACTCATGCGGGACAGGAACTCGCTCTTGGCACTGTTCGCCTTCTGAGCGCTTTCCAGCGCTGCCTCCAGGTCCTTCTCGCGTTTAGCCAGAGCGGCCTCCGTGTCCCTATGCGCCGTGACGTCGGTGGAATGCTGCATCCGGGCCTTGGTTCCGTCCAGCCAGTCGATGAGGGTGACGGTGTGCCGGTAGTACCTTCCCGTTTCGGGGTCACAGGTCTCCCACGAGCGGCTCGCGCCGTTCTTCATGTCCTCGTTCTCCCACGCCAGGCAGTCCGTACAGGGTCCTACCGCCCTCCTATTGAAGGCCTCCCAGCAGTGCGCGTCCGGCGCGCCCTCGGTCAGTCCAAACACCTCCCGCATTTTTTTGTTGACGTAGAGCAGTTTCCTCGTGTCACGCTCCGCGACGCAAATGCAGTTGTCCAGGTTATCCAAGACGAACTTGAACCACGAGTCCTGATCGCCTTTTGCATCCCAGCTCTTCGCGTCCGCCCGGCGCGCGCGGAGCGCGCAAAAAAACCCCGCCAGCAGAGCCAATGTTAACACGATAACTGCCGCTTTCCAGGGCAAAACCCATCACCTCCCGCGCACCTTGGGAATGCAAACTTTGGGGCTCTGCCCCGCTTTGAAGTTTTTACCCCACGTTTCTCCATAGAATCATGCGCAAAAATAAGAGACCAAAAGCCGGATACAAACAGCAAAAACTTTGCGCAGAAAAGAAGCGCCGGCTCTAAAAAAACAAAAAATGCGCGGCGTGAAAATACGATCTTTAATACACCACTTGGACATAGGTATTATTATATGCTATTATCTTTGAAATAGGAAAACGGTAAAAAGGTGCGAAGCATATTTTTGAGAAATTTTTAGGGATTCGCGGTCGGGAAAAGATTTCAGAAAACGCGAGGAGGAGCGACGGTACAATGGACGAAGCGGAGATCAAGAAGTACGTAGACACTGTTAAGGCTTTAGAGCGTATTCGAGGGAATGCCAAACTCTTCAAGATGCTCTTGACGCATTTTCTCAATACCCAAGCCCAGATGGACCAGTTGAAGCAGGAGATAGCGGCGAACGACCGACAGGCTGCGTCTAAAAGCGTTCACGCCCTCAAAGGCGTGGCGGCGAATTTGTCCATGACGGCGCTTTACGAACTCTGCCCGCCGTTCGAGGCCCTTCTGAAGACGGACGAGGACGCCTCCGCTTCTCTAGCGGCTTTCGAGGCCGCCTACGCGAAAACGCTGGAGTGCGTTAACCATCTTCTGAATCCGCCCGCTTAGAGCCGTGGCTCTTTTCTGCGCAAGGTTTTTGCCGTTTGCATTAGGTTTTGGGTCTCTTATTTCCGCGCATGATATACAACCCGCTATAAGGCGCATCTATTGTGCGTCCGCTGGGGAAGTTGTAAAATAGGGCTTGCCAGGTGGATTGAGGTGAAGTCAAAAATGAGCGAGTGTATTTTTTGTAAGATAGCCAAGGGCGAGATCCCGGCGGATTTTGTTTACAGGGACGAGACGGTTTTTGTTATCCGCGACATAACCCCCCAGGCGCCAGCGCATTTTCTGGTTATTCCGACGCGGCACGTCGCCTCTGCCGCTGAGGTCGCGGACCTAGCGATATGGGCCGCGGTGATGGGTCGGGCCACAGAGGTGGCGCGTTCTTTGGGCTTTACCGACGGGTACCGTATGGTGATCAATACAGGAGTCCAGAGCGGTCAGACGGTACCGCACCTCCATCTACATCTTTTGTCGGGTCGCGTTTTCGGCTGGCCTCCAGGCTAACCGACGGGGTCGGAAAACCTGGAAGGGGGGGATCTTAGATGACGACGGTCATTCGCAAAGAAGGGGAGACCCTGGAGGAGGCCCTGCGCAGGTTCAAGCGCGAGATGTCCAAGGTGGGCACCCTCCGGGAAGCAAGGAAGAGGGAGCACTACGAAAAGCCCAGCGACGCGAAGAAATTGAAGCGGGCTGAGGCTGCCCGGAAGCGCAAAAGTAGCCGCGGCAGGGGTTAAGGACGGATAACGGGAGCGAAAAGATGGGCTTGTTTTCGAGAGTCACTGCCGATGTTTTGGCGGCCATGAAAGCGCAAGAAAAGGAAAGGCTTTCCGTCCTGCGCATGTTGAAGGCCGAGTTTCAGAAAGCTCAGGCCGACAAGGGCCGAGCGGTGGAGCTGACCGAGGAAGAAGAGATCTCCCTGGTTCGCCGTCTGGTGAAGCAGCGTCGTGAGGCAGCGGAGCAGTACCAGGCTGGCGGCGCTTCCGACCGAGCACAGAAGGAGCTGGGCGAGATTCCCTTCTTGGAGGCGTACCTCCCAGTTCAAATGGGCGACGAGGAACTGGCCGCCTTGGTCAAAGCCGCGGCGGAGAAGGCTGGCGCGACATCCCCAAAGGATATGGGAAAGCTCATGGGCGCTCTCATGCCCTTAGTAGCAGGGCGCGCTGACGGTAAGCGGGTGAAAGAGCAGGCGGCGGCTCATTTGTCTAACGCAGGAAAGTAAGGAACGGATTCATCGCGTTTTTCAGGGCCATTGGCCCTTTTCTGTGCAAAGCTTTTAAGGAACAATTTCTTCTTTAATTTATTGAGGAGAAGTTGTTCCCAATTTTTTTCAAATCCTGAATTTTACCTTTCCTCCGTACATGGAGGCTGGCGCTGGAACATGGTGACTTCCTCTACACTCACCTAAACGGCTACGACCCGAAAAGACTGAACGCCTGGCCGAATTTTATGGTCTCTCGTACCGCGTATGCAATTATCATCACTATTGTAATAATATCGAACGTTTGTGGGCATTCCTTTAGGTATTATATGAAAACTCAGGTTGAAACTTCTTATGAAGAAGCGATATAATGTTTTCCGCTATTCAGGCTCTCCACAGACGCGCTTTGTGACACGGGCGGCGGGGCCAGAGGGAAAGAGGAACGGTTAAGTTCTTTACGAAAGTGTGTTTCGCTTGTCTTTTCCGGCGCGGAAACGGGGGGGGGAGGTATGACATTGTACCGTACGCTTGCGCAATGGAGAACATCAAATTGCGTTCGAGAAGTTAAAAAATGGCGGTTGAAAAACGCGTTCCAGGGGGGTGTGGTTTGCCTGGCGGCGCTGCTTCTGACGGCGTTCCCGCCGGCTGAGGGGGCCGCCTTTCACATCAAGCAGGAGGCCGACGCGTATATTGGCTGCGAGGTGGTGCTCTCGTTGAGTGGAGACGAAACTGAAACACCAGGTGTCTCCTACGAGTGGTCGCTTACGGGCAACGTAAAGCCCATACGCTTTGGCAAAGGTGGCTTGGAGTGCCGCTTCACCCCATACGACGCGGAGTCGGTTTCTGTTTCCGTTTCCGCCATAGGCCCGGCGGGACTGTTGTCCTCCGCCAGCGTTTCTCTGACCGTTAAGGAGTTCGCGATCGATATTTCTCTCGTCGAGGGAGAGCCTTTCATGTTGTGGGACCCCAACGGGAAGCGGGACGTCCCCGCCGAGGGACTTATCGCTGGAGAGCCCATCCGCTTGAGTCTGAGACCTGTTCCCGAATATAAAAATAAGATCAACTGTCGCTGGACCACTGACGCGGCCACTGCCATACGCGGCGGTGGGGAAGAACCTCAGGTCACGATTTCCCGCAATGAGATCGGCGACGCCGAGGTCTCCGTGGTGGTGACGGACGCCAGCGGCGTTGTACTGGGACGCGGGCGCAAAAACATCGCTGTGCCCATCGCGCGCGCCACAGTCGAGGAGTCCGCGCGTCGCAGAAGTGCCTGGAAACAGTGGCTCGAAGCCTCATCCCTCTGGGACGCCAAAAATTTCGACGAAGCTCTGAGCAATGCCGTCGCGGCCTCGGAGACCGACTCGGATACCCTTGAGATTACAGAGGGACTCCAGGTGATGCGCGCCAACCATGCCCGCGTGGAGCGTTCCCGCAAGCTCCACGAGGAGGCCGAAGCCCTGTACAAGAAAGAAAGGTTGATCGACGCTCTGAAAACCTACAGGCGCGCCCAGGTGGTGTGGGCGCTTCCCGGAACAGACGACGCGATCAGGAACCTGGAGATGGAGATTGACAAGCTTCGCGTCAATCGCCAGCAGGCGGAATGGCTGAAGGATACCGCCTCGGCTTACGACCAGGAAGGCTTTTTCGAGGACGCCCTGAAATATTACCGGCAGACCCTAACACTGGCGCCGGACGAGGCCGTGGTCCAGCGCGCCGACCGTATCGAAAAGCGCCTTGCCTCCATTGCCCAGGCTAAGCTTCTTGCCGAGGAAGGGCGCAGATTGGAAACGACAGGTCAGCTTCTGGATGCTGTGGGAAAGTATAAGGAAAGCCTGAATTCCAATCCCAACGAGGAGTTGGCGGTACACACGAGGGAGCTGGAGGAGACCATCAAGGAGCGCAGGGCGCGGGCAGGAGTTCTCCGCCGTGAGGCCGCCGAACTCCAAAAGAAAAAGAACAACGACGCCGAAGCCCTTCTGCGCTACAAGGAGAGCCAGGCTCTGTGGCCCGATCCCGATCTGGTCAAGCGCATAGCCGAGCTGGAGAAAATCGTCACGACGCCGCGGCAGGTCATGCGCTCCGCGGAGGACTTTGGCATTGGAACCCAGGCCGACGCGGCTCGCCTTTTTCAGGAGGCCCACGCCCTCTACAAACAGGGCAAGTTCAGGGAAGCCTTGGATATATACCGCAAGAGCTACGCCATTTCCAAGGACGAGCGCCTGGCCACGTGGATCGGCAGGGTCGAGAGCTCGCTCAAGGAGTACGAGGCCGTCCTTCAGGCCAATGCTCTGATCAAGGAGGGCAACAGGCTCTACAGCGAGGGGCGCGCCCGCGAGTCGCTGGTGAAGTACAGAGAAAGCCTCGTCATTCACCGCAACGACGAAGTGGAGAACTTCATCCGGTTCGTCGAGGAGAACTTGAAGAAAAATGGCTCCGGAGAAAAGTCCGGCGGTCTCGTCACTCGGTCATGACCGAGATCAAGGGAAAGGAGCAAATTTTATGAAAAAAATGAAAGAAAATGTCTGGTTTTTCCTGTTTCTTCCCCTGTTGTGCCTGCTGCTCTTCTTGCCGAGAACAGCTTTTGCCGCCAGGCCCGCCGGCGAAGCGCTTCAAATATCCCTGGAGGCCGTTCCAGAGGCGCCCTATCCGGGGGAGACGGTAAGGGTGCAGGCCAGGGTCGCTCCTCGTTTCGACGCGGCCAGGCAGGGCATCCGCTGGGAGGGACCGGGGCTTAAACCCGTGAGCGGCGACGTGGTGAGCTACGAGGCGTGGGGGGGAGCGGCAACCCTGAAAGCCACGCTCTGGGACAGGGTCGATGGCAACGACCTGGCGGCGGCCTCCATCACCGTCGCGCCCCGGAGCTATGCTCTTGCCGTTCGTATCTTGACCACGGAGGAAACGGTCCGCCTTTGGAACATTGAGACGAAATCCATGAAAGACCAACGGGGCAGGGCCGTCAAGACACGGATTCTTCTGGAAGCCTCTATAGAGCCCGCGCCTTCGGTACCCTATCGGTGTCTGTGGACGCCCAGCGAGGGAACGACCCTGGCCCTGCAGGAGGGGAACCGGTGCTCCGTTTACCGGGATACGCCGGGGACCGCCTCCGTTTCCCTTCAGGTGTTGACCATGGACAACCTGCTTTTGGGGACGGCGGAGGTTAGCTTCGACGTGGACGTCTCCTCCGAGGCCCTAGATAGGAGCCGCCGTTTGAGCGAGGGCTGGGGGCGGTGGCAAAGCGCTCTGGCCCTGCGTGAAAAAGGCGAGGTGGAAACCGCCCTGACCCAGGCCAGACAGGCCGCCGAGGAGATGATTGGCGCGGGCATGAGGGAAGAGGACCTACGGGGAGAACTGGGCCGATTCACTCAGGTGCGGAACAACTATTTCCGCGCGCTGGAGCTGGCGGCTGTCGCGGCTACTCTGTGGCGTGACGGCCGGCTGGAGGAGGCTTTGGCGCAATACCGCGAGGCCCGGACGTTCTATGCTCATCCCTCCATCGACAGGAGCGCCGCGGAGATCGAAAACACCCTGGCGCGGAACAAGGAGTTGCGAGACCGCGCCGCGGCCGTCGCCAGAGAAGCGGGGCTTCTGGCTCAGGGTCAGGATCTGGAAGGCGCCCTGGAGAAGTATAGGGAGAGCCTGAGACTTTACCCTGACGCCGGAACCCGCGCCGCCCAAGCCGAGGTGCAAGCCCGCCGCAACGCCTCAGATCGGAAGATGGAGGTGGCGCGGGCGGTGCGGGATGTCGCCTTGACCCTTGAATCCCAGGGAGACCTGGAGTCAGCTTTGGAGAAGTTGAACGAGTCCAAGGAGGTCTGGCTTCTACCCGATATAGACGCCGATATAGCCCGCGTTCAGTCGGAAATAGCCGCCCAGCGAAACAATCAGGAAAAAGCGGCCCGTCTGGAGAAGGAAGGCGCGGCGCTGGAGGTCCGTGGGCTCGAAGGGCAGGGAAGTCCCGCGATCCTGATCCAGGCGTTCGAAAAATACCGGGAATCCCTGGCGACGTGGAGAGATGTGTCCGTTGAACGGGCGGTCGAGCGCGTCTCGGCGCACGTCGCCCGCATCAACGACGAGATCGCCCAGGCCGCCGCCACTGTGAAGGAAGCGGAGATCCTGGAGGAGGAAGTGCGCTTGCGGGAGGCTTTGAGCAAGTACCGCCGCTCTCAGGAGCTCCGGTGGAACCAGAACGTGGAGAAGAAAATCGAAGAACTGGTTCAGCTGATCGACGTGCGGGAAAAGACCATCGCGGAGGCGAAGAGATTTTTCGCTCAAGCTAGGGAGCTAGAAGTACAGGAAAAACTAGACGAGGCCTTGGAAAACGCGCGCCGTGGGGAGAAACTGCTTGCCTCCAAAGGACTTAAAGACCTCTCGCTGGGAGAGCCCGACGGCTCGGCCGCCGCAGTCGTCAAACGCCTGGAAAACGCGGTGGAGGCGCGGAACGGTAAGATAGCCAGAGCCTCTGAACTGGCGAGACAGGCGCGGGCGGAGTCCAATCCGGAAAGGGCCCTGGACCTTTTTTTGGAGAGCGAAAACGTCTGGCACGACGAGGAGGTGTCGCAGGCGATCCGTTCTCTCAGCAGCCTTCTAAGCGAGAGCCGGGACTCGAAAGAGCGGGCGACCGCGCTATACAAGGAGGCCGTTGTGCTGGACAGGGAGTCGTTGTTCGAGGCGGCGGAGGAAAAGCTCGTGTCCTCCCTGACTCTCAGGGCGACGCCCGAGGCCCAGACGCTTTTGACGGAGGTGCGTACCCGGATAGGCGAGAAGAATTGGCTTGTCTCCCTGCAGAACCAGCCTTTGAACCTGCGGTACGCGCCGCTTCTTCCTTATACAGGGGACCGGACGGTGGTTCGGATCGAGGGCGGCGCCTGGACTGAGGACGAAAGGCTAACGTACCGGTGGGAACTGCTGGGCAACGCGAAGGACAATGGTTCGTTGGACGGCGGCCGCGCCTATGCCTTTCACATTGCCGACGAACAGCCTGTGACGGTGAGATTGACCGTGCTGCGAGCGGGGACGGGGCGGGAGCTGGCTGCGCGGATGGTCTCCGTTATCGCCCGACCCCGCTCCGTCTGGCTGGCGCTGAACGAGGAAACCAAGAGGGCCAAAGTCTGGAACGCCTCCTTGAAGCGATTGGAGGAGATAAAGGAGTTTCCGACCTCCACGGACGTGAAGGTCCGCGCGGAGATTTCCCCCCTACCCGAGAGCGCCGTCTCCTACTCCTGGAGCGTGGACCCAGGCACGGCCATGGCTTCCTCCTCCAGTTACCGGGCCGTCGTCCGCCGGATCAAACCGGGAACGAGCCGCGTGGACGTTACGGTCAAGGACACACGGGGCATCGTGCTGGGCACGGGACGGCTCAACTTCATCATCGGTGTGGACAAGGAAAACGTGGACCGAGATATCAAGCGCGCTCAGGCCTGGGATAAGTGGCTGGCGGCCAAAGCGCTCTGGGAGGAGGAGAAGCGGCTGGAGGCCGTAGACAAGGCTATGGAGGCCTCCGCGCTGGATGCTTCCGACCCCGATATCACCCATGGACTTGCTCAAATGAGAGAAGACCTTGGGAAGATGGAGCAGGCTTCACGGCTTTTGGCGGAGGCCTCCATGCTGCTGACGAAGGGAGACGCGGAGGAGGCCGCGAGAAAGATCGGCGAAGCCGAAAAGCTGTGGCCTGACGATAGGAGCAGGGACATGAGATACGCCGTGTGGGAGGCTGCTGAACGGAGACGCAGGAACGACGTTCTGGCCGCCAGCTTCCGCGCGGAGGGAGAGGCCCTTCTGGCCCGTGGCGCGAAGGCCGAGGCCTTGCTTCGTTTCCAGGACAGTTTCCTCATTTCCAAAAATGACGTGGTGAGCAAGGACATCGCGCGCCTGAAACAGGAGATTGCGGCGGAAAAAGCGAACCTGGAAAAAGCGCGGGAACTGCGGGAGAAGGGCAATTCCTTGGCCGACGTCCGGCACTATAGCGAGGCCATTGAGTACTTCGAGCGTAGCCTGAAAATCCTTCCCGACGAGCACCTGGCGGCCTACATCGACCTGTTGCGGGAGAGGGCCACGAAGGAAAAAGTTCTCCGCACGGCAGCCGCCAAACTACGCGCCGAGGGTGACGCCCTCATGAAGGACAAAAAGACGACCCAGGCCCTGGCCAAGTACAAAGAGAGCCTGGAGGTCTGGAGAGACGTGGAACTGGCCGCCTTCGTAAAGAAGGAAGAGGACAAGATTGCCCAGGCAACGGCCGCGCGGCTTCGCAAGGAGGCGGAAGCCCTGATCAAGGGAAAAAAGCCCGATCAAGCCCTGGCCAAGTACAGGGAGAGCTTGAGATACGCCTATGACGACGAGGCCGCGGATTACGTGAAAAAGGCTGACGATGCGGCGGCGAAAAAGCGCTCCGACGCACTGATCAAGGAGGCGGAGGCTTTCATCAAGGCGAAGAAGCCGGAGGAAGCCCTCAAGCGCTACCGGCAAGCTCTGAAAGAGACCCCAGACAACGACGCGCTGATCAAGGAGATACAGAAACTGGAGCTGACCTTGGGTCCATCCGTCTCCGATTCCGCTTTGTCCGACGAAGCGCTGCCGGAGGATCCCTATGCGGATGGCGGGCAGAACGGCAACGGCGCCCGCGACCTAACGCAGGCGGACGTCCTTTACAGGGAAGGCAACGCTCTTTACAAGCAGAAGAAATACCGCGAGGCCCTGGTGAAGTACAGGGAAAGCTACAAGTTCAGCCAGAGCCAGAAGCTCCTGGAGTTCGCGAACCAGCTCGAAGCGACGCTGGACAACGTGGAGGGGGCCAACAAGCTGGTGCAGGAGGGGAACACCCTCTACAAGTCGAAGAAGTACAAAGAGGCGTTGGTCAAGTATAAAGAAAGTCTGGGGTTCTATCCCAACCCTGAAGTGGAGGCCTTTATCGTCAAGGTTGAGGCCATGTTGAGGTAGAACGGGACGATGAGGAAGAACACACGGGTTGATGGGGTGAACTTGAGCTCCTGGGCGTGGAGCAAAGCCTGGCTGGTTTTTCTCGCGGCGCTGGTTTTTGCGCTGGCCCGCACCGGACTTGCCGCGGCCCGCGGCTCCAAGGAGTGGGAGGAACGGCTCAACGCGCGAACGGCAACGTTGTGGGTGGAGGGTCAAAAGTTAGGGGAGGAGCTTGTTCTCAACTCGCGTGGCCTGTTGCAGGTCACATGGTTGGAGCGTGGACTAACTCGCCGATTGGACGAGGATCGGGACGTGGAGGAATGGCTCTTGAGGAACTTGAGTTACTACTCCAGCAACCGCAAAGACACGCAGGCAAAGCTCAAAGGACGCGATGTGTTTCTGCTGCGCTACAAGGCATCGAAGCGCTGGAACTTTGACCCATGCCAGGTGACTATCGGCGGGTATCGGGTTACGTCGGGCGACGTGTTGACGAAAAAGGAATATTGGAAGAGCGAGCTTGTTCCTGGAAAACAGAGCGCTGTGGCGGTTGTTGCGCCGTCGCTTCAGCCGGGGCAGAAAGTGGAGATCCGTTACGGCGACGACTTGACGGAGTTTGAGGCCCCGCGTAAGTGAGCGGCTTTCTCACGCTGGGCATTGAGACGAGCTGTGACGACACCGCCGTCGCTGTGGTGAGGAATGGCTGGGAGGTTCTGTCGGAGCTTCTGTCGAGCCAGGCGAGGGATCATGCGCCGTTTGGAGGCGTGGTTCCTGAGTTTGCCGCGCGGCGTCACCTGGAGACCCTCCTGCCTCTGGTGGACGCCGCCTTGAGAGAGGCGGGAGTTTCGGGCAGGGAGCTCAGTCTTATTGCCGTCACACGGGGGCCGGGACTGATGGGTTCTCTGTTGGTGGGGGTGGAGGCGGCGTTGGCGCTTTCGCAGGCGTGGGGCGTGCCCGTCCTTGGGGTCAACCACCTGGAGGGTCATTTGTTCGCGTCCCTGTCCGAGTCTGGGCCGACGCCCCCGTTCCTGTCTCTGATTGTCTCCGGTGGGCACACGGAGATCGTCCAAGTGGACGCCTTCGGACGCTACATCTTGTTGGGCGCGACGCGGGACGACGCCGCGGGCGAGGCCTACGACAAAGTGGCGAAGGTGATGGGATTGGGGTACCCCGGCGGACCGGAGATCGACCGACTCGCGGACAAAGGGAACTCCAGTGCCTTTGCTTTTCCTGTGCCTCTAAAAAACACGAACCGTGTCGAGTTCAGCTTCAGTGGACTCAAAACCGCCCTACTCCAACAAGTCGAGAAAATAAAAAAAGAAACAGGGGGCGTTCTGCCCCCCGAAGCTCTGCCACACCTTTGCGCGTCGTTCCAGCGCGCCGTTACCGAAGCGTTGCTTACCAAGACCGTCCTCGCCGTTCAAATGACGGGCATAAAGACCGTTACAGCCTCAGGCGGCGTCGCGGCTAACAGCGCATTGCGCCGCGCCCTGAGCGAAGTCAGCGACTTGCGAATTTTCCTTCCGTCCCCGCCGCGCTGTACCGACAACGCCGTAATGATCGCGTCGGCTGGATACAGCGCCTGGACGCGCGGCGTCCGCCCCAGTTCCCGTCTCACCGCAGATCCGTCACTATTTCAATTTACGACAACGCATGGAAAACTCAGGGCAAACGCATCAAAATAATTGGGAGGGGGAAATACTTTTGCCAGCGTTTGACGCGCACTGCGTGACAGAAAAAGACAACGTGGCCGTCGTTATCCACGATGTTGCGGCGGGGGATACGGTGATGGTACAGCGGGAGTCGGAGACCTTGAGGCTCCTTGCGGCTACCGCCGTGCCCGCAGGACACAAGATCGCGCTCCGCGGTTTCGAAAAGAACGATCCCGTCCTGAAATATGGCGAAGTCATCGGCAATGCGTCGGAGCGCATTCCCACGGGAACCCACGTCCACGTCCACAACCTAGAGGGCCTGCGCGGCAGGGGGGATAAGCGATGAATTTCATGGGATACGCGAGGGCGGATGGAAGGGTAGGCGTGCGTAACCATCTTCTGGTACTGCCCTCAGTGGTGTGCGCCAACGACACGGCAGCCCGGATCGCGGCTCAACTCAACGGCGCGGTGTTTGTGACGCACCAGCATGGCTGTGCCCAGCTTCCGGCGGACGCGGCTCAGACGCGACGAACTCTCGCCGGTTTTGGCTCCAACCCCAACGTAGCGGCTTGTATCGTGGTGGGATTAGGATGTGAAACCCTCGCGGCGAAGGACATCGCCGAGGAAATCGCCAAAACTGGCGCGCCTGTCGTCTCCCTGGTCATCCAGGAAATGGGCGGCACGCTGAACACAGTCAACGAGGGCGTAAAGGCCGGGCGCAAACTACTGACCCATATCTCACAGCTGAAAAGAGAACCTCACCCGTTTTCCAAGCTCATCCTCGGACTGGAATGCGGCGGTTCGGACGCCTGGTCAGGGCTCTCGGCGAACCCCGCTGTGGGTAACGCCAGCGACCTCCTAATACGAGCGGGCGGCACTTCGATTTTATCCGAGACGCAGGAAATCATAGGGGCGGAGCACATCCTGGCCGCGCGAGCGACAGATCGCGCGACGGCAGAGCGATTGGTGGAGACGGCGCGGCGCGCGGAAGCGGGGGCGCTGAGCGGGGGTGTGGACATTCGGCTCGCAAACCCCACGCCAGGTAACAAAGCCGGGGGACTCTCCACCTTAGAGGAAAAGTCCCTGGGCTGTATTAGCAAGGCTGGAGTGGAGGCCCCTTTACTGGAGGTGCTAAACTACGCGGAGACGCCGACTAAGCGTGGACTGGTTTTCATGGACACTCCCGGACATGATATCGAGTCCATCACAGGTATGGTCGCGGGCGGAGCGCAGGTGATTTTTTTCACGACGGGGCGGGGAACCTGCACGGGCTGTCCGATAGCGCCGGTGATCAAAGTTTGCTCCAATACGCCGACCTTCGAGAGAATGAGCGACAACATGGATGTGGACGCGGGGGAAATTATCACGGGCGAAAAGACCATTGCGCAGGTGGGTAAGGCGCTTTTCAACGAAATGCTGGAGGTCTGCGGTGGCAAGAGCACAAAAAGCGAAGAACTTGGTTACGGTAGTTTCGCCATCAACCGCATAAGTCCGACACAGTAAGGGGGGCGCGGGCCCCCTGTGTTTATTTCTTCTCGTATTCCTTGAGAACGGCGGCGTACTCCGCTTCGCAGCCTTTTCGGATGTGATAGACGTGCTCTTCGCCGGGGAAGCGCTGGTTACGGACATCATCTGCGTAGTCCTTGAATGCCTTGAGGATGACCTCCCCCAGGTTGGCGTACTTTTTCACGAACTTGGGCGTGAACGCCTGGAACTGCCCCAGCATGTCCCCACAGATGATCAACTGCCCATCGCAGGGTAGCCCCGCGCCAATGGAGTAGACAGGGATGCTGAGACGCTTCGTGATGAACCCCGTCAGTTCGGGGGGAATGCCTTCCAACAGGATGGCGTAGGCCCCTGCCCGTTCCACGGCCAAGGCGTCTTCGATGACGTAACGCGCGGATTCGGGCGTTACGCCCTGTGCTTTGAAGCCTCCCATAGGGCCAGAGCTTTGCGGCGTGAGTCCGATATGCCCGCAGACGAGAACGCCGCTGTCGGCAATGGCTTTAATGCGACTTTCCACACGGACGCCGCCTTCGAGCTTTACAGCGTCCATATCCGCTTCTTTAAAGAAGCGGACGGCATTTCGCACCGCCTCCTCGTCGGAGACCTGGTAGGCCCCGAAGGGCATGTCGCCCATGACGAACGTGTTGGGCGCACCCCTGCGAACGGCCTGGCAGTGGCGGATGCAATCGTCCATCGTCACTGGGATGGTTCCAGAGTAGCCAAGCACCACCATGCCCAGCGAGTCTCCTACCAGGATCATATCCAACCCCGCGGCCTCCGCAAACATCGCGGTGGGATAGTCGTAGGCCGTGATCCACGTAACCTTCTCCCCGTTCTTCTTCATGTCCAAAAACTCAAGACGCCCTTTTTTCTTTGCCACAACAAACACCTCTTTTTGTCAGATTCCCGCAAGGCTCATGAGGACTCGTCCCCGGCCCGCGTCTTTGCGTTCACCTTAGTCATAGCGCGCTCAAGGTCAAGGGAAAGCCACGCCTCAATGGCATCCGCCGTGTTTTCCAAAACATCAGGGAGAAGCGTCATCTCTGCCTTGGTTAAATGCCCCAGTACCCAGCCGATCTTGTTATCCGAGGCGGTGTTTCCTATGCCAATCCGCAGACGAGGAACCTCCAAGGTCCCCAGGTGGGAGATCACGGAAATAAGCCCATTGTGCCCCCCCGCGCTGCCCTTGCCTCGAAGTCTGAGTCGTCCATAGGAAAGGGCCATGTCGTCATAGACCACTAGTACGTCCGAGGGCTCCAACTTGTAGAAGTCGAAGGCCTCGCGCACGGATGCGCCGCTCAGGTTCATGTAGGTAAGGGGCTTGAGCAAGGCCAGACCGCGTTCAAGCCAGAACTCGCCTCTAAACTTGGACACAGGACGCCCCATAGAACGCCGCCGCGACAGAAAGTCCACGGCGACCCAGCCCATGTTGTGACGCGTATAAACGTACTCCTGGCCGGGGTTCCCCAGGCCCGCCACTAGCTTCACGGCCAGCCCGTTACTCTTCGGTTTTGGCCGCCTTGCCTTTGGCCACGACCTCTACCTCTTTCCCAGTCTCGCTCACGCCATCCTCGACGACTTTCGGCGCGGCAACAATGGCCACGATCTCATCGGGGTCAGCCAGGACGGTCAGGTCAGAGCTCAGGTTCAAGTCCTTCACGTGGATCATGTCGCCCAAAGCCAGGTTGGAGATGTCCACGTCAATAAACTCAGGGATATTCACTGGCAAGGTCTCAATTTCGATTTCGTGGAGGGTTTCTAAAACGCCGCCGTCTTTGATGCCGGGGCAGGACTCCTTGCCATGGACGCGAAAGGGAACGTTCATTGTTAGCTTGCGGTCTTTCAGGATGCGCATAAAGTCCAGATGAAGCAGGTTTCCCGTTACGGGATGACGTTGTATCTCCCGGATAATACACATTTCCTCGCCGCCAGAGGGTAGTTTCAACGTGATACGCATCGTTTCCCAGTGCCCGCCCTTCAGAAGGCGGCTAACCCGCGTCGAGTTGACCTTTCCGACCACGGACTCCGACAATTCCGGGCCGTAAAACACGCAGGGGGTAAACCCCTCCCTGCGGAGTTTTTTCCTAATGCCTTTTCCGCTTTTCGCTCTGGGCTCCATCACTATTGTTACTAGCTCAGACATATCTATACACAACTCCCGCATAAGATTTACCACCCAAACGGCGGTATTGAAAAAAAACTGCGTCGTAACCCTTATTTCCCGCAAGAGGGGCTTTTGTCCTCACGCGAACTAAGGTCCAAAGTTTGTTATGGAAGCGCTGATTAAATGGGGTTCTTAGGGGTCCGAGACCCCTAAGCGGGGTTTGGGGCGGAGCCCCATATGGGCAACGCTTCCTTATTTCTCGAATAAACTGCTGACGGAGCGGTCGCTGTGAACTCTCAGGATCGCTTCAGCGAACAGGGGGGCTATTGAGAGCTGCGTCAGTCGATCACGGCGCTTGTCCGCCGCCAAAGGTATCGTGTCGGAGAACACAAGCTTGTCCAGCGCGGAACTATCGAGGCGCTCCATGGCCTCGCCGGAGAGCACCGCATGGGTGGCGCAGGCAAGAACCGACCGGCATCCACGCTGTTTCAGCCCCGCTGAGGCGTTGCAGAGCGTGCCCGCCGTGTCAACGATGTCGTCTACCAATATAGTGATCTTTCCTTTCACCTCTCCAATAATGTCCATGACCTCGCAGAAGTTCGTTATTTCGTGGGAACGGCGCTTATCCACAATGGCTAAGTCCGCCTTCAGCATGACCGCGAAGAGCCGGGCCCGCACCACGCCGCCCACGTCGGGTGAGACGACGACCACGTCACCCTTCTCCAACTCGGTCTCCAAGGTCTCCTTGAAGTAAGAGGCCAAGAGGGGCATCCCCGTAAGGTGGTCTACAGGAATATCGAAAAAGCCCTGAATTTGCCCCGCGTGAAGGTCGGCCGTGATCACCCGATCCGCCCCGCTGTTTGCGATGAGATTAGCGACCAGTTTGGCCGAAATGGGCTCACGGGGTTTGCTCTTGCGGTCTTGACGGGCGTAGCCGAAGTAGGGCATCACCACGTTCACCCGGTTGGCTGAGGCTCTTTTGAATGCGTCCACCATGATGAGCAGCTCCATCAGATTGTCATTGGTTGGAAAGCAGGTGGGCTGGATAACGAACACATCGGACCCGCGAACGCTTTCGTCAATGGAAAGACCGATCTCGCCATCCGAGAAACGATAATGCCTCGCCGCGGAAAGCCTCACGCCCAACTCGCTGCAAATGCGCTTGGCAAATTCTGGATGCGCCGTACCAGAGAAAATCTTGAGTTCCTTTATGCCAGACACAAACCCCGCCCCCATTTCCGCCTTTTTGCCTTTTGCCTACCGCTGCCGTTTTTTCGCGCGTACCCAGCCCTCAATGTTCCTCTGCCGCGCGCGTCCCACCGCCAGCGCGCCCTCCGGCACGTCCGCCGTGATAGTCGAACCTGCGGCGGTGGCGCTGTCATCACCCAAGGTCACGGGGGCCACCATCATGGTGTCGCTTCCTACAAAACAACGGTCCCCTATTTTCGTTGGAAACTTGTTTTTGCCGTCGTAGTTGCACGTAACGCTGCCCGCTCCTATATTAGCGTCTTCCCCTAAAACGGCGTCGCCCATGTAGGAAAGATGCGGAACTTTGCTTCCCCTCCCCACATGGGTCTTTTTAAGCTCGACGAACTTTCCAGCGAAGGCGCCTTCATCCAGTAAAGAGCCCTCCCGGATGTAGGCGAAGGGTCCCGCTTTGGCGCCATCGCGGAGCTGACTGTCTTCGACGATCACGTACGCCGTCAGGTTGACTCCTTGGCCCAGAACGGCGTTCCGCAGGATGCAGTAGGGACCTACCGTACTGTCCTTGCCCACCACGGATTCCCCCCACACCTGGACTCCCGGCATGAGACAGACGTCGGGCGCGAGCTTGGCGTCCGGCCCCACCCACACAGCCGAGGGGTCCAGAACCCGCACTCCCTTCGCCATCCAGCTCTGAACGAGGGCATCGCGCATCCGCCGCGTCATTTCCGCCAGCTCCGCCTGGGTGTTGACGCCCAACAGTTCATCTTCGCCGGCAATTGAAGCGTGGACTTTCAGGCCCTCCGCGTTCATTAGGCCCACCACGTCAGGCAGATAGTATTCCCCCTGGGCGTTATGGTTTTCGAGTCGGCCGATAACCCGCAAAAGCGCCTCCGTCGTGAAAACGTAGCATCCCGCGTTGACCTCTTGGATCAGGCGCTGTTGGGGAGAGGCGTCTTTGTGCTCCACGATGGAGACTCCCTCTGGTCCGCGCAATACGCGCCCGTACCCGTCGGGTCGGTCCGTGACGAAACTGAGCAGGGAGCAGTCAACCCCGGCGCTACGGTGTTCTTCGACAAAAGACTTCAGGGCATCGGGAGAAAGGAAGGGCAAATCTCCGTTAAGAACGAGGAGTTGCCCGAAACGACTCCACCATTCACGGGAAACCTGGACGGCGTGACCTGTGCCAAGCTGTTCTTTCTGCCACAGAACCTTTACGGAGGGGAAGGCCCTGAGGTAGTCGCGTACGTGCTCCCCTTGGTGTCCCACGAGAACAGCGACGCCGCTGGGAACAATCTCCAGGACGGCTTTCAGGAGGTATCCCAGCATGGGTTTGTCGAGAATCGGAAGAAGAACCTTGGGAAGGACGGTTTTCATGCGGGTTCCCTTTCCCGCCGCCAAAACGAGAACCCCCAGCGCGGAATCCGGCACTCTTGCTCACCTCGAAGCGTCCAAAAAAACAGGGGGAAACGACCCCCTTTGAAGTCAACTGTGGCTGGGGTGGTTGGATTCGAACCAACGATCACGGAGCCAAAGTCCGTTGCCTTGCCGCTTGGCTACACCCCAATCTTTCTCCGCTTTTTACACGTTCCCGTTTTCACAAAAACCGGAACGCCGTCATTATCAACGAAAATCTCCTCACAGTCAAGTAGTGTAACGGGTCTCAAATCCGCAGGCAAGTTCAAAGCGAAAATATACGAGGGGAAAAAGAGGCGAGAGTCAACGTTTGCGCTGCTGTACAGATTGAAGGAAAGCAAGACGAGGGAGGAGATATTAACCCTACAATAAAATCTTGCGTTTAGAGCTCCTAACATAACCCACCTGTTTGGGCCTTCAGGCTATAAAGCAATTTTTATAAATGCAGTATTTCAAAGTAAACTTTATCAAGATAGCATGGTTATGATAGATACTCTA
>JAITGK010000145.1 GCA_031280635.1 Synergistaceae bacterium
TCTTAGACTATCTATCATAACCATGCTATCTTGATATAGTTTACTTTGAAATACTGCATTTATAAAAATTGCTTTATAGCCTGAAGGCCCAAACAGGTGGGTTATGTTAGGAGCTCTTAGTGTTTTTCAGAAACTCTTCTCTCTCGTTTTCACGCAAAGGGGCCTCTCCAGAGACCTAAGGAAGCGCTGATTAAGGAAACGAGTATTTACAAGGATTAAACGCTTTATCACTGTGCTATAAGAAAATTGTGTCAGTCACTCAGCTATCTAAGATTGGCTTTGGGGGGAAGAGCGAAGCGTCGGTACATGCTTTGCACAATAGTCATGGAAGCGACCAACAGAACACAGAACAAAAGATACGCTGGCGCGTAACTTCCGGTGACGTCGGCCAAAAACCCAGGAAGCGCCGAAAACAGGAGTCCGCCCAACTGATAAGCGATTTGAAGCCGCTTGACCGCCTCGGCGTATCGGGCCTCCACGCTGAAGTCGCCAGCCCAAATGGACAATCCAACCAGGGCTATAGGGTAGCCCACCCCCATCAATACGATGGAAGCGTACATCCCTATTTTGCCCGTCCGGTTTACGGTACAAGAAACAACCAACCCCGCCAGTAGCAAAGCGGAAAAAATATAGTTGGAACGATACGCGCCCAACGCGTCGGTCAGCTTTCCGTAAAGGATTTTGGATATCGTCAGCACAACGCCCATGACGGATATGGCCAAGGCCGAGGCGGCGCTTGACTGTCCCTGCGACGTGAGGAGCAGAGAAATATTGGTGGAGGACAAAATCGCGACAGCGCCAAACATGGCCATCGCGGCGCTCAACATAAGCCGCTCGGGCGGGGACATATCTCTCTTCGACCCAGCTTTTTTGTGGGCGGACGCCGCCCCCGTCCCATAGGCCGCGTACCCCAAAAGAGAAGGATCGTTCCGCAGCGACAAAAAAATGAACGCCGCGACGAGCAGAATGACGCCCGCTTCTATGTACATCGTCGTTTTCAAACCAAAAGCGGCGATCAGCAAAGCTAAAGAAGGGGGAACGATCAACGTCGCGATTCCGGTTCCGCAGGACGCTATCCCAATGGCTAGCGCTCTTTTTTCAACAAACCAACGATTGATCACGATCGACACGGGGATCATAGAGCCGAGTCCATAAGCAATGCCCGCGACGGCCGCGCCGGCGTAATATAGAAAAAGGTTTTCGGCAAGGCCGTAAACGACAAAGGTGAGCGCCGCCATGACGGCTGACAGGGCGGCGCCAGCGCGGATGTCCAGTTTTTTGTAGTACGCGGGCAAGACAAACATGCCGACAAGTGTAAAGACGCTACGAACGGTGATGATAAACGATACCCCGACGCCAGAAAAAGAACCATGTTTCGCGATATAGGGCAAATACACCGAAAAGGCGATGCTGGCGATCATCCCCATCGTCACCGTGGTCAGCAGCATACACCCAACGCACACCACCCAACCGTAATGAAATCGCGATTGAAAACCGGACACGGAAGACTCTAATCTCGCTCGTAGACGACAGCCATGCCTTGTCCCCCGCCGACGCACATGGCCACAACGCCCAGGCGCAGATTCCCGCGCTCCATCGCGTAAAGCAGCTTCGTCGTGAGGATAGCGCCCGTGGCGCCTAGAGGATGCCCCATGGCAATGGCTCCTCCGTTTGGATTGACCTTTTCCGGATCGATCCCCAGGTCGCGAACGCAGGGAACGAACTGCGCGGCAAAAGCCTCGTTGATCTCAAAGCAGTCGATGTCGGCAATGGTCAAGCCGCTTTGTTTAAGGGCTTTCTGGATCGCGGGGACAGGGCCATAGCCCATATACAGAGGGTCCAGTCCCACGACCGCGCTGGCACGGATTTTTGCCATAGGAGTAAGGCCAAGGTCTTTGGCGCGCTGGTCGCTCATCAAGAGCGCGGACGCCGCTCCGTCGCCGCGAGGGCAGGCGTTGCCGGCGGTGACAACGCCATCCGGTTTCATAACGGCGGACATTTTGGAGAGTTTGTCAAAGTGAGTGTCCGATCGAACACATTCATCCTGCGTTATTTCAACGTCTTTTCCCTTCACCCTAGAAAGAACCGCTGCCTTCTCGCGGTCGAACAACCCCGCTTGAATGGCTCCGCTCGCGCGCAGATGAGAAATGACCGCCCATTGATCGCACTCTTGCCGGCTGGCGCCGTATTTCTTGGCCACGTTTTCGGCCGTCTCGATCATCACGTGTTCGTCCGGGTCTAGCCTGGACTCCAAAAACTTGGGGGCCTCCCACTGATAGTTGGGAACCTTGGCCATCTGGTAGGGCGAGAGCGTCATGTTCTCCGTGCCGCTGGCCAAGATCACGTCGGCAAAGCCGCTGATGATCTTCGTCGCCGCGCACTCAATGGCCTGCAGGCTCGCCCCGCACTGGCGATCCACCGTTGCCACGGGGGTCGTGACGGGCAATCCCGCGACAAGATAAGAAACGCGCCCAACGTTGCCGTAGCGCCCACGCAGATTTCCCACGAAAGCGTCCTCGATTTCGGATGGGTCTATCCGTGCCCGCGCGACGGCCTCCTTCATTGTGACCGCGCACAGTTTATCCTCCGAAACGTTCACATACTGCCCGCCATATTTTCCAACGCCGGTTCGGACAGCCGAGACGATCACCGCGTGTCTCACTCCTGTACCTTCCTTTACCGCGCCTTATTGGTCGGCCGCTTCGTTATCCAAAGCCGTCGTGGCCAGAGCGATATAAGCCGAGGCCGTCATTTCCCGCAGGGTGTATTTCTTGCCGCCCTCAAGCATAAAATCATCCCCTAAAAGGGCTAACTGCTCTTTTGTGACGCCTCTTTCGGCCACGGTCGGCACGTGAATCTTCTTTTTAAAGGCGTTGATCGTTTCCCGAGTCAAACGCCCGATTTCCTCCGGCGCGGCGTTTTCAGGAATATCCGCGCCCATCAGCAGTCCGATTTCCCGCACTTTTTTGGGAACGTCGGGCGCGAAAAACTCCAGCACCTCTCCGACGGCAAAGGCGCAGCCAACGCCGTGGGGAACGTGGCGCGCCTTTCCCAGGGCGTGGGCAATGGCGTGCCCCGCGTGCGTGGAGGCGTTGTTGAAAGAAAGACCGGCTATCAGTTGGGCCATCTGCATACCTTCCCGCGCGTCCAGGTTGCCGCCGTCCCGCGCGGCCGTCGGTAGCCATTGGGCGACCAGACGAATAGCGTCCAGAGCCATGCGATCGGTCAGGGGATTGGCTAGGTTACAGGTGAAACTCTCCGCCGCGTGGGAAAAAGCGTCCATCCCCGTGGAGGAGGTCAACGCGGGAGGCAGACCCAGGGTTAATTCGGGATCGAGCACCGCCATGCGGGGAGCGGCGGCGTTGGGAAACATCAAGCGCTTTTTTCCATCGGCGTCGGAGATCACGGCCAGTACCGTCACCTCAGACGCGGTGCCAGAGGTCGTGCTGACCATGAAACTGGGAACACCTGGCTTCACGTCTTTTACCTCGAACCAGTCCTCCGCGCGGCCGGGATTGTGAATGAGCACGTCCACCGCTTTTCCAGTGTCAATGGCGCTGCCGCCCCCAATGGCCACAATGCCGTCAACCCCCTCCGAACGCGCGATCTCCGCGGCTCTGTTGACGGAGTCGGCGGAGGGATCGGTCTGAACCCCATCCCAGCCCACGTATTGAACATTGGAAGCCTTCAAGCTGGAGAGTACCCTGTCCACAATCCCCAACTCCTTCAGCGGCTTGTCATACAGAACGATTGTCCTTTCGCATCCCTGTTCCTTCACCTTTTCACCCAGGGAGGCCACGCAGCCGCGTCCTATCATCATCGGATAGAAATAGCTATAAACACGTTTGTCCGTGTACATGAGTTTCCCTCTCCTTCATACAAATAGACATGAGGCTGTGTCAGCGGGTCGTGTACGCGCGCAAAACCGCTGACGCGTACAACTTCGCGCGCTCTCCCAGCGAGTAGGACCTGCCGTTCGCCCTCCAGTCGATCAAAAGACCACGAAAGGCCGCGAAGAGAAAATCCGCGAGCATCTCCCGCGAGAGCGATTCCGGCAGAGATCCCTCTTCCTGGCACTCCCGCAGCAAGTCCAGAACGTAGGTGTAGGTCACGCGGTCGTGAGAGTAAATATCAATGCTCGGATGTTTGACGTGTATGAGCAACAGCGCCATGGTGTCGTTGATATTGTTTCCCTCAGCGATATACGCCCCCTGAAGCGCGAAATAGCTGACAACTTTTTCGACGGCGGCGCAGTCGCCGTTTTCCACCTTTTGCTTGATTCCAATGGCGTACTCGTCCAAGTGGTCGTAAAAGATGGACGTGAAGTCGTATTTAGAGGGGTAGTAGTGGTAGAACGTGCCAATGGAGACCCCCGCCTCGCTGCAGATCATCCGGACATTGACCTCGTCGAAATCGTGACGAGAGAAGAGTTTTCTGGCCGCCTTGTAAATTTTGACCTTGTTCCCGTTTGGTTTTTTTTCCAAACAAACGTCATGTTCCTGCCGCATAGCACCCTCAATTCTATTCGGTCACGCCCGAATCGTATTCTAGAGCGCTATTTTATCATCAGCGCGTTACCCCTTTCGACCGCCTGAGACGTGCAAAACCTCGCCTGAGAAGTAGCTGGCCTCGTCGGAAGCAAAGAACTTGACGGCGGCGACCACGTCTTCCACGTGACCGATTCGCCTGATGGGAGTATTTTTTATCTGAAGTTCGGCTATCATATCGAACTTTTCAAGATTTTTAATGGTGTCCGTGTCGATCAACCCGGGCGCGACGGCATTGACGGTGATCTCGAAACGGCCTAACTCCTGAGCCAGGGCCTTAGTGAAGCCGATCACCCCGGCTTTTGCCGCGGAATAATTTGCCTGTCCTGGATTTCCCAGGTAAGCGCGGGAAGACATGTTGATGATCCGACCGTATTTTTGTTCAATCATATGAGGAACGACGTAGCGAGAGACCAAAAACGCGCCCTTCAAGATGGTGTCCATAACCACGTCCCAGTCTTCCTCTTCCATGCTGACAAAGCGCGTGTCCCGGGGCGCTCCGGCGTTGTTGACCAAAATGTCGATCCTGCCAAAAGCGTCAATGGCCTTTGAGATCGCCTGTCGTACCTGCTCCTTGGCGGCGACGTCCATAGCGATACCCAGAGCGGCGCCCCCAGCGGCTTGTATCTCGTCCACGACGCTTTGAACGCGATCCGCGCTTCTAGCCGTAACGATGACCTTTGCCCCCTCCGCCGCGAAGTCAAGACAGACGGCCTTTCCAATACCCGAACTGCCGCCGGTGACAAACAGGACTTTATCTTGAAATTGATTCATACCCCTTGTTTTCTCCTTTTTCCCCTTTGGGGGCGCCCAAGCGACGCGGACGAGCGCCTCCTCGTAAACCCGCGGCGGATACGGTCTTTTCCCCACGTATAGCGGCGCGATAGCGTGTAAAAGACCACAATGACCGCAAAAGCCTTGTTCATAAAAGAGTCGGTGGCTAAAGAGCCGACGGCTCTAGCTTCCAAAAACCTCGGCGGGGTCCAGCGGCTTTTTGTCTTTAAGGAAATAAGCCACTCTCGTCTTGTTGATGAGGTGCTTATAGACCAGGTTTTCGGAGACGCTGTTGTTTCCCCACGTCCCGCAGCCAAGGGACATGGTGGGCTCCAGGCCGTTGTTGACCGTGTTGCCCGCCGAAGCCGCGGTTGCCTGATTGACCATGACGCGCCCCACGGGCAGCTCCTCCCCGGTACGCTTGATCTTGGCGTCGTCGTTGGAAAAAATGGAAGCGGTGTGTCCCGCGCCCATCATCAACAGGTTGTTTTTTGCCATGTGAAGCGCGTCCTCGAAGCTCTCGTAAATGAAGAAACGAATGAAAGGGAAAAGAACTTCTTGGCACAGAGGTTCTTCTTTACCGTACTTGAAGCACTCCGCCATCAAAACCTTGGTGTCGGCGGGGACGTTGGGCAGGCCGAATTTTTCGGCGATCCGCGTGGCGGACAGGCCTGCGGCGGAAGGAAGAAACGCGCCGTTCGGGAAAATCTGCCCGCGCAAGCGGTCAACGACGCCCCGATCCGTAAGGATATGTCCTTGAGCGCGCTGAAAAGCCTCCAAAATGGAGGGCGCCGTTTTTTTAGGAAGGTAGAGGGCCTGCTCGCCGGTGCAGAGAATGCCGTTGTCGTAAGCGCGGTCTTTCACGATCGCCTGCGCGGCGGTATCATAATCCGTGAAATCTTCGGTAAAGAGGGTTTGGACATTGCCAGGGCCAACGCCAAAAGAGGGCCTGCCGCTGGAGTAAGCCGCCTTGACCATAGCGCCGCCTCCCGTGGCGACGACGACATCCGCCCCTTTCATCAGCTCATCGGTGCTCTGCAACGTGGGTTCCGCGATACACTGCACCAGATTCTCAGGGCCCCCGTTGCTTCGGATAGCTTCGCGCATCAACCGCGCGCAGCGCGCGGAGACCTTCTTGGCCCGAGGGTGCGGAGCGACGATGATGGAGTTGCCGCCTTTAAGCGCGTGCGCCACGTTGACCACGGCAGTGGCGGTAGGGCCCGTGCTTGGCGTGACGCAGCCCACGACGCCCATCGGCTTGGCGAAAGTCATCACCCCAGATTCCTTGTCGTCTTCCAACAGTCCCACCGATCTTTTGCCCTTGAGGAAGTTGGCGCAGGCCAGAATCACGTTGGCGTGCTTGAAAACCTTGTTTTCGTATGTGCCAAGCGCGGTCTCCTCAACCGCTTCCCGCGAAAGCGCCTCTCGGTTTTTGTACACGGTCTCGCACACCGCCAAAACAATTTTGTCCACTTGCTCCTGGGTGAAAGCCGCGAAGATTTCCTGTGCCTTTCTGGACTTTTCAATCATTTCCGAAATAGTTTCCTGTGCCATATCGAGCCTTCCTTTCTTTTGGTTCACCGTTCCTCACAGATTTGGAACAACCTTCCCCTGCTCGCGCAATGACATTAGAACACGCTCTAGGCAAAACTTATTGCTTTAGCGCAATGTCAATATGCGGGCAAGAGCCAAACATCCACGCGCTACAGCATATTTTTCCTTTTCAACTCCGCGACGCGGAGGTCTTCCCTCCGCATATCCGCGCGAATTTCCTCGTCTGTTCGAAACAACCCCACAATGTTGATGGGGCGTTTGTCCGTGAGCAGAGCGACAAGGACTCCCAGCGCGGCGCCTATGAGCAGCGGATACGCGACGGCCTGAAAGAAGGCGCTGACGGTTGGCACGAATAGAAACGTCAGCAAGAAACTCATGGAAAAGACGAAGACCCAGGTGCAGGTGCTTTTGCGGCATGTTTTGGGATAGAAGAACATAAGAAGCATCACAATCGCGAATGGGGTGTAGATCGATAGAAGGCTGATCAAAAAGCCGATCAAATCCTTGGCAAACCAGCAAAAGACAAACGCGATCGCGCTCAAGAGGACAATGAGGGCTTGCATGACGCGAAATTGGGTTTTATCGGAAAGCTGTTTGTTGGTTCGTGAGCAATAACTCTTGATCCAACCCATGGAGATCGTGCTCTGGGCGATGTACATACCCTGCGCCGTTGAGACCGAGCAGGCAAAGATCGCCGCGATGGCGACGCCCGCCAGTATTGGCGATATGGAGTACGCGGCTGCGGCCATAGCGGTGGAGCCCTTCAAATCCGGCACGTTCAAGACGGCAACCATACCAATGCCCACCAGCAAAATAGCCAGAAGAAGCTGAAGGAAACCGCTGAGAAGAAACGCCATCTTGGCGTCGCGCGGCGTCCTGGCGGAACGGGATACGTTCCACTCGGTCTGCCCCACGTAGCTGTACACAACAACGCCAAGAAACGCGCCGATAAAGGCCACCATGGTGGTTCCACCAAAATCGAACCAGTGGGCTCCGCGCGCGTTCGGCATTGCCTGGATGGAAGCCGTCAAGCCGCCGTTTTGATAAATGCCAATCGCCGCCACCAGGAACGTCCCCAGGAGAATGCACACGGCGTGAAGCGTGTTGGTGGCGTTGGTGGCGCGAATACCGCCGGCCGTGGAGAGGCTTCCGCAGAGGATAGTCACCAGCAGCAGACACAGCGGAAGATCGTTTGCCAAAGCCGGATACAGCGACGGCAGCATGAGGGCCGCCGCGCGAATGCTGGCGCCGGCGACCCCAATGAGAATCAGTGAGGAAACAACGCCGAAAAGAACGCTGTCCTGGGGGAGAAATATCTGACCGAACATCTGGTTCACAACGACGGTACGGATCCGGTATATCTTGTCCCCAACGACCGCGCCCATACCCAGCGTCAAAACCACGCGCGTCAAAGAATAGATGATCGCGGCGAGTCCAAAAGCCCAGTAATTATTCGTGACGCCCACTACCGCTGTCCCACTGACGCAGGCCGCGAACAAACTGCAACCGACCACAAAAACGTTCTGGGTGGAGTTTGCCGTCAAAAAATTTGCGGAGGTTTTTGTTTTGTTTGTCGTAATTGAGGAAAAGACGCCGATCAGCACGCATATGGCGATGTAAATCCAAAAAATAGCCTGAGCACTCATTTTTTTCCTCCTTGAATTAAGATAAATAAGCGCTGATTAAACCCATATGAGGCTTTGCCCCATGCCCTACTTAGCCCCCTAAGAACCCCATTTATAGGGGTTGCGCAATCATGCGCGGAAAAAAAATAAGAGACCAAAATCCGGATATAAACGGTAAAAACCTTGCGCATAAAAGAGCCAACGGCTCCAAAGTCAGTGAAAGATCAACAAAGACAGCCGACCGAAACCGGTCTTACATTTTCTCCCTCAAAAGCGGAGAAGTTGTTCTAGAACATGTTCTATAAGTTAGAATATAATTGAATTCTATTTTTGTCAACTATTTTTCGTTTTTTCTGGCATGTCGCGGGGAACATTCTTGACGTTTGAGCCATAGGATTGGAGGGTTAAACGCGAAATCGTTGACATTCTCGTATATTGATGGTATCTTTTGGCTAATTAAATTAGACTTGCTATTTTTATTTATCATACCGCACGCTGAGGAGGCCTTTTAACTCAATGAATGGGGCCGAAGACAACAAACTCTGGGTTAAGGCTTACGAATGGGTAAAAAACGGCATTTTTAACGGCAGCCTGAACGAGGGAATGCCCTTAAGCGAAGGTATGATGGCGCGGAAGATAAACATCAGCCGCACCCCCATAAGGGAGGCTCTGCGTATTTTGGAGCGCGATGGTTATGTGTCCCTTGTGCCGGGAAAAGGCGCCTTCATCTCGTCGGTTTCTATGGAAGTAGTGCGGGAAATTTATGAGATTAGGAGATTGCTCGAACCCTATGCCGCGCGGACAGCGGTGCGCCGTATTCCCGAAAATCTCCTGCGCGAAGCCGAAGAACAGTGGTTGAAAATTCAAGCCACGCTTGAAAAAGGCGGCAAAATAGATTGGCCGAAAATTGCTTCTCTTGACAAAGATCTACACATCATGATAACGGCGCATACAGCAAATGGGCAGATTCGTAATATTTTGTTGCCATACAACGCCCGCGTGGAGCGTTTTCAGCTTTTATCAGCGATAGCTTTATCGAATTTAAGAGAGACAGTACAACAGCACCTTGATATTATCGCCTGTATTAAGGCAAGAGACGAAAACGAATTGGCGGAGCTTTTGCTGGAGCACATCATCTCAAGCGAAAAAAATATAAGAAGGCTTTATTCACCTCTCGAATCTTGACGAAGTTCCCGCGCCGCGCTTCCGCGGCAGTGTGAGCGAAACGCCGAATGGCGCGGTAAGGAGAGTAAGGAGGAGATAATTTATTATAGCGGGTTCTACCATCATGCGCGGAAATAAGAGACCCAAAGTCGGATATAAACGGTAAAAACTTTGCGCGTAAAAGAGTCAACGGCTCTAGATATGAAATCTTAATGGTATACCAAGAGTATTTTGAAAGTAGACAGGCGCGTTTGAAAATTATTCTCCCTAGAGACAACGAGTGAATGAGGGAGTGAAAAAATATGAGTCTACTACTTACTTTTATCTTTATCGTAAATTATCGTTATATACCGTTATTTTCGCGCGTCTACAGGGGTCTGCCGCGAGAAGCTAAACTTCGGGAGATTCCAAATGAAAAATTTTGCCTCAACGAGCCTGGCCTTCATAAAATCCAACCTCCTTAGAACATCGCGGCGACTTGCGCAATCATGCGCGGAAATGAGAGACCAAAAACCGGACGCGAACGGCGCGTGGAAAAGAGCCAGCGGCTCTAATAGCGTCGCGATTTATAAAAAATTGGAGGGAAAGTCATGGAGCGGTTTTGGATTGTCGACGATGAATGGCCGGATTACGACGTGGAAAAGGAGTTGCTGAACAAAAACCACCCAGGCTGCGAAATTCGCTTCTCGAAAGCCGTGAACCCGAAAGACCTGGAGGAGTTCGGTTCCGTGGCCGACGCGCTGATCTGTCAGATCAACGTGCCGGTTGACAAAAGCCTTTTGGAGAAACTGAAAAAATGCAAGGTGGTCTCCGTGTACGGAGCGGGGTACAACAACGTAGACGCCGCCGCCGCGCGGAGCCTGAACGTCCCCGTCGCCAACGTCCCCGGTTACTGCGCCGAGGAGGTGGCGGACTACGCAATGGCCGCGATATACCACCAAAATTTGAGACTGGCCCACTACGCGAGTCATGTGTCAAACGGTCTGTGGGGGGCGCGCGCCGTCAAGAAAAAGCCGCGCCGCGTCTCTCAGTTGACCCTGTTTGTGGTGGGGTTCGGGTTCATAGGCCAAAAGCTAGCCGAAAAGGCCTCGGGGGTCGGCATGACGGTCTTGTACCACGACTATGTGGAAAGCCCGGTGATGAAGGAAAAAGCTCAAAAGTTCGGAGCTCGTAAAGTCTCGATAGAGGAAGGCCTCGCGAAGGCGGATGTAATCTCCTCCCACTTGGCGCTCACGGACGAGACGCGGGGCTTTTTCTCCAATAATATTTTTGCCCAGATGAAGAAAGAAGCGCACTTTATCAACGCCTCCCGAGGCGGCGTCGTGGACGAGCCCGCCCTGATTGAGGCCGTAAAAAACGGCGTGATAGCGGCGGCCACCTTGGACGTCATCGTAAACGAGCCGCCCAAACCGGACGACCCAATCTTGCGCGCCGAAAATATCTGCGTCACGCCCCACATCTCCTATCTCTCCGAAGATTCTTTGCGCGAATTAAAGTTCCGCGCGGCGAGGAACGCCTCGGACATCGCGCGGGGAAAGGACATTCCTGAAATCGTGAACAAGCGTTAGGTAGGGGGAGTCAGGGCAAACGCATGAAGACGTAGAGTCTTGATATGACTGAATTTATTCTCTAGATGAAAATATCTAGGTAAATAACGCAAAATCAGTTGTCGCGATAATTCAACGTGAGACTCATGCGTTTGCCCTGAGGGGGAGCCTTTAGGGAACGCTGAATGAGGAAGTGGGGTCCGAAGGAGCGAAATCGCGATTGATTCAGTGTTTTCTGAGCGCCTGAGCTGGTTTTACGCTAATGTAAAGAAAGGGAGAGGCAATTGAAAAAGATAGCAAGTGGAAACGAAGCGCTGGCTTATGGAGCATTGCGGGCAGGCGTCAAGGTCGTCGCCGGCTACCCAGGGACGCCGTCCTCAGAGGTGATCGCGAGCCTGTTGGAGATGGACCTGCCCGGAACGCGCGTGGAATGGAGCGTCAACGAGAAAGTCGCCTTTGAAGTGGCGGCTGGGGCGGCAATGGCTGGGCACCGCGCCCTTTGCACGATGAAGATGTCGGGGCTCAACGTCTGCTACGACTCCCTGATCGGCGTGGCCTACTCGGGCTGCGCAGGAGGCTTTGTGGTCTACGTGGCGGACGATCCCGGAGTGAGCGCCGGCATGTGCGAACAGGACACCCGGGTGTTTGCCGCCATGGCGGACATGCCGATGTTGGAACCCTGCTCGCTGCAAGAGGTGTACGACATGACGGCGACGGCCTTCGACATGGCCGAGAAAATAGGCGGCCCGGTGTTTCTGCGCCTCGTGACGAACAACTCCCAGTCTCATGGAGTAATCGAGATAGAGGATAGGGTTTTGCCGAAAGACAGCGCCCCTATGCCTCCCTACGACCCCGCCAAGTACACCAAAGCCGGAGCTCTCATCTGTATGCAGCAACACCGGGATTTGATCGAGCGCTTGGAGGCGGCGGAGAAGTACATCGCCCACAAGGAGCTCGACAAGCTTGAACTCAAGAAAAAAGACGGCCTGGGTGTCGTCTCCGTGGGTATCACCAACGGCTATCTGCGCGAGGCCCTGAATCGACTCAAAGACGCGGGCACGGACGTCTCGGAAATCTCCACGCTACGCCTCGCCGCCACCATCCCCTACGCGAAAAACAAGATCGTTTCCCTGTTGAGCCACTGCTCGAAGGTCATTATCGCTGAGGAATTGGAGCCTCTGACGGAGAGATACTGTTTCATGGAGGCCTACAAAAACAAGCTGAACGTTCAACTCTATGGTAAAGAGGACGGCACGTTCAGCCGCGTGGGGCAGTTCGACGCTTTCCTGATGGAGAACGGGATCCGCGAGGCTCTGGGGCTTCCCAAAGTGGACATCGCGGCGAAGGAACCGCCGGAGCGCCTGTGCGCGGCGCGCCCCATCGGATTCTGCGCGGGCTGTCCGCACCGGGGCGCCTACATGGGCCTGGAGCGGGGGCTCAAGGCGATTGGGTTGAAAAAGAACGAGGCGTTTATTACGGGCGACATCGGGTGCACCATTTTAGGAAGCTGTCCCCCCTTCGACATTTTGTGGACAGAGCTTTCCATGGGGGCCAGTATCCCCTTCGCCCATGGGGTAGCCTACAGCAACATCCCCGCGCCAGTCATCGCCACCATCGGAGACTCCACGTTCTTCCACGCCGGTATTCCCGGCCTCGTCAACGCCCTTCAGCACAACATCAACATGCTCGTGATTATTTTGGACAACGGTTGGACGGCCATGACTGGAATGCAGGTGAACCCCGGCACCAGTCAGGCGTCCCAAAAGAAGGACTGGAAACAGCTCGACATAGAGTCCGTCGTGCGCGGCGTTGGGGTCAAGAACCTCTGGACCGTGGACGCTTACGACGTGAAGGCGGTTGCTGACGCGGTGGAGGCGGCTCTGAAAACCACCGGCCTGAAGGTCATCCTCTCCCGCAGGGAGTGCGCCATTCAGGCGGCGAGACGGAAGGTAAAGCGCGCGCCGGTCACGTTCACCCCGGCTTCGTGCGTGGGCTGCAAGAGGTGTATTGACGTTACCGGCTGCCCCGCGATAGAGCTCAAAGGAAAGGTCATAGCGATCGATACCATGCAGTGCAACAACTGTGGCCTGTGCGCGGGAGTCTGTCCCACCAAGGCTCTTCGCAAGGCGGAATAGGAGGCGGAGTCAATGAGTAATTATTTCGACATCTACACTGTGGGCGTGGGCGGGCAGGGCCTGCTGACCATATCGGACATCATAACTCAGGCGGCGGCGGACAAGGGGATCGGAGTCAACTTTTTCCCCACTAAAGGTATGGCCCAGCGCGGAGGGTTCGTGAAAACTCAGCTCCGCCTCGGGCGCGAGGCGGGGAGCTACTCCCCCAGTATCTCTCCTGGTGGCGCGGATCTGATTGTGTCCATGGAGCTTTCCGAGACCCTCAAGGCCGTGCGCTACGGGAAGCGGGGCGCGGATTACGTGATTTTAGGCTTGCGCTGGCAGCCCACCGCCGTCATGTTGGGTAAGGCCCCTTACCCGGACGAGAAGCAGGTTGTGGGAGAAATCCGCGAAAACGGCGGAGTGGCGCACTACTTCGCCCCAGAAGCTATGCCCGACGGCGCGCGCGCCAACATCTACATGCTGGGCGCGGCGCACGCTCACTCTCGCCTGAACAGTTTCTTTTCCAAGCGGGACATGGAGAAAATCATCACCGAAAGTTGGAAAAGCGCCGCGCAAGAAAACATTGAGGCGTTTCGCGCCGGGTGCTCCGCTCCGGAAAAAGACATAGCCGTGTGAGGACCAACAAGGGGCCGGGAGATCTTTTTAGACGGACCCCTTTTAGAGTGGGGCGGAGCGGTCTTTGGCATGAAAGGCAGGGAAAGCTATGTTCGATCTGAAGGCGATGTTTTATCCCAACTCCGTGGCCGTCTTTGGCTCCGCCGGAGAGGGCAAGCTGGCGAACGTCCTTACGGGCAGGCTGTTGGACGGCGGCATGAAGCGCGTGTGTATCGTCAACCCCAAGAAAGAATCCGCGCGGGAGGCGAAGGGCTACGCTTCGCTCTTGGACTTGCCGGAACCGGTGGACCTGGTTGTCGTGGCCTCACCGGCGAACACGGTCAAGGGAATCTTGGAGGACTGCGGAAAAACCGGCGTAAAAGCGGCGGTGATCATCAGCTCTGGTTTCTCCGAGGCCGGAAACTCGGCGGGCGAGCGCGAGCTAGTGGGTATCGCGAGACAGCACGGGATACGCTTCATTGGGCCGAACTGCGCGGGGATGGTCTCTACCCACGCTCGCCTGGTGGCCACCTTGGAGACGGCGCCTCCCGTTGGCAACATCTCAATCATTTCCCAGAGCGGGGCCGTGGGAGGTTCTTTTATGGCCCTGTCGGCGGACGACGGGGTGGGAATAGCTAAGTTCGTCAGCTACGGCAACGGAGGAGATCTTACCGTGCTGGAGTTGCTGCGCTATTTGAAGGAGGACCCTGAGACCAAGGTAGTCGCGCTGTACCTGGAAACCGTTCCCAGCGGGCGTGAGTTCATGGGGGCGGTGCGGGAGGTCCGATCCGTGAAACCGGTCGTGATCGTCAAGTCCGGACGCACGAACACCGGCCAGAGAGCGGCGCTTTCCCACACGGGCTCCATGGCGGGAGCCGACGCCGTCTGTGACGCGGCGCTGCGGCAGTGCGGCGCTATCCGAGTCGATACTCTGCAGGACCTTTTCGACGTCTGCAAGGGCTTCGCTACCCTGCCGCCGGTGAAGGGCAAAAAACTTTTAGTGATCACCAACTCCGGCGGGCCTGGCGTCATGACCACCGACAAGGCGGAGATGGACGGACTTCTGATACAGGAAACCTCCGACGGCGTGAAAGCCGAGCTGAAAAAATTTCTGCCCTCGTTCGCCGGGCTTCGCAATCCCATCGACCTAACCGTGGAGGGTACGGGAGAACAGTATGAGCAGGCGATCGTAACCTCGCTTGCCGAAAACGACGCCGCCGTCGCGCTCTACATCGGCACGCCGTACCTGAAGGCAATGCCCGTCGCGCGGGGCGTGGCGGCGGCCGCGAAAAGAAGCGCCAAGCCCGTCGCCGCCGTAATGCAGGTGGGCTGCGATATCGGAGACAGCCTGAAGTATCTGCGCGAGGAAGGAATACCCTGTTTCGCCTCGGGGGAGCGCGCGGTCTCGGTTCTCGCCGCCATGGCCAGGGAACGGCAAAGCGCCAAGAAAGAGCCCTGCATTGCCCACGTGGCCCCCGGCTCCTTCAAAGACGGAACCAAGCGCCTTCTGGAACCAGAGGCCATGCGACTATTGCGCGAAAACGGGATTTCAGTTCCCAAATTCGCCTTCGCGCAGGACGAGGAACAAACCGTCAAGTCCTGTAAGGAGATCGGCTACCCAGTGGTCATGAAGATCGTGTCGCCCCAGATCATTCACAAGTCGGACTGCGGCGGCGTGGTACTGAACGTCAGGGATGAGGAGGGCGTCCGCTCCACGTTCAAAAAATTGAAGATGATAGGCGAGGGCAAAGACTTCAAGGGCGTCGTGTCTTATCCAATGCTGAAGGGCGGTAAGGAGGTCATCATTGGCCTCTCGCGGGACCCCAGCTTCGGACCGCTGGTCGCCTTCGGCATGGGCGGCGTCTACACCGAGGTGCTGAGGGACATAACGTTCCGAGTAGCCCCCATCGAGAAAAACGAGGCCCTCGAAATGATCCAGGAGATCAAGATGTACCCGCTCATGCGGGGGGTCCGCGGGGAGGCGCCGGTGGACGTCGACGCCCTGGCGGAGGCCATCGCAGCCTTTTCCAGGCTGCCGCTCCTCTACCCTGACATCGCCGAGGCGGACCTGAACCCCGTGTTCGTGTACGAAAAAGGTATCTTGGTGGCTGACGTGAGAATATTGGGGAAATAATTCATGACGGGCGAAACGAAAAGGAGAACACTATGGAGCTGACACAAGATTTGAGGGATATGCTGGAGGGCAAGTACGGCGAGGGCGCGGCGCTGGCGCTCAAGGTACAGATCGGCGTTGGTGAGTGCTTCAACGCGCCTGGAATGGCGCCCATCACCAACGCCCACGTGGCGCTTAGCAACCAGGAGATGGACCTGTGGTTCGCCGAAAAAATGGTAAACCTGGGTGCGCGCGTCAAGGTGTCGCCCACCGTGAACCCAGGCTTCTGTCTCTCTTACTTCAAGCGACGCCACATGGTCACGGATGAGGAGGCGGAGCATATGGGCCGCGTCCACGAGGCCTACAAGACCTTGGGTTGCCGTCTCACCTACAACTGCACGCCCTACATGGACACCAACATCCCGTTCCCCAACGAAATCGTGGCTTTTTCGGAGTCCAGCGCGACGCCTTACGTGAACTCGGTATGGGGGGCCAGGTCCAACCGCGAGTCCGCTCAGTCGGCTCTGTGCGCCGCCATCACCGGCGTGGTTCCCGTCTACGGCCTTCTGCTCGACGAAAACCGCAAAGGCGACGTTCTGGTCGAGGTCAAGGCGAAGATCGACAGCGACTTCTCCTACAACCTGCTGGGGTACATGGGCAAGAAAATAGGGCCGGGCATTCCAGTGTTCGTGGGACTCCCGGGTCACATATCTCCCGAGGCGCACCGCAACCTTGGGGCCGAACTGAACACATCCGGCGCTTACGCCATGTACCACATCGTCGGGGTCACGCCGGAAGCCCCCACCCTCGAAGCGGCTTTCGGAGGAAAGAAGCCGAAGCGCGCGGTGGTCATCACAGACGAGGACTTCAAGCGCGTGCTGGCGACCGAGATCTCGGACCCGGGCAACCGCGAGATTGACTTCGCTCTCTTTGGCTGTCCCCACACCAGCACCAAGGAAGTACAGTACATCGCCAAAGCCCTGGAGGGAAAGAAACTGGCGGTTCCTCTGTGGATCATGACCTCGGCTCTCACCAAGTCCAACGTCGAGAAGATGGGACTGTTGGACGTCCTGAGGGCCGCCGGCGGCGAGGTTGTGGAGGACACCTGCTCAGACCAGCCGTGCTGGCGCCTGTACAAGGGGAAGGTGGGCGTCACCGACTCGCCCAAGTGCGCTTACTACCCGCGTAAGAGAGGCCTTGAGTTTGTGGTTCGCGACCTGGACACCTGCCTGAGGGCCGCGCTGGAAGGAGCTGTTCAATAATGAGCGGAAAAGTTTTTTCGTGTCACAAAATCGCCGAGGGCGTCGGTGAAGGGGAGCTCATCATCTCTAAGGACGAGATCATGTTCTACTTGGTGAGGCCGGAGACGGGAGAAGTTCTGGAGAAAGCCCACGACATTGAGGGCAAGAGCGTCGCGAAAAAAGTGATCGTTTTCCCCGGCGGCAAAGGAAGCTCCGTGGTGCAGAGCGACGGCCTCTTCCAGCTCATGACGCACAAGAACCAACCGGCGGCCATGGTGATCCAGTATCCCGAGACCGTCCTCGTGGCCGGGGCCATCATCATGGAGATTCCCATGGTGGACAAGGTCGAGCCTGAATTTTACAAGACTGTGAAGAACGGCGACCGCGTTCGCGTGGACGCCAACAACGGAACGATAACGATCCTATAGACGCCAAGGAGGCGCGCCATGCCCGTACTGCTTGAAAGCGACCTGAGATTCCCCCTTCCGTCCATGCGCAAGGTGAGACAGACGTTTCCCAGACCCAAGTTGGACGACATTGGTGGGCGCGTCGTCAAGGAAATGGGTCGGCCGGACGTTCGCGGCAAGATAAAACCAGGGGCGAAGGTAGCCGTGGCTGTGGGGAGCCGCGGCATAAAAAACCTGGCGTTTATCGTCAAGACCGTTTTGAATCAGATCAAGGCCGTCGGCGGCGCGCCCTTCATCGTCACCGCCATGGGCAGTCACGGAGGTGGAACCGCGGAGGGGCAGAGGGAGGTGTTGACCTCTTACGGCGTTACCGAGGAAGCCATGGAGACCCAGATCCTTTCCTCCGTGGAGGTGGTTCACCTGGGCAAGACCAGCCGCGGTATCGACGTTTATTTCGACAAGACCGCGCTGGAGGCGGACGTGATCGTCCCAGTCAACCGAGTCAAGCTCCACACCGACTTCGTCGCCGACATCCAAAGCGGGTTGTGTAAGATGTTGGTCATCGGGCTGGGAAACCACATCGGCTGCTCCGCCGTCCACGAGGAGAGCTTTGACGCCTTCGGGGGCACTCTGCTGGAGGCCGCGGAAAAGATACTCAAAGTCGCCAAGGTGGGTTTTGGCGTGGCTATCGTCGAAAACGCCTATGACGAAACTGCCCTGATTGAGGCGATACCCTCCGAAAAACTCTTTGAACGCGAAAAAGAACTGGTAAAAATGGCCAAGGCAAACATGCCGACCTTAATGCTCCCCGACATCGACGTGCTGGTGGTGGAAGAGATCGGGAAGAACATTTCCGGAGCCGGGTATGACCCGAATATTCTGGGCAAAAGCTACCTTCTGAATGAGTTTGTCCTTCCCGTTCCCCAGATCAAACGCATGGTGTTGTTGGACGTAACCCCGGAGTCGCATGGCAACGCCATTGGGATGGGGGTGTTCGACGTCATCACCCGCCGGGTGTTTGACAAACTGGACCTGGAACAGATTTACGCGAACGCCATAGCCGTGAAGTGCCCCGAGGACGCGAAGATACCCATCATCGCCGACACGGAAGAGGAGGCGGTCCGCGTCGCGATACAAGTAGCGCGGGGTGTGGACAGGGAGCGGCTGAAGCTCGTCAAGATTAAAAACACGCTGGAACTGGAAACCATAGAAATTTCTGAAGCGCTTTTCGGTCACGTTAAAACCAACGAAAATCTCGCGTTTGCCTCTTTGCCTTTTGCTAAATAGAGTTTGCTATAATGCAGTAACGCATTGACGAAGGGAGGGAGGCGCGGGAATGACTACGTTGGACACGCGAAAGGTTTCAATAAACTTCGGCGGCTTGTGGGCCGTAAAAGATGTGGATTTTTCCATCAACGCCAGGGAAATTGTCGGGTTGATAGGGCCTAACGGCTCCGGCAAGACGACGTTCCTCAACATAATAAGCGGAATTTACCCAGCCACCAACGGCACGGTGACCCTTCAGGGCGAGAACATCACCGGCTTGCGCCCTTTCGAGATATTCAAGAAGGGGATCGCGCGCACTTACCAGTCCAGCCGGCTTTGCTGGGATTTGAGCGTCGCCGACAACGTCCTGATGGGGCTTTACACAAAACAAAAGGCGAGTTTTCTGGATATTTTGATCCATCCCCAAAAGACGAACAACGAAATTTACGAGTGCCTTCAGGAGTGCATGGACGTGTTGAGCTACTTTAACCCGGCGCTTTTCAACCGGCGCTATGACCTAGCGAGGGACATTCCCCACATCGACCGTCGGCGCATAGAAATAAGCCGGGCGCTGGTGGGGCGCCCCACGCTTCTGTTGCTTGACGAGCCCACGGCGGGCCTGAACGACGAAGAGACTATGCGGATGATGGACGATATTCACAAGATAAAAGAAAAAATAAAAGACATCTGTATCATCATCATCGAGCACGATATGAAGGTCATGGAGCGCGTCACGGAGCGTATCGTCGTGTTCAACGCCGGTCAGAAAATAGCGGAGGGAACGTATCGGGAAGTGATCAGCGACGCAAATGTCGTCAAGGCTTACCTTGGAGGGAGTACGGTATGAGCGGGGCCAGCGATAACATATTGGAAATAAGCGGCCTCAACACGAGCTACGGCAGGATCCCTATGCTGCGCGACGTGGGGCTGGTCATCCCCAAAGGGCAGGTCTGTTGCGTGCTGGGCGCCAACGGGGCGGGCAAAACAACCCTCGTTAAGGCCATCTTGAACATGATCAAGGCCGATAAAGGCGCCATGTCCCTGGACGGGGAAAAGATTGACGCGTGGCCAACGCACAAGCGGGTGGAGCGGGGTATCGCCCTTTCAGCCTCCGCCGTCGGCACGTTCCACAAAATGACCGTGGACGCGAACTTGAGAATGGGCGCTTACTACATCAACAACGAAAAGCTTCTCTCCGAGCGGCTGTCGGAGATATACAAATCCTTTCCTGTCCTGCGCCTTCGCCTGAACCAAAAGGCGGGCACCCTGTCCGGTGGAGAGCGCACCATGCTGGCCATTGCGCGCGCGGTGGTGAACCATCCAAAGTTGCTTATCCTCGACGAGCCCTCGCTGGGGCTGGCTCCCATAATGGTGGAGGCCGTTTTCGACATCATCCGCTCCTTGCGCGCGAAGCGCATGAGCATTTTGCTGGTGGAGCAGAACTCGGTCAAAGCCCTGTCCGTGGCGACAACGGGTTACGTCATTCAAAAGGGCGCCATTGTTTTTTCGGGGAGCGCCGCTGCCCTTTCGGACAGCGAGTACGTGGAAAATCCCGTCATGTAGGGACGGTGAGTGGAGAGGCAAAGCGTGGTCGTTTGCGGGTGTGCCAAATTTCATATTTTTTCACATTATGAGGGAGGTTGGAATTATGGTGAGGAAGTTCAGGCTGTTGTGTATGGTGTTGGCGTCGGTCCTTTTGCTGGGAAGCGCGGCGGGCGCGGCGGAAAAAAAGGTGGTCAAAATAGGTTTCTTGGGGCCGATAACCGGCTCGAACGCGGCGGAGGGCGCGGCGGCCAGGAACGCCTTCCAGCTCGCCATTGAGGAGGCCAACAAATTGGGCAAGTACCCTTACACGATCGAGGTCATTGAGGTTGACGACCAGAGCTCCGAGAACGTGGCCGTGGCCGGCGCGCAGCAGATCGTGTCCGACTCGGCGGTAGTGGCGGCCTCCGGGTTCTGGAACTCCGGCCCGGCGGCGGCCTGCATCCCGGTTTTTAAGGACGCGGAGATTCCTCTCCTGATCTGGGGCGCTATCCGG
Organism: Synergistaceae bacterium; assembly: GCA_031280635.1. GTDB lineage: Bacteria > Synergistota > Synergistia > Synergistales > Aminobacteriaceae > JAITGK01. The sequence goes on from JAITGK010000145.1 coordinate 21,009, forward strand.
GAGACCCTGACCAATGCCGAGAACGTGCCCTACATCACGCGCTCCGCGCCCACAGACAAGCAGGAGAACATCCCCCTTGCCTTGGCCGTCCTCGACAAGATGGGCTACAAAGACTGGTTCGTGGTCTCGGACATTGGCTCTTACGGCGACGGCAACTTCAACGCCTTCAAGGCGGAGCTGGCGGCCCGCGCGATCACCCCGTTGGGTGAGGAGCAGGTTCCCGAGGACGCCACCGACCTAAGCGCCGTCGCGCAGAAAATCAAGGCCAGTGGAGCTAAAGCCGTGTACTGTGGAAGTACAGTCGCTATCGGCTCGCAGCTCAAGCGTCAGCTTTTCGAGGCCGGGGTGAGGGACGTGCTGTTCTGCGGAATCTCCGGGATGAAAACAGACGACTTCCTCAAGATAGGCGCCCCCGCGGCCGAAGGAACCCTTGTCGTCAGCCCGGGAATCATCCTTGAGGACTCCGCGGAGGGACGCGCGTTCGTGTCGCTCTACAACTCCAAGAAATACACCCCTCCCATCGGCGCGTTTACCCCCTACGCCTACGAGGCGGCCTTGATTCTGCTTGGCGCGTTGCGCGCGTGCGGCGACGCTCCCACAGCCGCGGCTATGACGGACGCCGTCTTGAAGAGCAAAACCGTGGGAATCATGGGCGTTACCACCTTCAACGAGATCGGTCAGACCCAGAACGTCGCGGCTTACCTGAACGTGATCCAGGGCGGTACGTGGCTGCCCTTGGAAAAATCCGAATACCAGAGCGGCAAGCGCAAGTTCGGCGGCAAATAAGCCACGAGGCGGGCCCCTGGCTTCAGGGCTCCGCCCCTCTATTAGGACCGCTGGCTCTTTTGTGCGCAAGGTTTTTGCCGTTTATATCCGGCTTTTGGTTTCTCATTTCCGCGCGTCGCAACCCGCTATATGAAGGAACGGTGTTGAGATATGGAGTTATTCCAAGGCCTAATTGTAAGCGCGATTCTGCTCGGCTGTATGTACACCCTTGTCGCGATAGGTTTTTCGCTCTTTTTTGGAGTCATGGATGTGGTGGTGTTCTGCTGCGGCGATATAGCGATATTGGGGTCTTTCGTCATTATGGGGACCTGGGTAGTTATGCAAAGCGCAAGGCTTCCCCTGCCCTTTGTGGTCTGCGTCGTGATTCTTATCCTTATTGGCGCGTTGGCCTGCGCGTCTTTGGGCCTTCTCACCTACAGGGTATCCATCAAGCCGTTCCACGAGAGCTCCGAGTTGATGCCTCTCTTGAGCACCATCGCTATGGGGACGGTTATTAAAGAGGTCTTGGGTCTGTTGTTCAAGCCCGTGGTGGACTCGCTTTCCTCCGCGGTCGCGCCCCCTGGCGAGAGCGCCCTGACGGTGACCAGCGGGCGCAACCCTCAGGGTTTCCCGGAGATTTTGGAGCTTCTGCTGCCAGGCGACGGGCCTGAAATGTTATCGGGCCTGCTGGATTCCCGAAAAGTAGCGGTTATCGTCATCACCGTCGTTATCTTGACCTTACTTTTCCTGTTTTTGAGCAGGACGAAGATGGGGCTTTCCATGCAGGCCATTGCTCAGAACAAAGAACTTTCCCTAATGATCGGCGTCAACGTCTCCAAGGTTATCGTCGTTACCTTTGTGATTGGTGGGATTATGCTGGCGATAAGTGGTTTTCTGATGGGAAACTACCAAAAGCTTATGTCGTTTGACAACGGCGCCATGTACGGCGCCAAGGGCTTCTCCGCCGCCGTGGTAGGTGGGCTTCGAAACACCTGGGGCGCTGTGGTGGGTGGTATGCTGCTGGCCTTCGTCGAGGTGTTTGTCGCCGGGTACGTTCCGAGGGGCATGGCTTACGCGAACATCGTGGCCTTCATCGTGGTGGTTATCTTTATCATCTTCAAGCCTGAGGGAATCATTGGTGAGAAATTCGTCGAAAAAGTGTGAAACGGGAGGCGGACGGCGATGGAACGGACGATGAGATCCCCGGAATGGCTCAAAGCAATCGCGTGTAATTTCGTGGTTTTCGGGCTTGCGCTCCTAATGTTGTGGGCGTCGTATGAGATCAGCCTGCCTCTTGTGGCGGCTGTGATTGCCGCGTTGCTCTACATGGAAAAGCGTGGGTTCATCGACGCTTTGTTCTTGCTCTACGCTCGCAACAAAAAAGTGGCCGCGGTCAGCGCGTTTTTGTTCCTGATGTTGATTCCGCTACCGTTGGCCACGCTGCGTTACCAGTCTCACATAGCCGTCATGGCGGCCATTTGCGCGATGGTCTGCTGCGGCGTCAACATTCAGATGGGCTCTACCAACATGGTCAACTTCGCGCCGGCGGCGTTCATGGGTATCGGGGCGTACTCCCTCGGTTACGTGACCGTCAAACTTGGGGCCGACCCTTGGTTAGGCCTGTTGGCGGCGGTGGTACTTTGCGCCTTGGCTGGTATTCTGCTGGGTCTTCCGACGTTGAGGACGAAGGGCTACTACCTTTCGCTGGTGACGATGGCGCTTCAACTGGCCTTCACCCAGACCATCAAGAACATCCCGTCCATAGGTGGACCCAATGGTATCAGCGGAGTCAAGGCGCTGACTATAGGAGGCTACCCGCTCTACAAAACCTACACCGTATTTGGTGTGAAGCTGGCGCCGCACTTTTTTTACCTGCTCTTTTGTATTTTGGTCCTGACGGCGTTGCTTTACGTGGCGAATCGGATATTCGTCACGTGGTTTGGTTTGGCGTTGAACAGTATCGCCCAGGACGAGATCGCCGCCAACTGTTTCGGCGTGGACGTGGTGCGGGCCAAGTTGTTCGCCTTTGTCACTGGCAGCGTATTCTGCGGCGTTGGGGGCGTGCTCTACGCTGGCCTGACCTCGTTCGTGGGGCCTGACGACTTCTCATTCGCCCGGTCGCTGGTGTTCATCTGCATGGTGATTTTGGGGGGCATGGACAACCTTGTGGGAGTGACCGTGGGGGCTTTCCTCCTGACCGTGATAACGGAAAAGCTGCGCGGTTTTTCGGACTACGCGCAGCTCATCTATGGGCTCTTGTTGCTCCTCATCCTCATCGTCCGCCCGTCAGGCCTCATCCCAAAAAGAGTCCGCCTAAGGGGCGGGGGCCCCACCATATTGTAGGGGGTAATTTTACCGCAAGGAGCAAGCCCGCCCCCTATATTGTCGAGAGGTCGCTTTTACCGCCCCTCCCGTTGGTCGGGATTTCTACTTCGGATCACGCGGACTTCGCAACCCCATCTTGTTGTAAGGCTCGAAGCGCTTTCTCTTTTTCCACATCTCTCAGCGACGAGCGCGGCATTTCCACTACCACATTCAAATCGCTATCGTCAAGTGAATTATGGCGTTTTTTATAATCATAAGCGGAAATAAGAGGTCAAAAACCGGATATAATATAAATGCTAAAAACTTTGCGCGGAAAAGACCAACGGCTTTAAAACACACCCTAGTGAACAGTGGTTAGTAAAAGTAGCTTTTCTCTAACCACTCACCGCTGTCATTGCAAGACCGCCATGTTATTGCGGTGGATCAGTTCCTCGTAGTCCTGGCGACCCAGAATATCCTCGATCTCGGACGTCCGTCGGCCCAAAATTCTGGCGGCGTCCTCATGGCCGTAGTTGGTAATTCCGCGCGCGATCTCGACGCCAGAGGCGTTTTTCACCCCCACCACATCACCCACTTTGAAGACTCCTTCAACCCGCAGCACGCCGGAGGGTAAGAGGCTCTTGCCACGTCGTAACAGGGCCTCCGCCGCGCCGTCGTCCACCGTGACCGACCCCGCCGCCGCACTGCCTACGGCGATCCACTGACGGCGCGAGGCGTAGCCGCCCTCGCGGGAAGGAAGAAACAGCGTCCCAACGGCCTCGCCATCCGCCACTCGTCGAATGACGTTCGGCTCGTCGCTGGACGCGATCACCAGCGGGATACCGTTTGCCATTGTCATACGCGCCGCGGAGAGTTTCGTGAACATTCCCCCACTGGAGAGAGTTCCTCCTTTGGCTTTCGAGTTTTTTACCATTTCCACCGTGATCTCACTTACCTGAGAGATGAGGCGGGCGTCCTCGTTTTTACGGGGATCGGAGTCATAGAGGCCATTGACGTCCGAGAGGATAAGGAGCAAGTCGGCCTCCGCGTTACAGGTCACCATCGCGGACAACGTGTCGTTGTCTCCAAACTTGAGTTCCTCCACCGCCACGGTGTCGTTTTCGTTGATGATGGGAATAACGCCAAAATTCAGGAGGGAAAACAGCGTGTTGCGGGAGTTCAGGTAGCGCACGGGGTCTGAAAAGCAGTCGCGGGTCAGGAGAACCTGAGCAACGCTCTTGGAGTACTCCGAGAAAAATTTTTCGTACATGTGCATCAGAATCCCCTGGCCAATGGCTGCCAGGGCCTGTTTCTCAGGCAGGCTGGAGGGCGGAGGGCAGTTGAGCTTTCCCACTCCAGCCCCCACCGCGCCTGAGCTGGTCAGTATCAGCTCACGCCCGGCGCTGTGCAGGTCCGACAACTCACGGGCCAAAAGCTCCATCTTACCCAGATTGACCTTGCCTGTAGGGTACGTGATAGAGCTGGTGCCCACCTTAACCACAATTCTTTTGCAATTCCGCAAGTCTTCGCGCTTCATTTCGCCTTCGTTTCCCCTATCCCCTGTTTTATTATAGTAGTTCGCTCTTATCTGTGCGAAATTTTTGCCGTTTGTGTCCGGTTTTCGGCCTCTTATTTATGCATATGATTATGTAAACCGCCATAATCCACACTTCCGCGTTTTCGCCACATTTAGATTTTACGTGAAAACAGTCAGAAATTTTATCGCTTATACAAAAAATGCTAAGAAAATTCCTATAAAACCTAAAATTACTAAAAAAATAATACTCAAATATTATCTACTAAAGTAGGTAGGTTAGACAACTACTGAAAGTCGCATCCAGGCTAAAGCCTGCTTAATGTTCCATGGCTAAAGCCATCTAAAGCTTGCGACTGAAAGTCGGACTCTATTTTTATACTGTCGTCATCGTCATCTTGGTTCTCTATGTAGCTTTTAATCATTTCTTCAGTCACTGGCCCTACTGTTGTACAAAAATACCCTCTTCCCCACAGATGTTGATCCCAGTACCTCTTCTTCAATTCAGGAAATTCGTCTCGCGACAGTCGTGACAACCTCCCTTTTAAGTACCGCGTTATTTGTGACGGCGATAACCACGGCGGCGTGGACAGTAGTATACGCGCATGATCTGGCCCTCACATTACCAGAGATTATCGTCATTCCTTTGGCTTCACATCCTTGACGCGCCATGTCTCGCAACCTTTCCGCTATTTGATTTTTAAGCGCTTTGTAACGGTATTTCGTTATCCACACAAAGTGATATTGAATCTCATATGCAACATGACTCGAATGTCTATACCGCCGCGCTCCCATCACCTCTTGAGATTACACTATCACACTTTTCAAAAGAGCTTGCTGAAAGCTCTCCGGCTAAAGCCGGAGGTTTTTACCTACTACATGGAAAATAAAGTATGGCG
>JAITGK010000152.1 GCA_031280635.1 Synergistaceae bacterium
CGCGCGGCGGCTGCCAAAATCTGCCATCGCGCGTGGGAAAAAGGTCTGCTGCTCTCTTTTGTCAGCGGATCGGTACTGCGCGTCCAGCCGCCTCTCGTCATCACACAAAAGGAGATGGATAAAAGCCTCGGCATAATCGAGGAGTCCATGGACGACTTCGCGAACGGCCAAATACCGGATTCTGTCCTCGAAACGATCAAGGGCTGGTGAGCCGCGCGTTACTCATCATCTGTCCGCCATCATCTTGTCCGCTTTTGGTATAAAATAAAGGCGACGCTGATGGAGTATCTTATACCAATTTGCAATCAGGGGTCTAAAGTTAAAAGACGCAGCGGCAGTCTTTGCGCGCCTTAAACCGTTCCATTCAAGCCCCATTGAAAGCAAGTTAGTATTACAAATGCTTTTTGCGTTTTTGGGAGGCGGACGGGTGATGAAGGAAGAGGTGAACGCGACAATCGGGGAAGGCCTGAAGGTGAAAATCTACCCCGATCCCGCGTTGAAAATGCCGGCGGAGAACGTGGGGCGCTTCGATACGGAGCTTGGCCTCTTGGTCGAGAAGATGCGCGTGACGATGGAGATGTACGAGGGCGTCGGCCTGGCCGCGCCTCAAGTGGGGGTTTTGGAGAAAATAGCCCTGGTCTCTTGGGAGGGCTCCTTTTACGTCCTGATCAACCCCAGGGTATTGCAAAAAGAGGGCATTCAGGAGGGGGAGGAGGGCTGTCTCAGCTTTCCAGGCATCTATGCTTCCGTGAAGCGGCCGGCCCGTGTTAAGGTCGCCGCTATGGACGTGAGCGGGGCGGAGCGCTTCTACGATGTGGACGGCTTTCTCGCCCGCGCTTTTCTGCATGAGATGGACCACTTGGAGGGGAAGCTGTTCATTGAACACCTTTCTCCGTTGAAACGTGGGATCATTCGTAAAAAAATGTTCAAGCGCGCGATAGGGGAGAGTGGCTAGTGAGGCTCTGGTATATCGGTGGGGGACAGTTCGCCGCGTCCTGCCTGGAACACATGAGCGAACACCTCCAGTTCGAATGGGTCGTCACAAACCGTCCCACCAGGGCCGGAAGGGGCTTGCGGGAGCGTCCCTCCGCCGTCGAACAGACAGCCCTGGCCCTGGGCCTGCCCTTGGAGCGCACAGGTACCCTGTCCCAAAACGAAACAATTCAGGAGACCCTTGCCTCCAACCCACCGGACCTTATCTTCGTCGTTGACTTCGGACAGCTCATCCGCGAGCCCTTTCTCAGCACTCCCATCCACGGCTGCCTCAACATTCATCCCTCGCGACTCCCCCGCTGGCGCGGCTCCGCGCCGGTACAGCGCGCCATCTTGAACGGAGACCTCGCCACGGGCGTAACGGTCTTTCGCCTGACGGAGGAGCTGGACGCCGGCCCCGTTCTGACCCAGACCCAGACGCCGATACCCCTTCTAATGGATTCTACCGAATTGTTGAAAATCCTCGCCTTGGAGGGTAGCCAAATCGCGGTTCAGGGTGTAGAATCCATAATTGAAGGTAGTTATCAGTTTTCAGAGCAGAATTCAGAATTATCTACATACGCCGCCAAATTAAAAAAAACGGAGGCGGAAGTCTCATGGGGTCAGGATTCCATTCACGTTCATAACACGGTCAGGGCGTTCGCCTCCTCCACAGGGGCTTTTGTGTCCGTTCGCGGCAAGAGGCTGAAATTGTGGCGAACGGCGCCTGTGGACGCCCAAGGGGAGCCAGGGCGGATTCTTTCCTTGGCAGAGGGCGGTCTGGTCGTGGCCTGCGCGGAGGGTGCGATACGACTGGCGGAGGTTCAGGCCGAGGGCAAGCGGAGAATGAGCGGCGCGGACTGGGCCTGCGGGGACAGGCTCAGAGCGGGAGAGGGGTTGACATAATATGGAAGATGGTATTTTGGGAGACCTTGCGTGTCGTTACGATTGGCCCAAAACAATAGCCGTGACGGGAGCCTTGGGCTCCGGCAAAACCGAGTTTGTATTGAACCTCGCCAGGGGTTTGAAAAAGAACGGAAAAAGCGTTACCATCGCTGACGCGGACATCATTAACCCCTATTTTTGCATACGCCAGATCACCGAAGCCCTTGAACAAGAGGGCTTTTCTATTCTAAACCCGCCAGAAGTCGCCAAATGGTCCGACATGTCCGTCATCAATCATCATATAGGCAACGCTGTGTTGGGGCCTTCCGACCATCTGCTTCTGGATGTGGGCGGCGACGCTGGGGGCGTAAAGGCCCTGAAGCAGTTCGAGCCGGACATTGAGGCCCAGGGTTATAAACTGCTGTTGGTTGTGAATCCCTACCGACCCAAGACCTCGACGCCGCGGGGTGTGGCGCTCATGGCCTCCCGTATGGAGGCCTTGGGTGGGCTGAAGGTTGGCGCGCTGGTCTGCAACGCTCACCTGATGGAGAGCACAACGGCGGAGGACGTGGCCCGGGGGCTAGATAGGGTTTTGGAGGCCGGGAAGGACATGGGATTGCCGGTACTTTACGCTGCGGTCGTCCCGGAGCTCTATGAGGAGGTCAAAGTCCCGCTCAGTGGGCGCGGCGTCCCCCTCTGGCCGCTCCTCCGCTTCATGAAGCGCCCCTGGGAGCAAGGGGCGGAGCCCCTTGACCCCTATATATTGTCGAGAGCAGTTTTACCGCCCCTCCCGTTGGTCGGGGGATGAGCGTTGTGGAGGTAAGCGCGAAGTAACGTATCAACGGGGAGCGAAGGTCTGATTGCGTAATCATGCGCGGAAATAAGAGACAAAAAAACTGAGATAAACGGCAAAAACTTTGCGCAGAAAAGAGCCAACGGCTCTAATGGCGGCCTTTCAGCGGGGTTTTGGGGCGGGGCCAAAAGTCGTTCCTTTGAGAAAGGAGTCTTTGTAATGGCGAAAGGGCGTGTGACGGTAAGGGAGGAGTTTTGCAAGAGCTGCAGCCTGTGCATTGCGGCTTGTCCGACGAAAGTGCTCAGAATATCCGAGCGCATCAACCCGAAGGGACACCGGCCGGTGGAGCAGTTCAAAGAAGGCTGCACGGGGTGCGCCCTGTGCGCCCGGACTTGCCCAGACGTGGCGTTGTCCGTGTACCGTATCGACTGAGGAGGCGGAAGTCATGGCAAGAGCGCTGATGAAGGGAACGGAGGCCATCGCGGAAGCGGCGATTCAGGCCGGGTGTAAGTACTTTTTCGGCTATCCCATCACCCCACAGAACGAAATCCCGGAGTACATGTCGGCTCGTCTGCCAGAAGTTGGGGGTACGTACTTGCAGGCGGAAAGCGAGGTCGCCTCCATCAACCTGCTGATGGGCGGGGCCGCTACGGGCTACAGGGTTATGACCACATCTTCCAGCCCCGGAATTTCCCTTATGTCCGAGGGGATTTCCTACATCGCCATGGCGGAGCTCCCCTGCGTTATCATCAACGTCTCCCGCAGCGGGCCGGGCCTGGGAAACATTCTTCCCGCCCAAGGTGACTACAATCAGGCCACCCGAGGCGGGGGGCACGGTGACTACAGCGTCATTGTGCTGGCGCCTGGGAACCTGCAAGAGGCCGTAGAGCTCACTCAGGACGCCTTCGAGCTCTCACAGAAGTACCGCACGCCCGTCATGCTCTTGGCCGACGGTTTCATGGGGCAGATGATGGAGGCCGTGGAGATCAAGCGGCGCAAGGCGGAGGACCCGTCCACCAACGCGGAGTGGGCTATGGGCTGGTGGGACGAAAGAGGCGGCCGCCGCGTCGTGATTCGCAGCATGTTGCTGGATCCCGACAAGATGGAACCCCATTCCACGTACTTGCAGAAGAAATTCGCCAAAATCCGGGAGAGTGAGGCCAGGTTCGAACACTTCATGGCGGAGGACGCGGAGCTGATCGTCACCGCCTACGGCACCACTAGCCGCGTCTGTCGCTCGGCGATCCATAACCTCCGGGCGGAGGGACTCAAGGTGGGGATGGTGCGTCCCATAACGGTCTGGCCCTTCCCGGTCGAGGGTTATTCCAGCCTGCCCAAGAGCGTCAGGCGCGTTTTGGACGTGGAGATGAGCCCAGCTTTCCAGATGGTCGATGATGTGCGACTGGCCACGCTGTGCGACCTCCCCGTGGCCACGGAGGGACGTTGGGGCGGTTACTCTCCTTCCGTGCGCCAGATCGAGGACAAGTGCAAAGAGCTGCTTAAAAAATAAGGGGGTGTCGTGAATGAGCGAAACTCAAGTTTTCAATATCCCGAAAGTATGCAAGGCGGACGTCCACACCCACTACTGTCCCGGCTGCACCCACGGTGTGGCTCATCGCTTGGTGTGCGAGGCCATTGAGGAGCTGGGGCTCCAGAACAAGGTCATGGGGATCGCCCCGGTGGGTTGCGCGGTGCTGATGCACGAGTACATGGACTTGGACTTCATCGAGGCCCCTCACGGGCGCGCTCCGGCCCTGGCAAGCGGCATGAAGGCCGTGCGTCCGGACAAGATCGTCTTTACTTACCAAGGAGACGGGGACTTGGCCTCCATCGGCATGGGGGAGATCGTCCACACGATGAACCGCGGCCTGCCCCTGACCATCATCTTCATCAATAACGCCATTTATGGCATGACTGGAGGGCAGATGGCCCCCACAACGCTTTTGGGGCAGAAGTCCACCACCAGCCCCGCCGGGCGCACCGCCAAGGCCAGCGGTTACCCCATCCGCATGTGCGAGCTTCTGGCGACGCTGGAGGGCCCCGCCTACATCGAACGCGCGGCCCTCACCCAGCCCAAGTACATCGTGAAGGCCAAACAGGCCGTGCTCAAGGCATTCAAGAACCAGGCGGAGGGAAAGGGTATGTCGTTCGTGGAACTTCTCTCCACCTGTCCCACCAACTGGGGCGCGAGGCCCGTGGACGCCTGCAAGTGGCTTGAAGACAACATGATGCCCTACTACCCCCTGGGCGTCTACAAAGACTTCAAATAGGAGGAGGCAGGTCATGGCTCAAACGGGTAAAAAATTCGAGATGTCCTTGATCGCCGCGGGGTTCGGCGGGCAAGGCCTGATGGTACTGGGGCAGCTGGTGGCCTATACGGGCATCGAGGAGGGGCGCTATGTCTCCTGGATCCCCTCCTATGGTCCGGAGATGCGGGGCGGCACGGCCAACTGCTGCGTCATCGTGTCCAGTGAGGAGATCGGCGCGCCCGTGGTGTCCGTGGCGGACGTGGTGGTGGTCATGAACCAGCCTTCCTTCGAAAAGTTCAAGAACGAGGTGAAGCCGGGAGGGGTACTGCTCTACAACAGCGATCTGGTCAAAGCCGAGGGGGTCGGCGTCCGCGCCGTCGCTGTTCCCGCCAACACCATCGCTGCCGCGGAGGGGAGTGAGAAGGTCGCCAACCTGGTCATGCTGGGAGCGGTCGTGGCGGCCTCCGGGATCGTTGGCGACAAGGCCTGTGTGGAGACCATCAAGGAAAAGCTCGGCAAGAAAAAGCCCGAGTACCTCCCTATGAACCTTGCTGTGTACGAAAAAGGCAGGGCGATCGCTCAAAAGCCTTCAGCGTGACAATACCAAACGACCCAGTACCGTGTTGTTGTCTTTTGAAGAAATATATAAAAACGCGAGAGTGTTATTTAAATAATGATATTTTTAAACTAAACACTTGCAGCACAATGATTTTCAAAAATAATGACACACGTGTTGAAAAGCCATATGACACGCGGATTTGTCGCAATATGATCATTACTTTGGCAACACTTTCGTAAAAATAAATGCGATGTGTTTTGAGCTTTATGGGAATTGTAAGATTAGAACCGTCTCTTATGATGATAACGGTAACGAATTTATACCC
>JAITGK010000039.1 GCA_031280635.1 Synergistaceae bacterium
GACAACGCGAACTTCGAGGTGGAGCTGATCGTGCCGATAGCGATGGAGGAGGGTCTTCGGTTCGCGGTGCGCGAGGGCGGCCATACGGTGGGCGCGGGCGTCGTCACTCAAATCATTCAGTGAGTTTTTCTCAATAAATATTTTTAAGGGAAGGGTGTTTTTTTCATGGCCGATATTGTGGGATTGGTGTGCGCCACGTGCAAGAGGCGCAATTACACCACGACAGTGAACAAGAAAAAGCAGTCAAAGAAGTTGGAAGTGAAAAAATACTGCAAGTGGTGCAGGGCCTCCGTCTTGCATAAGGAGTCGAAGTAGTGTAGAATGGCCTCCGTTGTTTGAGCGCAGGTCCGTAGCTCAATTGGTAGAGCACCGGTCTCCAAAACCGGGGGTTGCAAGTTCGAGTCTTGCCGGGCCTGCCATTTTTGTGGTTTACAGTTTCGCATACAAAGTGATGTGTGATAAGCTGTTTCCGCGACGAATGTTTCATAGCGTTTTTAGGATGAGTTTATGGCGCGACGGGAGGCCATTTGATGTCCAAGGAGATAGTCCGTTCCATCCCCGGTCTGGGGTTCCTTCGCGAGGCGAAGGCTGAACTGAAGAAGGTCACGTGGCCGGGAAAAAGGCAGATTTGGTATTCGACCCTCATCGTTATCGTCTTTACCTTATGTGTTGCCGTTTACCTGGCGCTTCTCGATAAAGTTTTGGGAGAATTTTTCAAGTGGCTTTTCACGGGAATTTTGGGTTGAATTTAGGCCAAAAGCCAGAAAAGATCACACAATGGAGGCTCACAACACGCGCCGGTGGTATGTCGTTCAGACATACGCCGGTTATGAAAATCGCGTAAAAACCAACCTGGAGCAGCGCATTGCGACTATGGGGATGGAAAATAGTATCTTCACTGTTCTCATCCCAATAGAGGAGCGCGTCTTCGTGAAGGACGGAAAAAGCCGGAAGGTCGCGCGGAAACTTTACCCCAGCTATGTGCTGGTGGAAATGTTCCTTGACGAGCAATCTTGGTATGTGGTGCGCCATACCCCTGGCGTGGCCGGTTTTGTGGGGGCGGGAAGCTATCCTCTGCCCCTCTCTGAGAAAGAGGTGCGCGAGATCATGTTGCGCATTGGCAAAGATCAGGCCAAGCCAAAGGTAGAGATCAACCTGAAGCTGGGGGATACGGTGAAGGTGAAAAGCGGCCCCTTTGAGGGGCAAGTGGGGCCGGTAGTGGATATTGTCCCCGAGAAGGGTAAGGTCAAGCTTACGGTCAGCGTGTTTGGGCGCGAGACGCCAGTGGAAACAGATTACTTTTTGTTGGAGAAAATATAGAAGGATGGAAGAAGCGTTCGGCTCCGTTTTGGGCGCGTTAACGAGAGGAGATTTCATTTTATGGCAAAGAAGGTAGTGGGACAGGTCAAACTGCAGCTGCCAGCGGGTAAGGCCACGGCGGCTCCGCCCGTTGGGCCCGCTCTGGGGCAGCACGGAGTTAATATCATGGAGTTTTGCAAGCAGTTCAACGCAAAAACCGCGGATCAGCCAGGGATGATCATTCCCGCTGTCATCACGGTATACGCCGATCGGAGCTTTTCCTTTGAGCTGAAGACGCCGCCGGCCAGCGTACTCCTGAAAAAAGCCGTGGGCATTGAGTCCGGTTCCGCCACGCCCAACAAGAAAAAGGTCGCCCAAATCTCACGGGTTAAGGTGAGGGAAATCGCCGAACTGAAAAGGCAAAACCTCAACGCCAACGACCTGGAAGCGGCCGCGCGCATGATCGAGGGTACGGCGCGTTCCATGGGGATCGAGGTACAAGAGTAAGTAAGTATGCCAGTGGGAGGATATTTTCGTCCGCCAACACCACAGGGGAGGTTGTTTTTATGAAGCGGAGCAAACGTTACCGGGAGGCTCTGGCCAAAATTGACCAGGAAAAACAGTATGGCCTGCGGGAGGCCATTGTTCTGTTCAAGGAGATTGCCACCGCAAAGTTCAATGAGAGCTTGGAAGTTCATGTGCGCCTTGGTGTGGACCCGCGTCACGCGGATCAACAGGTCAGGAGCACCGTGGGTCTGCCCCACGGTACGGGTGTGACCAAAAGGGTGCTGGCCCTGGCCATGGGCGAGAAAATCAAAGAAGCGGAGGATGCTGGGGCCGATTTTGTGGGTGGGGAAGACTTGGTGCAGAAAATCGCGGGCGGCTGGCTGGACTTCGACGCCGTCATCGCCACCCCGGACATGATGAAGTCCGTGGGGCGTCTGGGTAAGATTTTGGGGCCGCGAGGGCTCATGCCCAGCGCCAAGACAGGTACTGTCACCTTTCAGATATCGGACGCTATCAAAGAAGTCAAGGCGGGGCGGGTGGAATTTCGCGTGGACAAAACGGGCATCATTCATAACTTCATTGGTAAGAAGGAGTTCACGGCGGAGCAGCTTTTCGACAACGCCAGGGCGCTGTTACAGGCTGTGGTGAAGGCGCGTCCCTCCTCCGTGAAAGGAACGTATATCAAGGGCATTTCCTTGGCGCCTACAATGGGGCCGGGAATCTCAGTGGATGTTCTTGCGGCGACGAAGGAAATAGCGACCAGTTAAAGATTACAATTTACCAAAGACAGCAGGCGCTTCGCGTGACTTTAGGTCAAGGGGAGCTTAATTTCCTGCCGAGGCCAAAGGACTCTGCCCTCATCAAAAGACCCCACTCAAAGGGTTAAGCCTCTTGAGGATTCCTTTCGTAAAGGGGAGGGTTGTGTGTTTCCTGTATCCCTTGGCCATGTGCGTCAGGGGATTTTTTATTTTTGAAAAAATTCCTTAATGGGAGGTGAAAAATTTATGCCAGCAAAAATCAAGTATGAGCAGGTGGACTTGCTGAAGGGCAAGCTCGAAAAGAGCGTGGCTATCTTCGTTGGGGAGTATCGGGGCATGACGGTGGCCCAGAGCACGCAGCTCCGCGCCAAAGTGCGTGGGGCGGACGGAGAACTTAAAATCGCCAAGAACACGCTTTTTGCCATCGCCATGAAGGAAGTGGGGATGGAGCTTTTGCCATCATCCCTAACCGTGGGGCCCAACATTTACGCGCTGTGCTACAAAGACCCCATCGCTGTCGCGAAAATTTTGAGGGACTACGCCGCCGAGAAGACCCAGAAGGCCTTCATTTTGAAGGGGGGACTGTTGGGCAAAATTGTTTTGAACGCGGCACAGGTTCAAGCTCTGGCGGACCTTCCGCCGCGAGATATCCTCATCGCTCAGACGGTGCGCGCCATCGCGGCGCCCCTTGTGGGACTCGTCACCGTCCTTTCCGGAACGCCGCGTGGGCTTGTCACGTGCCTCAGCCAGATTCGGGAGCGGAAGGAAAAAGTAGCGTAAATGGTCGTCCTGTCGACGATGATGTTGTTGTTGATTTCGTTGCCGTTGCCGTCGCTGATTCCGTTGGGCGCTATAATTCTGCTGTATATGTGATATTGATGGTTCACCAATATGTGAAAGAAAAACAGGAGGAAAAAAACATGACACGTGAAGAATTGATCAACGCTATCGGGGAAATGACGGTAGTGGAGCTTTCCGAGCTGGTGAAGGCCTTGGAGGAGAAGTTTGGGGTTTCCGCCGCAGCCCCAGCTATGGCTATACCCATGATGGCCATGCCTGGCGCGGGCGCTTCGGCCTCCGTCGAGGAGGAGAAGACGGAGTTCGACGTTATCTACAAAGCTCCCGGCGCAAACAAGGTCAACGTGATCAAAGCCGTGCGCGAGATCATCTCCGGCCTGGGTCTGAAAGAGGCCAAGGACCTGGTAGAGAACCCACCCAAGCCCATTAAGGAGGGTGTCTCCAAAGAAGAAGCTGAGGAGCTCAAGAAAAAACTCGTCGAAGCCGGCGCCGAAGTCGAGATCAAGTAACCCATCCCCGCGTTTGAAGGCGTCGAGTCCAGGGTATCCCCCTGGACTCTGTTTTCTCAACGTCCAGTACTTTCACGCGAGAAACAATTATATGATAAACTGTTTCCGGCGCGGACAGTCCGCGTGGAAAATCAAGAGCTAGTGGCTCTATCAATCCAAGGAGGAACGTATTATGGAAAACAACAAGAACACAATGGAAAACGACGTCTGGTCGACCTGCTGCGCGAAGCTGGGAGGGTGGAAAGGCAAGGCCGTCGCGGTTGTCTTGTTCATCATCGTGCTGAACGTGATGTGGAGCATGATGAAAAGCGAGGTTGACGTCGTGAGGCAAGACGCCGCCGCGCGCCTGACCAAGTTGGAGGCGGAAGCCGCTAAACGGCCGGAGTCCATTGACCTGGCCGAGCTGAGAACGGAGGTCGCGTCCATCAAAGAGGCCGCTGGGAGCTTCGAGGCTAAGTTAAACGCGGTCATCAAGGCGGAGGAAGATAAGCTCGAACGTCTTGAAAAGGACGCGGCAAACCAGCGAGCCTATATTGAGGGCCTGAAGAGCCTCTTGTCCGGCAAAACTATCAACAAATAAGAAGGGCGGCTCCGAGTAGCATTCTCTGCTGATCTCATACCCCCTCGCTAAAGTGAGGGGGGGTATGTTAAGAAGCAGAGCTCAACTCTACTCCAGGTCTGAGGGAATGGAGGCGTTCGTGGCGAAAAAAATATTCATCGTTGACGATGCGGATTTTGTGGTAGAAATGTTGCGCGTGATCCTACAAGAGGCTGGGCACACGGTGGTGGGGAGCGCTCTGGACGGGGAAAAAGCCTTGGAGGCGATTCGGGCTTTGTCCAACGTGTCTCTTCCTGATATTGTCACCATGGATTTTCACATGCCCAAAATGGACGGTATGACGGCGATCTCCGCGCTGCGCTCCCTGATTCCCGGCGTGAAGGTTGTTCTGGTCAGCGCGCACGCCACGCTCCCCTTGGTGATGAAGGCAAAGGAAGCCAAAGTGGACGCTTTCATCTCCAAGCCCTTCGAACCCCAAACCGTTTTGGAAGCGATTGACAAGCTGGGATAGCGTGAACATGATGTTTCTCCTTAGTCTAGTCTTCGGATGCAAGGCGAATTCTCATGTTTTTTGTTTGTTCGCGATATGTGAAAGGAGCGATTGCCGTGTACCGAAAGCTCATCTGCGCGTTGTTGCTGGCATTGCTGGCATGCGCCGAGGTCCGCGCCGCGGGGATTGCGCTGACCGCGGTGGGGCAGAGTCCCGACGCCGTCATGGTGAACGTGATACTCAAGAAGCAAAAGATCGCGGCCGATTACAACGCCATGATGCAGGAGACCGACCTGACGGAGCAGAAAGTGTTGATCGCCGTGGTGGGGGGCAGCTCCAAAGGGCTTGGAGCCGCTGGCATCGACAGAAACCAGGAGCTGACGCGCGGCATCGCTCTTATCAACGCCGCGAAGGCAAAGGGCTTGAAGACGCTGGTCATGCATGTGGGCGGCGAGGGGCGCAGAGGTGAGCTGTCTGACGCCTTCATCGCAGGAATCGTTCCCCTCGCTGACGCGCTGATCATCGTAAAAGGCGCCAACGCCGATGGATTTTTCGATAAACTGAAACCAGCATCCATCGTCATGGTAGAGGCGAACGGAATCCAGACCGTTGGAGGAGACCTGGCGGTTGTTTTGAAGGAGTGGGGCGTCGCCGGTCAGGCACAGCCATGACGTGGTTTTGGCCTGAGGGTTTCTACACCCTGGCTATGGTGGGGAGTTTCGCGCTGGGAGCCTTCGCCCTGCGCCTTCCCATAGCGGTGGCCATGTCGGCGGCGGCCATAGTGGGCGGGTTGTTGGCCGGGTTCGGTGTGCCCGTCAGGCACCTGGTGGAGGGGATGTTCGGCTACATCGACACGACTCTCATCATAGCCTGCGCTATGATCTTCATGAGAACGGTACAGGACATCGGCCTGTTAGAAGCCGTCGCGTCCCGCGGTATCCGAAAATTTCGGGGACGCCCTGTTCTCCTCTCCGCAGGCGTCATGTTCTTGATCATGCTTCCGGGGATGTTGACGGGGTCATCCACTGCCGCCTGCCTGACCACGGGGGCTCTGGTGGCCCCGATACTTTTGAGGCTCGGCGTCCCGCCTCCCCACGCCGCGGCGGCCATAGCTCTGGGCGCTATCTACGGCATGATAGCGCCGCCGGTCAGCATTCCGGTGATGATCATTGGTGGAGGTATTGACATGCCCTACGTGGGGTTCGCTTTGCCGCTGCTCTTCGCGACAGTTCCCCTGGCGCTGATGGTCTCTTTGTTTTTGATATACCCCTGGTTGCGTAAAAAAGATTCCATTGACGAGACCGGCCTCGAAGCGGAACTTTCGCGTATGGAAAAGGCCCCCCTGACCTTCCGCCTGTTTCTTCCTTTCAGCGTACTCATCGTCCTGATGGCTTTGGAGCAATTTTTCCCAGAGCGCTTTTTTATCGGAATGCCCCTACAATTTCTGATCGCTTCCGCCTCGGCAGCTTTCTGCGGGCAGAAGTGGAATCCCATCGCGTCAGGGACCCGCGCGGTCAACGACGCGTTGCCTGTGCTGGGCATCCTCATGGGCGTGGGGATGTTTGTACAGATCATGACGCTGAACGGTGTGCGGGGTTTCGTCTCTGTTTCGGCCCTCAACATTCCCCCTTGGTTGCTTTATGTGAGCATCGTCGTCTCCATTCCCCTCTTCGGCGCCATTTCTTCCTTTGGGGCCGCCTCAGTGCTGGGGGTGCCGTTTATACTGGCGCTCCTTGACCGCAATCAAATACTGGCGGGGACGGCTTTGGCCCTCATCGCCGGACTGGGCGACCTGGTTCCCCCAACGGCTTTGGCGGGGATATTCGCGGCTCAGGTGGTGGGGGAAAAGAACTACTTCAAGGCCCTTGTCAAGTGCGCTCTGCCGGGAATCCTCACCGCCCTTTGGGGCGTGGCTATCATCGCCTGGGCGGAAAAATTGACCCCTTTTCTGACGAGATAACCAGGGAGGCGGAACATGACTTTAGTGTATCGGGGCATCGTTGGCCTGGTGCTTTTGCTGGTCTTGCGGTGTCTGTTCGAGGAAAAAAATTTTTGGAAGCAGCTCACGGCGGTACTGGTGGTTATTCCGCTGGTATTGCGCCTGCTGATGTTGAAGTGAGGCGGCGGCCATGATCGAAAAGCGTGACCCCTCGCCCAGCGCGTTAAATTTCAAAGGAACCAGAGCCACGGCTTTCTGCCTTTTAATATGCGCGCTGTCACTGGCGTGGATAGCCAGCCGTGACTTTGCCTCCATGAAAACGCCAGACGTTCTTGTGCCCGCGGCGGGCTTCAAAAGGCATCTTTTGTCGGAGTGGTTCCCTCCTTTGGCCGCGACGCCCATGGATACCCCCGTTTACATTCAAAAAGGAAACGAGCCGGGGGGTTCCGTCCTTGTGTTGGGCGGAACGCACCCCAACGAGCCGGCGGGGTACATGACGGCCGTATTAATGCTAGAGCGGGCGTGGGTGCGGAAGGGCAGGCTTTACGTGATACCGTTCGCGAACATAGCGGGCTTCGGGCACACTCAGCCCCAGGAAGCCTCCCCCGAGGCGATACTCTTTACGCTTCCAGACGGCTCGTCGCGTAAGTTTCGCTATGGCTCTAGGGACATGACGCACACCCTCATGTGGCCGATCCCGGATATCTACATTCATAAGGCCTCAGCCCAGCGTTTGTCAGGCGGCGAGAGCCGGAACCTGAACCGGGCGTATCCGGGCGACCCCAACGGCTCCCCCACGGAGCGCCTGGCGTGGGCCATCATGGAATTTCTGCGAGGAGAAAAAATTGACCTGGCTTTTGACTTGCACGAGGCGTCACCAGAATATCCCGTGGTGGACGCCATCGTCGCTCATGAGAGGAGCATGGAGCTGGCGGCCGCCACGTCTATGGAGCTGAAAGGACAGGGTATCGAGGTTCGGCTGGAGCCCTCACCTAAGAACCTTCGGGGCCTGAGTCATCGCGAGTGGGGCGACGGTAGCGGCGTCATGCCGATCTTAATGGAAACCGCCAATCCGAGTCAGGGGCGTCTGCGAGGACGCACGGATGAGGCTCTGGCGTTGACGGGCAGGGATAAGTCGTACCTGAAGGCCGCCGGGTTGGGGCGTCTTTTCGTCCCCTATGAAGAGGGCGGCAAGCCCCTGGAGGCGCGTGTGGCGCGTCATCTCACCGCCATCATGACCTTTTTGTCCATGATGGAGTTCTTTGTGGACGAGAACAAGGCCATTGAAATAGACGGCCTGCCCACGTACCAGCGGCTCGTGGAGAGCGGGATCGGAAAATGGCTGAACCCCGAAGAGCCAGTCCGGGACGTTTTGTCCCGGTAATTCAATAACGGAGGTGTTGTTGTGATGAAGTGGACTGGAGTTAGGGCGATGATTGGAGCGCTGGCGGCCTCTATGTTTTGCGTCACGACGGCTTTGGCGGGCAACGCTCCCATTGAGTTCAGCGACGTGAAGGCAAAAAACGGCATGGTGGCGGCCGCCAACGAGCTGGCCTCCCGCGCGGGAGTGGAGATACTCCAAAAGGGCGGGAACGCCGTTGACGCGGCGGTGGCCACGGCTCTCGCCTTGAACGTGGTGGAGCCCAACGCCTCTGGTATTGGCGGCGGCGGCTTCGCGACCCTTCGACTGACGGACGGAACCCTGGTCTGCTGGGATTTCCGCGAAGTGGCGCCTCTTGCCGTCACCAAGGACATTTACGCCTCGGAACAGGCCAAAAAAGAGAAGTGGTCCATGTACGGCGGGAAATCCGTAGGTGTTCCCGGCTCTGTAGCCGGGCTCTTCACCTTACTGAGTAAATATGGAACCCTCTCCTTCGCGGAGGTGGCTGCCCCGGCTGTCAAGTTAGCCGAGGAGGGATTCCCGGTAGACAAGCTCCTGGCCTCAATGGTTGAGGAGCATTTTGCGGAGATAAGCAAATACAACCCAGACGGCACGCCCTACACTCCGGAGGGACTGCCCATCCAGGTGGGAGTTACGCTGAAAAACCCCGCTCTGGCCAAGACCTTCAAACTTCTGGCCGAGGAGGGGTCGGACGTCTACTACAAGGGAAAGATTGGCGACGCGGTGGTGGCGGCTGTGGTCAAAGCAGGCGGCGTCATGACGAAGGCCGATCTAAGCGCCTATAAGATCGAGCGGCGAGAGCCCGTCACGGGCACGTATCGCGGCTTCACGGTGGTGGGGCCTCCTCCCGCGTCCAGCGCTGGGGTCCACGTCATCGAGATATTGAACGTCATGGAGCGTTTCCCCGTGGCGGAGTGGGGGCACAACAGCGGACGTTTTCTGCACACTTTGGCGGAGGTCAGCAAGATGATGTTCGCCGACCGGAGCAAGTACATGGCGGACACGGCCTTCACCAAAGTTCCCCTCAAAGGGCTGGTGTCGAAGGGTTACGCCGAAAAGCAGGCCGCGCGCGTCGGCGACAGCGCCATGAAGACCATTGACGCCGGCGACCCGTGGGAGTTCGACGACGCGCCTAAAGCCTTTTACACTCCGGCGGGGGCTCACAACTCACACCACTCCACCACGCACTTTTCGGTGATGGACGGTAAAGGTAACGCGGTGGCTTGGACGTGGACCATCAACCACTTTTTTGGCTCTGGGGTGTTCGTGCCGGAGTACGGTTTCATGTTAAACGATGAGATGGACGACTTCTCACCGAACCCCCAAAGCGTCAACGCCCCAGAGCCGGGCAAAAGGCCCCTTTCCTCCATGACGCCTACCCTCGTTCTGGACAAGGAGGGAACCCCCTTCATGACGCTGGGGTCGCCTGGGGCCACTCGTATCATTCTAGCGGTGTCTCAGATCATCATGAACGCCATCGATTTTGGAATGACCATGGATGAGGCCATTGAGGCCCCGCGTCTTTTCAACTCCATCAGCGGCGGCAACGCCGGCAAACTGATGCTCGAGGCCGGCGTGGCTGAGAGCGAGCTGGAGTACTTGAAGCAACGCGGACATGACCTGGATCTTCGCCCGAAGGATCTCTATTTCGGCGGCGCTCAAGGTATCATGCGTCGTGGCGGGGAGTTCATAGGAGGCGCGGATTCCCGCCGCAACGGCGTGGCCGTAGGGTACTAGAGCCGTTGGCTCTTTTATGCGCAAAGTTTTTGCCGTTTGTATCCGGTTCTTGGTCTCTTACTTCCGCGTATGGTTAAATCCGCTATAAGACGCGGCGATAACCTTGGGGCTCCGTTCTAATGTGCTTTGTGTCTATGGATTTTTTGATGTTGGGTTGGGGTGTTTTTGCTGGCCTTGTTTGGAGCCGTCGTACCGGTTGGGGGTGCGGCGGTATTATTACGCCTGGACTTCTGGCCCTCTACGCCTCTCACCCCGCGTTGGCGGCGGCGACGTTGGCGCTGGGCGTGGCGCTAACGCCTTTGTTGTCTCTGGGCGTCCGCGCCTGGGGCCTCTATGGCAGAGAGCGCTCTGGGGCCGCTATGCTCATTGCCCTGTGCGCCCGCGCCCTCCTGTTCTCCTTACTTCCCGCGTCCTCCGGCGTACTTGGATGGGTCGTCTCCGGTCTGGTGGCCTCGGACGCGGAAAGACAAGGGGTGGTGATCACCCTCTGCGGGGCTGTGTCCTCCGCGCTTGCCGCCGTCTTTTCCATGGAAATCTTTCGCGCCTGCCTGGGTTTGATTTTTTGATTTTTTGATTTCATGAAGCGCCTTCTCGACAGGTCGTCTTCACCGCGGCTGATTTTCTTGACGGTTTGCCTGCTGGTCTTATTCCGCGTGAGAGCTTCCTCTCCCCTAAACGCGGAGGAGTCGCGACTCTACGCCAGGGTGAGAGCCGCTCAGGACGCGCTTTGGGCAGAGATGGAGGAGCGCGGGGAGGCCGACGCCCAAAGCGACCCCGATAAAACGGGTTTCATTGGCGTGGAGTGGAGCGTCACCACCACCACCTTAGGCTCCCCGGAGTCGAAGCGAAACGCCTGCGACCCCCTGTGGGCCGCGCAGTGTCTGCGCTGGTTCGAAGAGTTGGGACTGAAAACAGGGGACCGGATCGTCGTGCTCTCGTCGGGTTCGTTTCCAGGGATGCTCTACTCCGTGTTGGCGGCGGCGGAGTCCAGGGGCCTCCAGATCGACCTGGTCGTTTCCCTGGGCTCCTCCACTTGGGGGGCGAATCGTCCAGCAGCGCCGTGGCCGGTCATGGAGGGCATTCTGCGGAGGTTTTTGTTTTTATCCACGCGACCCGTCTTTTACACACTAGGAGGCGGCGGCGAGAACGGTGGGGGAATGCCCGAAGAGGGTGTCGCCGCCTTGGTCCGCGCCGCGCGGGCTTCCGGCGTGAAGCTTTTTCGGTCGTCCTCATTGTGGGACATCGTCCAGCGGAAAATTGAGCTGATAACGGTAGAGGTCCGTCTTGTGGTCAACATAGGCGGGGCGTTGTCCAACCTAGGGCGCGACGAGAGCGTGATCTCCCTTCGGAACGGGCTTCTTTTCCCGAAGGATGCCGTGGGCGACGGTATCATCGCGCTCGCGTTGAAGCGTGGGGTTCCCGTTCTGCACCTGTTGAATTTGCGTTCTCTGGCCGAGCGTTTGGGAATAGACTTCGAGACGCGCCGACCTTTCTTCAAAAAGCGACCTATCGCCTTTCCCTTGACTGGCGTCTTGCTTTTTGTCCTCGTCTTAGCAACGCACCAGCGCTGGACATGGGAGCGGGAAAGAAGCGTTGAGCAATAAGGAGGAAAGCATGAACGCCGAACGGGCGCTGAAGGAGCGCTACATCTATGAAGGCTACCCAACTTGGGACGACGGCCTCCGGTGGGAGTTGATTGGCGGCGAGGCCTTTTGTCTGTCCCCTGGGCCAGAGTTGGAGCGTCAGTCCTGGCCTTCTTAACCACTTGGAGGGAAGGAGAGACGCAGGGATTCGTCCGCGAAGTGACCTATGACGAGTCAGATGTTTTGGAGTTCGGGACGTTTCCAGAGCTGAAGATCCCCTTGAACTTTGTGTTCGGGGCGCCGCGCGTGAGTTGAAGTAAAAACTCCAGAGGCCAGCCGGCCACGTTGCCACAGGCAAAAACGCGCCCCCGCCACCAGGCCTTGAACGCCGCGGCGCTGTTTATGGCGTCGTTCCAATTGATGGCATCCCGCAGGGAAAGTAACGGTCGTTTGGGGCGCGTAAAAATTTTTTCCCTCCAGGAATGAGCGTTAATCCAAGGCAGAAAACTTTCAAGACGCGCCCGTCGGTCGAAGCGGTGATGGTAGAGTAGCGTCGTCTCTTCCGGGGACCAGCCCGTCTCGGCGAAAAGGCGCGCCGTGCTCTCCGCGTCATTGGCTGAGAACGCCACGGCCAGCTCGTCTCTTCCATCCCGGACGACGCGAAAATCCGCCAAGTCGTGAGGCAGCGCCCTCATGGCCGCCGCCGCGTCATCCAGAAGCGGAGGAGAAACGCCGCACAGCTCCAGTGACAACTGGGCCAGGGCTAGGTTCTCGGCGTCGTGGGAAAGAGGCGAATGGGGAAGGGCGTGTAAGACGTTGCCGTTTGCCCGGAGCAGTTCGGGCAGGGGGGAGACGCTCAACTCCACGCCCCCGGCGACCGAGACACCGCGAGGAACGCCGCGTAAAAGCGCCCTTGCCGCCCCCTCACGGCCAGGCCCCCAAGCCTCCTCGTGGTCGGGGCGCAACGTTGTCCACACCACCAAAGTGGGGGCAACGAGGCGCGCCGCGAAGCTCTGGAGATCGGGATGAACCGCGCTGTTTTCGACGACTAGCGCCCCGGCGTCCACAGGTATCTGCTCCGCCCACCATCGCATTTCCCGAATATGAGAAGGAGAGGTGCGCCGGACAACGCGCTCCCCTTTGGGAGAAAGTCCACGCGGTATTACCCCTGTAACGCGCGCGTAAACGGAAAGTCCGCAAGCCGTCAGTCCAGCGTGCAAAAGGCGCGTCAAGCTGCTCTTACCCCTTGAACCGGTGACGACGACGCGTATAGGAACTCTTTTCAGATCGCAAAGCATCGCGGGAAACGACTTCCTTTATAGAGCGTCTAAGTTAAAGTGAAAAAGTAGCGAATCGCGGTTTTTTCGGTAACAAATCCTTTTTATCATATTTCTCATAACGCATTTGATATAAGTTTTTTCATAATGCTTTCTATTATACTATTTATCACTTTACTTTGACTGTGTTCGATGCTCTATAGCGGGTGCGCAATCATGCGCGGAAATAAGAGGCCAAAATCCGGATATAAACGGTAAAAACTTTGCGCGGAAAAGAGCCAACGGCTCTAATAGCTGTGACTGAGGCGAGTTCGAGCAATGTCTTTGAAGACGCGCAACAGGCTAAGATCTGTGGAGGGGGTGGTAAAGCGGTAAGCAGGGAAGTATCGGGTGATGTGCAGGGGAATTTCCGGTGAGAGGTTCGCGACCCACTCGACCAGACAGGTAAAGTCCTCTAGGGAGTCGCTGACGCCCGGCGTCACTAGGTTCGTCAGCTCGACGTGGACGCCGCCCTGAGCCATGCGGGCGGTGTTTTCCTTCACGGTTTCCAGCGAGCCGCCCAGAGCCGCGTATTTTTCGGGGTCGAAGGTCTTCACGTCCACGTTGGCGGCGTCAACCCATGGCAACAGGTCCGTCAGCGCCTCCGGCGAGAACATCCCGTTCGTGACTAGAACAACGGCTATCCCTGCCTCCCGCAGAAGTGGAGCGGCTTCCAGAATATACTCGGCTTGAAGCGTTGGCTCATTGTAGGTGAAGGCTACGGAGGAAAGCCGTTCCCCGCGCACCAGACGCGCCAGCTCCTCCGGCGTCACAACGGCGAGGGGGACGTCGCCAAGATTCGCCGGCTGCGCGATGGAGTGGTTCTGACAGAAAGGACAACGCATGTTGCACCCCACCCCGCCCAGCGAAAAAATCCGCGTTCCAGGCCGCCAGCAACGCAAGGGCTTTTTCTCCACTGGGTCCACGGCTATAGAGCTAAAGCGCCCCAAAAACGTGGAATGGAAGCGCTCTCCGTCCCAGCCCCGGACTCCGCAGAAGCCATTTCCCCCGGCGGGTATCCGGCACCCGCGAAAACAGAGCCCGCACTGGGCAGCCTCGCCCTCGCGTCTCCACCAACGGGGCCGGGTCGCTATGACCGCTCCCTCTTTTCCTGAAAACAATGCCCACAACCTCGGCACCCCATTGGACACAGAGACCCCTTTTGTGGGCGCGAACACAGCGTCACAATCACGAAAACCACAAAGCAGACAACCAGCAATCCCAACGGCGCTCCCTCCCATTGGACGCGCTTATTTAAGTAAGGGGTTCTTAGGGGGCGCGACCCCTAAGTGGGGCATGGGGTGAAACCCCGTTCAGTTCGAACTGGACACAAGTGATATCGCGCTGTTATTATAATAAATCATACCCCTTTTTGTCCTCATTATGCAACAAGTACTCTAGGGCGTGTTTTAAAACTCCTATTTGACTTAAATACATTAAAAAAAAGTGCCTAAAAAAGGCTGTTTTTGTTGGGGTAGTTAGTTTTAAAACACGCCCTAGCGTTTTTAAGCCGCAAAGGAGTTTTTCACATACGCGAAGTTTGAGACACGCGGACGGCATTATTTTGTAGCGCTAACGACGTACTCAAACAGCTCTTTTTTGGAGTTTCTTTTGCGTATTACTCTTGACGTAACAGACTTAAACCCTATGTCTTTCATCATGCTTTCATAGAGTACTTCGGACGGCACAGTTATCCCATAGAAATTCGAGTTTCCAATGGTATAATGCACACTTCCTCCACATGATAACCCACCGAATATCGTTTGAAGATGGTCATACATATCCTCGAAATATTTTGTAACATAATTTGCCATGAGAAAACTGGACTTGTTATCGGCTCTGCTGATTTCATTGGCAATTTCATACAGCATTGTAGGCAACCGACCATTTTTTGTGCTTTCCCATCGTCCGAGCTTGCTTGTGGCTGAACCCCAAGTACCGCCAATGGACGCCCAATCCAAATCGCTTGCTTCGGTTGAATCGGTAATATAATCAAGCCAGTACATATAAGGACGCAATTCACGAATATAGGAAATCCTATTGGGATAAGGGGGTGACGTAATCACCGTATCGTACTGTCCCACAAACTTTTCTGGGACTGAACGAGAGTCATGCAAGATTACTTCACCAACAGCGGAAGGAGGGTTCTTTATCGAAGCAACTATCATTTCAATAATGCCAATAAACTGTTCGGACGATTGATGTAAATCAAACGCCTCACATTCAGAATCATCTTTGAATGAAGTGGAAACGTGGTTAAACGCGGCTTTTGAGTTTTCGATAATTGCCCGACAAAATGCTACCAATAACAAATCTTTAACGTTTCCATTATTTTGTTTTGATATTTCCCCTTTTATTGCCGAGAGAAACTCTAATTGTTCTTCCCTCCACCAACGGTCAATGCGGTAAATCGGTGGTAAATCGCTATTAAATGCGGTTTTGTTTTGAACCTTTTCGATAATCTCACGAGCAGTATCTTCAAATTCCGCAATTAAGACATCTGAAAAATCTTTTAATTTGACATTTCCAAACCACACAAGAAAAGGGTTGATATCAATAGCAAAAGATGAAATACCACTGTTAATACATTCAAGAGGAGTTGTCGCCGTTCCCGAAAACGGGTCAAGAACACATTTTGGCTGTTGTGGTAACGATTCAATCACTTCTTGCACTATTTTTACCGAATACGCGGGAGTTAATCGCAACCACCCATGTCTACCTATAGCGCGGTTATATTTGAATGTATAGTACGCATTTTGAGAGGCTTTGTTCATATTCTTTATTCTCACTCTGCCTTTAATAATTGCTCAAGCGCATTCTTAATTTCTGATTTAAAAAACGCTTGATTTGATCTCATGAAAACCTCTAAATCAAAACCAATTATTTCTTTCAAAAAAACAAAAGTTGAATCGACTGAGGCGCCAGCACTATACCCTTTGAGTAAGCACCATTTGTTTCGCAAATAGCGCGTCACTAAATCATCATCTATTTGGGCAGACATAAGGCAAATAACCATTGGTATAAGCATTGGTCGCGTTTGCAATATCAGCGTTTTGCCGCTTTGAATCCTTGCTTTTATAACCTTGATGAATCTCGAATACAATTCCATTGAGCGCTGTCGCGACATCGCGTTCAATACCCAAGTGTCGATACACTTGTTTTCTCCAAGTATCAATGCGACCTTTCGCGTCCGCCTTTGTTACTTTATTGAGTATAATTCCGCCGTCAAGAGAAAGCGTTCGGATTTTGCCGTTACCTGCCGGAACAGTATATGACCATTTCACATCTTTATCCGAATGTCCCAAATAGTCTTTGAATACCTCACGGATTAACCGCTCGCAACCAATGCCTATCTGTCTATACACACTTGTTATGCCCCCTGCGACTTTATGGGCAGAATACATCAATGGATTATCCAAACCCAACCAATGGTAAAACGAATCTCCGCTGTAAAGTGACTGAAACTCTGACAAAGAAAACCCTTCTTCTGACTTGTGTCCGAATTTTGGATTATATTCCGCGCATTGACGAACAGGGACGATAAGGATTTCGCGATATCGAGCAATATTTGTTTCCATGCTATATACAGCACCTATCCTTTAACCTAAATTCCCCCGAAATTTATAACAACATTGGTCTACAGGAGGCAATAAAGCTAATATAAAGCCTTTACGATGAGGTTA
>JAITGK010000089.1 GCA_031280635.1 Synergistaceae bacterium
TAGAGCTCCTAACATAACCCACCTGTTTGGGCCTTCAGGCTATAAAGCAATTTTTATAAATGCAGTATTTCAAAGTAAACTTTATCAAGATAGCATGGTTATGATAGATACTCTTAGCGGATGGCGAAATGGGAGGGTTAGAGTCGTTGGCTCTTCTATGTTCAAAGTTTTTACCGTTTATATCCGGCTTTTGGTCTCTTATTCCTGCGCATGATTGCGCAACCCGCTATATTATAGAAGTTATACCAATTTGCAATCAGGGGTCTAAAGTTAAAAGACGTAGCGGCAGTCTTTGCGCGCCTTAAACCGTTCCATTCAAGCCCCATTGAAAGCAATTTAGTATTATCTTGGAGACTATCGTTGTGTATCTGCCGTAGCGTTCCTGAGTCAGATCGTAGATAAACTTCATGGGAATGCTCATCAAGTCAGTCAGGGCTTTTGACGCGCGCGGGGGGTAAAAAACAGTACTTCATCCCTTATCGTCACGTTTGGGGCAGAGCGCCGCCGTGGTAAAATGCAGAGACTACTATATATGTGTAAAGGCGTGATGGATATGAGGGACAAATGGAAACTGCCGCCTGATAAGCTACGAAGGGTGACAGACCCCAAAAACTGGAAGTTTGAAACCACCGATGACATCAAATCCACCAAAAACCTCATCGGGCAGGAACGCGCTGTCGAATCCATCTCCTTTGGCCTAGAGGTTCCCAGCAGGGGATACAATATCTTCGTGACGGGTCGCCCCGACAGCGGTCGCACCCGTTACGCACTGGAACGTCTGAGAGAAAGGGCAAAAGACTCCCCAGCGCCTGACGACTGGGTTTATGTCTACAACTTCGACGAGCCGGGCGAGCCCCTGGCGATACGTCTCCCCGCCGGGCACGGCAAGGGGCTTTGCATGGCGTTGGAAAACCTGATCGGCGAGTTGAAGGTCACGATCAGCAAGGCCTTCGAGAAGAGCCAATATGAGGACGCTAAGGCCCAGTTCGTCAAAGATTTTCAGGAGAAGGCCGGGACGATCATGGATGAACTTAAGGCCTGGTCGGCGGAAAAGGGATTTTCCTTGAAACGGACGCCCCAGGGTTTTGTGAACATCCCCCTCATCTCAGCTGAGGATGAAGAGGGCAAGACGGTTATCCGCGAAATTCAACAGGAGGAGTTCGAAGCCCTGAGCGACGAGAAGCAAAAATCTTATCAGGCGGCCTCCGAGGAGGTTTCGCAAAAGACCCTTCTGGCGTTGCGGAGCATCCGTGACATGGAGAAAGAGCTGAAAGAGGAAATAAGCAAGTTGGAGGCTGAGATATGCCGGGCCGCTATCGCTCCCTACCTATCGGACATCCGGGAAAAGTACGTGCTTGGGGAAAAAACAGAAAAAGCGAAAAAAAGCTCGAAAACAAAAAATGTGGGGGACGGAACGGAGAAAAAAACGCAAAAGAGCCGCGCCGCCAAGAAAGGTCAGGGCTTTTCTGACGAGACCAACCAAAAACTTTCCGACTGGTTCGATCGGCTGACGGAGGACATCATCGAAAACTTCGGGGCTTTCGTGACATCGGTGCGGGATGATTCGGCCGAAGTGGACTTCAGTCGTTACACGGCTAACCTCTTCGTCAGCAACGACCCAAAAGCGGGCGCGCCTGTGGTGTGGGAGACGAACCCCACCTATTATAACTTGGCGGGTAAGGTCGAGTACGAGAGCCGCCAGGGCTACCTTTGTACGGACTTCCGCCGTATCGTGGCCGGAGCCTTTCACAAAGCCAACGGCGGGTTCCTGGTGCTCGACGCCGAGAAAGTGCTGATGAACTTCATGTCTTGGGAGGCCATCAAGCGTGTCCTGCGCACCGGGGAGGTCAGCATCGAAAACCTGGGCGAGCAGTATGGAGCCGTTCCCGTTTCCTCTCTGCGCCCTACGCCGATTCAGATGCGTTTGAAGGTGGTCATGGTAGGGACGCCCTATATCTACGCGCTGTTGCAATATTATGACCCCGAGTTCCAGAAAATCTTTAAGATAAAGGCGAGTTTTGACTTTGACATGTCGAGGAACAAGAACACAGAGCGAGAAATGGCCTGCTTTGTGGCAGGCGTGGTACGGGAAAAAAACATGTTGCCCTTCGACGCTTCCGCCGTCTCCGAGATTTTGGAGTGGGCAAGCCGGGAGGCTGACGACCAGGAACTTCTGTCCATTGAGATCGGACCGATACGGGAATTGGTGGTGGAGTCCCACGCCTGGGCCAAGACAGAGAAAACGGCGTGGGTGGGTCGGGAGCACGTCCTCAAGGCCATCCGCCACAAAAAATACCGAAACAGTCTTTACCAAGACAAGATCATGCGTGCTTTCACCAACGGCCTGGTGCGCGTGGACACCGAGGGCGAAGCGGTGGGGCAGATCAATGGTCTTTCTGTCATTGACCTGACGGATCACCGTTTCGGGCACCCTTCGCGCATCACGGCCAACGTCTACATGGGGCAGGAGGGTATCGTCAACATCGAGCGCGAGGTAAAAATGACCGGCCCCATCCACAACAAAGGCCTGATGATCCTTTCCAGCTACTTGGGACGTATGTACGCTCAGGACATGCCGCTTTCCCTGTCGGCGCGCTTGACCTTTGAGCAGAACTACGGCGGTATCGAGGGAGACAGCGCCTCTTCCACGGAGCTGTACTGCCTGCTTTCCGCCTTGTCGGGGCTGCCTTTGAAACAGAGCGTGGCGGTTACGGGCTCGGTGGATCAGTTTGGCAACGTCCAGCCGATAGGAGGAGTTAACGAAAAAATTGAGGGTTTTTTCGAGTGTTGCAAAGTTCGGGGTTTTAGCGGCAGCCAGGGCGTGATGATCCCCAAACAGAACATGAGACACCTGATGTTGGACCACGATGTGATCCATGCTGTCCGAGAGGGGAAGTTCTCGATCTGGGTGGTGAGCACCATTGACGAGGGCATCGAATTGCTGACGGGTGTTCGGGCAGGGAAGGCGAGGAGGAATGGGACGTTCCCGGCGGGTACTGTTCACGGTAAGGTAAAAGCCCGACTGAAAAAACTCTTGGAGGATAGCGCAAAACTACGCAAGGAGCTGGGTGACGACCCGGACAAAAACTTCGAGGAAGACGAATGACCCTGGACCCCAAACGTGCTTCCCCTGGCCAAGAAAGGCTGTTGACTCAATGGATCGCCGAGGTTTTGGATATTCTGGAGAGGCGCTGGCACAATGAGGAATCCCCTCCTGATGTAGCCCACCCGGAGCCTTTGGACGGCCTGATCCTTACTGTGTTGTCGCAGCACACTAACGACCGGAATCGGGACGTGGCTTTCGCCCGTTTGAAGGGGCGCTGCCCCACGTGGGATGCCGCCGCCGCCGCTGGGTATGACGCGGTGAAGGATGCGGTGCGTCCAGCGGGACTGGCGCCCACTAAGGCCGGGCGCATTCTGGAGATATTACGCATCGTTCGGGCGGACTTTGGGCGTTATTCGATCCTGTCGCTTGTCGGACGAGGGAGGGACGAGGCGCGGAAGTACCTTCTGTCCCTACCTGGGGTTGGGGAAAAGACGGCGGCCTGCGTTCTGTTGTTTGATATGGGGCTGCCCGCCTTTCCCGTGGACACCCACATCGCCAGGGTATGCCAGCGACTGGGGTTTGTGCCGGAAAAAACTCCAGGAGAGAAAATTTGCGCGTTGCTGGAGCGGGAGGTACCCCCGTCGCGCTATCTGGGTGGTCACGTTAACATTATTGAGCACGGCAGGGCGATCTGCAAAGCGCGGGCTCCCTTGTGCCCCAACTGCGCCGCCGAGGGGCTGTGCCGATATAGGAAAAACCACTGCCTAGCGGAATCCCGCGTTTGTTAGACGCTTCCTTAAGACGCTGGCAGGATACTGAAGACGAACGGAACAAGATCGGTACTGAAAATAAAGAAGTCTGTGGTATAATACTTATGAAAAGGGACGACTCTAGGAGACAATATGGGCGATAAGAGCGCGATTCGAAAGACTGGA
Organism: Synergistaceae bacterium; assembly: GCA_031280635.1. Classification (GTDB taxonomy): domain Bacteria; phylum Synergistota; class Synergistia; order Synergistales; family Aminobacteriaceae; genus JAITGK01. Next base: position 3,982 of record JAITGK010000089.1, read on the forward strand.
AGTCACAAGGTTGTGACTCAGAACCGAAAGGCCAGGCATGACTACTTTGTCCTAGATACGCTGGAATGTGGCCTTGTGTTGACAGGAACGGAGATCAAGAGCGTGCGCGCGGGGAATCTGAACTTGAAGGACTCCTACGCCGCGATAGAGAAGGGCGAGCTTTGGTTGCTGGGGATGTACGTTTCTCCCTATGAGAAGGGTAGCTACTATAATCATGAACCGGAGCGCAACCGGAAGCTCTTGGTCAGTAGACGTGAGTTGATTCGCCTCAACGCCAAAATCAGGGAAAAGGGATTGACGTTGGTTCCGCTGTCGGTTTACATCAAGGATGGCCGGAGGGCGAAGGTGGAGCTGGCCCTGGCTAAGGGCAAGACCAGCTACGATAAGCGCGATGCCATAGCGGATCGGGATGCCCAGCGTGATATGGCCCGCGTGGTACGCCACAGGGGTCGGGATGATGAGTAAAAAAGGGGGGCGACAGGTTTCGACGGCGTGTTGGAGAGTCTGGAGGAGCAGGCCGAGTTATGTCCGTAATTCTCGTTAAACATTCGGACAAGACGATAAACGTCGAAGATAATTACGCATTGGCGGCTTAAGGCCGTCACGTTGAGGGATGCGGCTAGTCTACTGGCCCGCCTGAGGCGTCACTTTAGGTAGATGCTCCATCCGTTGTCCGATTCTCGCGCGGGTGGAAAAGACAAGAGATCTTGGAACGAGGGGGCTGTTTCCTGCCTGAACTCGAACGACAATTAAATGGAAACTAAGCCTGTAGTGCCGCCACGACTGGCCCACGTCGGACCGGAGTTCGATTCTCCGCGCCTCCACCAAAAGAGTCACGCACGAACACACCGTTAAGCTGTTCGTAGTCAAAAACGTGTTTTGCTTGACGGAAAAAATACCGCCGAGGGTGTAAATCTCGGTGGTATTTTTTACGCGCGCC
>JAITGK010000114.1 GCA_031280635.1 Synergistaceae bacterium
TAGTCCGCGTGTCCAGGGCAGTCGATGTGGGCGTAGTGGCGGTTCTCTGTCTGGTACTCCACGTGGGCGATGTTGATGGTGATGCCGCGCTCGCGCTCCTCCGGGGCTTTGTCGATCATATCGTAGGCGGTGAACTCCGCCAGGCGGCGCGTGGCCAGGCACTTCGTGATCGCCGCCGTCAGCGTCGTTTTGCCGTGGTCAATGTGCCCTATCGTACCGATATTCAAATGCGGCTTGTTCCGGTCAAACTTCTCTTTCGCCATTTTTATCCCTCCGTTTCAAATCACATATTTAACTCGCGTATCGAGAAATATAACATGAGGCATTTGTTACGGAAACAGTTTATCACAAATTATTTTTCGCCAGCGCTTCATGAGCCGTGTTCAGACTCGGAAACGAACCAACCACTGGTCTTACGGGCGCAGGGCCTTTGGAGCTCGCGTCGTCCCGTCCATGCGGTATTGACCTAGGAGTTCTTCCAAACGATCGACCCCGCGCACCAGGCTTTGAGCCTCATGAGCAACGTCTTCCGCCAGGCCAGCTGTATTCCCGATATTTCCCGCAATTTGGCTCATCAGGCTGTTGACCTTGTTTGTCGCCTCGTTCACGCCTTCTGTCACCGCGTGCATGTCCTGACTCAGGGCGGCCTGCTGTCCAGAGGCGTCCGCGATTTCCTGAATCAGCGCGTCCGTGCGACTTACGGAGTCTCCCATCTTGCCCAATCGATCGCGCATGATCTTTATGGCTCCGACGATGTCGTCCATCATCTTGGCAGCCACGCCAGCGCTGAGACTGCTCCGGTTCGTGTCACTCTTCAGGTTTACGATCAACTCCTCAATGCGCTTGGCCGCGACGTTAGACTCCTCGGCAAGCTTGCGCACCTCCTCCGCCACCACGGCAAATCCGCGCCCCGCCTCTCCCGCCCGCGCGGCCTCAATTGCCGCGTTGAGCGCCAGAAGGTTCGTCTGATCCGCAATGTTCTGAATCGTCGTTACAAACGAGACAATGGAGTCCACCGTCCCCTCCACCTTCACGATGCCTTTCGTGACCTCACCGGACTTCTCCCCGGCCTCCGCCACCTTGCCGATGCTCTGCTCGATCTGCCTGAAGGCTTCTTTGCTGAGGCTCGTCATCTCGGAGGAAAGTTGAGCGCCCTTCGATGCCTTCTCACTGACCTGCTGGGCGTTTTCCAGGACGTTTTGCGCGGAGACGCCCAGGCGCTCAATGGCCTGCGCGTTGGCGCGGGAAAGCTCTGCCACCTGGCTGGCGGACGTTTTAAGCTCCTGGGAGGCGGACGACGCGTCGCTGGCCAAGGCCTCAAGGTTCTCGGAGGAGACCCGCGCCCTTCCCGTTTCGCTGAGTATGGTGCGGATGCTGTCGGCCACCGCTTCCCTGAAGACAGTAATCCCACGGGCCATGCTGAAAATTTCCGTTTTAGGCTTATTTTCGTAGTCGCGTATCCAGTCGTGCCGCGAGTTCGTCCGCAAGTCTAAAGTGGCCAGTGACTGCAACACCTCGACCACGCCCCGAATGGGCTTGAGGATCGACCGGGCGGTGAAGAAGATGAGCGCAAGGGCGGCCAGCGTCACCAGGCTTCCGATGAGGATCTGCTTGGAGGCGATTTCAGCGAGTTGCGTTTTCAGGTCTTCGTTTGTGTAAACCGTGCCGAAGATGAAGCCCTCCTTCGTCTTCGTGTAGTAGACGCGCCGCTGGGAGCCCCGAACGTCCACCACGAACGCCGCCGGTGGCTGAAAGATGTAGTCGATGATTCCCTGGGGGTCCCTCGCGGCCACCAGGTCGCGTCCCACCTGCGACACTCTGGGAATGATGTTCCGCGTGGCGACGGCCATGTTCTCACCCCAGTGCGTGCGCAACGTTGAGGCGATAAAGCTCCCCGACGGCATCAGGGCGAAGACGTAGCCCTCGTTTCGGATTCTGAACTCGGAGAAGACAGCAGAGAGGCGCACGGTGTTGAAGTCAACACCCGCGACGCCCAGAAACGACCCATCGGGCAAAAACACGGGATACGCCGCCGTGATCACCAGGCGGTTGTTTTCGTTCTCCAATCGGGGCTTTGAGAGAACCGTCGTTCTCCTCATCTTAGCCTCCTGGTACCAGTCGGTTTCACGGACGTCGTAGCCCTTGGGTTCCTCCCAGCCGCTGCCGTCGGCTACGCGCCCGTCTTTGTCGAACCCAAAGCGGAAGCTAACCACGTCGGCGTTGCCACAGGCCTTCTGACTGTCGGCCAGGAATGGTTCTATCTGATCGTCTGTGGAGAGCCCGCCCAGAAGATGCAGCTCTTTGACAAAGACACCGGCGCTGGCCGCAAGCGATCTCATCCCGTTCAGGTAGTCCTCGAGGAGGTAAGCGCCGCTTTTCGCCTGGGCCAATCCCTGGCGGTCCGTAAAGTCCGACAAGGTGAGACTGGATTGGTAGTACATTATGGACGTCAATACCACAAGTATTGTGACGACCACGACTCCGAGGAAGAACATTTTCCGTTTGACCGACATGGCGTTACCTCCCAAATAAAATCCCAAATCAATAATGCTCCACTGCCTCTGAGGGTTTCACCTCGCGCCTATATTAACAGACTTGGCTGTTGATTTGAGGATGCGTCAATTACCTGAATTATACGTGTCGCAAAATTGTTTGCTTGTTGGATTTGAGGGAAAACGCGCCCCTCTTGTGGGCCTTTGCGAAGAAGAACGTCTTGAGAAGTTCATCCAGTGTTGTTGACTTTTCCGCGACGGGCAACGAAGTCCGCTGTTGACGCCGATTGGAAAAGTGCTATATTAGGTATAAAAGCTCGTGATTTTCAATGAATTAGAATGATTTTCAAGAGAGGAATAGTACCGTAATGTGTTACGCGGGTTGCGCCTGTATCTTTTTTGACGTTATCCCAAATTGGCGAGGAGGCTTGGAATTTATATGAACACGGCTGTGGTCTCTGTGGTGGCGTTGTTTGCGGCGGTTGTCATCAGTTTTTGGAAGAAGGTCAACCTGGGCGTCATTTGTATAGGCTTCGCGTTCTTGGTGGGTCGTTTCATAACCGGAATGAGAGCCGCGGATATTTACGTCAAGGGGTTTCCGTTAAGGTTGTTTTTTCTCCTCCTCGCTACCACCCTTTTCTCCGCTATTGCTAAATCCAATGGAACATACGCTGTGCTGGGCAGACCGATAGCTATCATAAGCCAGGGCAGAAGGCGTCTGCTTTGTCTGATATTTTTCCTGGTCTCTTTCGTTCTGTCGGGGCTGGGACTGGGAACGATCGTTACTCCAGCGCTCCTGATGCCGTTCCTGCTGGTAATGGCCAAAGAGGAAGAGATTCCCGAGTTTCTGACGATGCTCCTTTGTATATCTGGCTGCATCGCTGGAGGACTTTCCAGTGTCGCGCCGACGGGCTTGTTGGGCGCTCAACTCGCTAAAGGAGTAGGGGTCGAAAACTACACACCAGTACACATCGCCGCCGCGGTGACCTTCTGCTTTCACGGACTGGTCGCCTTTTTCGCTTTTGGTGGAACGACGCTCTCCAGACGATCCCCAAAGCCCGCTGAACCCATGGTACTCAACGGCAAACAATTCGGAACGGTAACCGTTCTTTTTTGTATCATAACGGCTGTGTTGGGGTACAAAATCGACATCGGACTGAGCACCTTCGCTGGGGTTTGCGTCCTGCTTCTTTTCGGCGCGGCGGATCAGAACAAGGTCATAGCTGGAGTGTCGTGGAGCACCCTGCTTCTTCTGTGCGGCGCGAGCGTCATGTTTTACGTCATATCCGCCAGTGGGGGAATAACGCTCGTGGAGCAGCACATGGCCGGAAGCGGCTTCGAGACCTCCTTGCTGGCCGGAATGATGTCCTTTTTCGCCAGTTCTTCAGCTGTGGTCATGCCCACGCTCATTCCAAGAGTGCCGGACATCGGACCTACCTCTCCTATGTACCTCGTGGGCGCGATCATCATCGGCGCTCACGCCGTGGCGTACAGTCCGGTGTCCACAATGGGCGCGGTGGCCATGACGCTGTCCTCCTCCAAAACGGACTCTCAAAAACTTTTCGTCAAACTGTTTTCCGTAGCGGTGTGCATGTGGATGATAACGGGCTTCTTCTTCCTGCTCGGCTTTTACGACAACATATTGAGTTTTATGGAATAGGAGGAGAGAACATCATGACGACGGCGCTGCCAATACTGGCGTTGCTTGCCCTGCTGGCCGCCATTGCCCTTGGATTCTGGACGGGCGTTCACCTGGGGATAATCAGCGTGACTTTCGCGTTTGTTGTGGGGTACTTTTTCGTTGGCATGAGTCCCGCCGACATCTACTTAGGCGGCTGGCCAATCAGCCTGTTTTTCATGCTGACAGGCATGACGTTGCTTTTTGGAATAGCCAAGATAAACGGCACATTCGCCGCGCTCGCCAAGCAGATAACGGCTTTTTCTTTCGGCAGTGGGAAACTGATGTGCCTGATCATCTACATGTTCAGCGCCGTCGTCGCCATGGTTGGAGTGGGCACCATCGTTACCCCCGCCGTCTTGATGCCGCTTATCATTGAGATAGCTAAGGAGGAGGACATCCCGGAGAACCTAGCTATTCTTCTTTGCATAGCGGGCAGCATAGCCGGCGGGTTGTCGCCCCTGGCCCCCACGGGAGTTGTGGGCATAAAACTGGGGGCGGACATCGGCTTCCAATCCTACACCTTGGTTTTCCTCATGGCGCTTCTCACGTTCAGCATCCATGGGGTACTCTTCTTCTTCGCCTTTGGCGGCTGGAGGCTCAAGAAGAAGCCGCCCAAGCCCAGGCCGCCCCTTGTCCTGGACTACAGCCAGCGTTACACCCTCATCGTTATTGGCATAGTCGTTCTGTGCGTACTGTTGTTGAAGTTTGACTTGGGTCTGACGGCGTTTTTAGGCGCTGGCGTGCTGATGACCCTGGGCGCCGTTGAGCAGGAGGAGGCCATAGCCAACATCTCATGGTCAACGCTTCTTTTGATATGCGGGGTCAGCGTTTTGGTCAACGTCGTCAAGGAAAGCGGCGGGATAGACCTCATGGCGGAATACCTCACGAAGATCATGACGGCCCGTTCCGCCCCCACCATCATGAACACCCTGGGCGGCCTAATGTCCTCGGTATCCAGCGCGTCGGGCGTTGTCATGCCAACGCTCATACCGACGATCCCTGGCATCATGGATAAACTCGGAAGCGACGCCAATCTCACGCAAATCGTGGCGGGCGTTATTATTGGCGCTCACGTGGTGCCCTACAGTCCTCTTTCGACTATGGGGGCCATAGGCATGTCAGCCGCCTCCGAAAGATCTGACAAGGAAAAGCTCTTTCTAGAACTGCTGGCCTCGGCGTTCGTGCTGCTTATCTTTACATCGTGCCTTTACTGGCTAGGCGTTTACAATGTGTTCGCTTGACCACAATAATTTTCGGAAAGGATGAAGGCAATGTCGAATGAAAACGTTTTTCAGCAAAGAGTTCGCCTGGCAAACGCGGAGGGAAAAATCAAGACCCCGGACGAGGCCGCAAAGTTGATAGAGAAGGGCATGACGGTGGGGTGCAGCGGCTTTACCCCTTCCGGTTATCCCAAGGCGGTGCCTCAGGCACTGGCGCGGCGCGCGGCGGGAAGCCCAATTCCCGTGACGTTGTGGACGGGCGCGTCCACCGGCCCGGAACTGGATGGGGAACTGGCCAAGACCGGCTGCGTTTACAAGCGCTTTCCCTATCAGACCGACGACACGCTCCGTAAAAAGATCAACAGCGGGGAGATTTTGTTCGCCGACCTGCACCTTTCGCATAACGCCCAGAACTTGAGGTACGGCTTCCACGGAGACGTTGATGTGGCCGTGGTGGAGGCGGCGGCCATAACGGAAGACGGTGGAATCATCCCCACCACGTCAGTGGGCAACGCGCCGGCGTTTGTCGAGCTGGCCAAGAAGGTCATCGTCGAGGTCAACACGGCGCAACCTTCCGGGTTGGAGGGTTTGCACGATATCTATCTGCCCAAAAACCCGCCGAACCGTCAGCCCATTCCCATCACGGCGCCAGGAGACAGGATCGGGACTCCCTATATCCCGTGCTCTCCACAGAAGATCGCTGCCATTGTCCATTCGGAGGTCAAGGACAACCAGCGCCCCCTGGCCGAAGTTGACGAGACCAGCCACCGCATGGCGCTGAATCTTCTGGATTTTTTGGACGTGGAGGTAAAAAGTGGGCGCTTGCCGCGCTCCCTGCTACCCCTCCAGTCCGGCGTCGGAAACATTGCCAACGCCGTGTTGAAGGGCCTTGCCGAGTGGCCCAGCGACGGTTTGACCGTTTACACCGAGGTGATCCAGGACGCCGTCTTCGAGCTTCTCGACAAGGGAAAGATCCGCTTCGCCTCCAGCACCGCTCTTACTCCCAGCCCCGACGGCGCGGCAAAGTACTACCCTCGCCTGAAGGAGTTCGCCGATCGGGTCGTTCTACGCCCTCAGGAGATCAGCAACAATCCCGAAGTGATTCGGAGACTAGGTCTCATCGCGATGAACACCGCCGTGGAGGTCGATATTTACGGGCACGTGAACTCCACAATGGTGCGCGGAGGTCACATTTTGAACGGGATTGGCGGTTCCGGCGACTTCGCGCGGAATGCGTGGCTCACGATCTTCCTGTGTCCAGCCATCGCTAGCGGCGGAAAAATCTCGAAGGTGGTCCCCTTCTGCTCCCACATCGATCACACGGAGCACGACACGGACGTTATCGTGACGGAACACGGCGTGGCTGATCTGCGTAACCTGTCCCCGCGGGAGCGCTCAAGCGTGATTATTGAAAAATGCGCGGACCCGCAGTATAAGGAGATGCTGAACGATTACAGAAAGCGCGCCGAGTCGGGGAAAGGACACGAGCCGCACATTCTGAGCGAGGCGCTTTCCTGGCACGTTCGCCTGGAAAAAAACGGGAGCATGAAGAGTTGAACAACCAGGTTTTCTTTTTGTGTAAAATTGGTGCGTATTCCGCAAACAACGAGAGGAGATGATTTCTTGAGCAGCGTGCAGAAGGGTCACGAGGAGTCAGGGCATTGCGCGGCGTGCGGAAGCGGTGAGACCGTCCTGGTAGAGGTCGGTTTTGAGGAGTTTGCGCCCACGAGTTACCAGGCGTGGAAGGAAGCGGCGGCGTCCTCGCTGAAGGGAGCGCCGTTCGACAAAAGCATGTACACCCCCACATACGAGGAGATCCGGCTTGAACCGCTCTACACCATTGAGCACCTGAAGGGGTTGGACAAGTCCTGCCCTGGCGCGGGGAACCTGCTGCGGGGGTCAAGGGCTTCCGGGTACCTCGCGGAGCCCTGGGAGATTGCTCAACCCTGTGACGCGGCGTTCCCCGCCGACGCCAACGCCCAACTTCGCGACGACCTAGAGAAGGGCGCTACGACTGCGGCGGTTCGTCTGGACTCCGCGACGCTGGCGAGCACGGCTCAGGGCGAGGGAGGCGGCGTCTCTCTGTCGGACCTGGGGGACGTGGAAAAACTTTTCGAGTCAGTGGCCCTCGACCGTCACGGGCTCCACGTTTACGCCGGGGCCTCCGTCGCGCCCCTGCTGGGCTTTGTGGCTGCTTACGCGAAAAAGCGGGGAATACCCTTTGCCAAGCTAAAGGGCTGTGTCGGCGCAGACCCACTGTGGGCCTGGGTAAAGGATGGAACGCTTCCCTGCGGCGCGGATCGACTTTTCGACGAGATGGCGGAGGCCATGCGTTGGGCGGAGAAAAACGCGCCCCAACTGCGAACGGTGCTCATCCGGGGGGAGGTTGCTCACAACGGAGGCGCTAGCGCGGTGCAAGAGGTGGGCTGGGCCATGGCCGCGGCGGTGGAAACGGCCCGCGCCATGCAGAAGCGCGGCTTGGACATCGCGATGTTCTCGCGCCGCCTGCGCTTCGAGTTCCCGCTTTCGTCCAACTTTTTCATGGAAATCGCCAAGATACGGGCCGCACGCGCGGTGTGGGCGCGGATCGCCGAGGCCTTCGGCGGCGGCGAGGACGCGAAAGAGGTCAGCGTCTTCGGACGCACGTCGTTCTTCACGAAAACCGTTTACGACCCCTACGTCAACATGCTGAGAAACACCACGGAGGCTTTTTCCGCCATCTTGGGCGGGGTAGACGGCCTGACGGTGGGCTGCTTCGACGAAGCCGTCCGGTCGAGCGGCGAGTTCTCTCGCCGCACGGCCCGCAACACCCAAGTGTTGCTGCGTGAGGAATTTGACCTTCTGCGTCCCGTAGACCCGGCGGGGGGTTCCTGGTACCTGGAGTCCCTGACGGACTCGCTGGCCAGGAAGGTATGGGAGTTGTTGCGGAAGGCCGAGGGCGAGGGCGGTTTTTCGGCCTGTGCCAAGGCTGGAACTCTACAGGCTTCGGTGGCGGAGGTTTTGGAGCAGCGTTTCAAGAAGTTGGCTAGCCGCGCCGATCGCGCTTTGGGCACAAACATGTACGCCAACATCCAGGAGCGCCCTTTGAAAAGCGTCCCGGTCGCGCCGATGAAGGGTCATGGAGGAGACAACGAGACGCGGACGCGCAAAGTCCTAGAGGGACTCGAACCGGACAAGCCCGGACTGGTGGAACGCATCATCAAGGCGGCGGAGGCGGGGGCCACGTTGAGCGAGGTGCGTTCTTCCTTAAACGTGGGGGAGCAGGGAAAAATTACCTCTATCGGCGTCCACCGCTGGACAGAGCGTTACGAGGAAATGCGGGGCCGCACGGAGCGTTTCAAGGTCGAGAAGGGGGACAACGTAAAGGTTTTCCTGGCGAACATGGGGCCAATACCCCAGCACAAGGCGCGAGCGGACTTCATCACGGGCTTCATGGAGGTGGGCGGCTTCGAGATTCTGAAGAACGACGGCTTCCCCACGATGGACGCCTGCGCAGAGGCCGCAGCAGCCAGTGGCGCGGACATCGCTGTCATCTGCTCCACAGACGACTCCTACCCTGAACTGGTCCCGCCTCTGGCAAAGGCGATCAAGGCGAAGCGCCCCAGTACGCGCGTCTTCCTAGCGGGCGCTCCAAAAGAGGAGTTCCGGCAGTCCTACCTGGACGCGGGAGTGGACGAATTCATCAGTGTGCGTTCCGACTGCCTGGGCACGCTGTTGAGCCTGCAAAAAGCAAAGGGGATGTTTTAAAATGGCTAACCCGGATTTCACGAAAATCGCCTTCCGGGGCGCGGACAGCGCCGACGAGAAACGATGGAGGGCGGAGGTGGAGAAGGAAGCGGGCCGCCCCGTCGAGGAACTTTACGGTCACACCATGGAGCAGATCGACGTGAAGCCCCTCTATACCGAGGCCGACTACGCGGGGCTGTCACATCTGGCGACCATGCCCGGTATAGTGCCCTTCTTGAGGGGGCCGTACCCGACGATGTTCGTCACGCGCCCCTGGACGGTACGGCAGTACGCGGGCTTTTCCACGGCGGAGGAAAGCAACGCCTTTTACCGGAGGAACTTGGCGGCGGGTCAGAAAGGCCTTTCCATAGCCTTTGACCTGGCCACGCATCGGGGCTACGACTCCGATCACCCGCGGGTGGTGGGCGACGTGGGCAAAGCGGGCGTGGCTGTGGACTCTATCCTGGATATGGAAATTCTGTTTTCCGGTATACCACTGGACCAGATGTCCGTCTCCATGACGATGAACGGGGCCGTGCTTCCCATTCTGGCCTTCTACATCCTGGCCGCCGAGGAGCAGGGCGTGGACAAGTCCGTCTTGACCGGTACCATTCAGAACGACATTTTGAAGGAGTTCATGGTTCGCAACACCTACATCTATCCGCCCAAGGCCTCCATGAGGATCATTGGGGACATTTTCTCTTACACCTCCAAGTACATGCCGAAGTTCAACAGCATCAGCATATCCGGCTATCACATCCAGGAGGCGGGGGCCACGGCGGACATTGAGCTGGGCTACACGCTGGCCGACGGGCTGGAGTACCTGCGCACGGGCGTGAGCGCCGGACTTTCCATCGACGCCTTCGCGCCACGCCTCTCGTTTTTCTGGGGCATCGGGAAAAATTACTTCATGGAGGTCGCCAAGATGCGGGCGGCTCGGATGCTTTGGGCGAAGATCGTGAAGTCGTTCAACCCCAAGAACGAAAAATCCATGGCCCTGCGCACCCACTGCCAGACTTCCGGGTGGAGCCTGACGGAGCAGGACCCGTACAACAACGTGGAGCGCACCTGCATCGAGGCGCTGGCGGCGGCGCTGGGGCACACTCAGTCCCTGCACACCAACGCCTTAGACGAGGCCATTGCGTTGCCCACGGACTTCTCGGCGCGGATCGCCCGCAACACGCAGCTTTACATCCAGGACGAGACGAAGGTTTGCAAGGTTATCGACCCGTGGGGCGGATCGTACTACGTGGAGGCATTGACCGACGCCCTCGTCCGGCGCGGGTGGACGCACATCCAAGAGATCGAGGGGCTGGGCGGCATGGCCCAGGCCATCGAGACGGGACTCCCCAAAATGCGCATCGAGGAGGCCGCGGCGCGCCGTCAGGCCCGTATCGACTCTGGACTCGAAAAAATCGTTGGGGTCAACAGCTACTTGGTGGAGAAGGAGGACGCGCTGGAAATTCTGGAGGTCGACAACAGCGCCGTCCGAGACGCGCAGATTGCCCGACTGGAGAAGCTCAGGGCAAACCGCGACCCAGAAAAGGTGCGCGTCTGCCTCGAAGCCATCACCAAATCCATGGAGACCGGGGAGGGGAACCTGTTGGAGCTGGCTGTGGACGCGGCGAGAGCAAGGGCGTCGCTGGGGGAGATTTCCGACGCCGTGGAGAAGGTCAGCGGTCGGCACAAGGCCGTCATCCGCTCTATTTCCGGCATTTACAGCAGTGAGTTCGCGGAGGAGAACGTCATATCCGAGGTGCGCGCCATGACCGACGACTTCGAGTCGCGTGAGGGTCGCCGCCCCAGGATCATGATCGCCAAGATGGGACAGGACGGGCACGACCGGGGCGCAAAGGTCATCGCGACAGCGTTCGCGGACATGGGCTACGACGTGGACGTGGGACCCCTGTTCCAAACGCCGGAGGAGGCCGCTCAGGACGCCGTGGACAACGACGTGCACATCGTGGGCATGAGCTCCCTGGCCGCTGGGCACAAGACGCTTTTGCCGCGCTTGGTCGAGGAACTTCGGAAACGGGGCCGAGAGGACATCATGGTGGTGATCGGCGGGGTCATTCCCGCTCAAGACTACGAGTTTCTGCGCGCGAACGGGGCAAGCGCCATCTTTGGACCAGGGACGATTATCCCCGTTTCAGCGAAAAAAATCATGGAAGAGCTGAACCGGCGTGTCCCCGCATAAGCCAGAGTGGACGCTGGGGGTCGAGGACGCCTGCGCCACCCAAGTGCTGGAGGGCGTCAGTGACGCTCATGACGGCACGGCCTTCTCGCCCCCCCTGCGCCTTAAAAACGCCAGCGCGCCGAAAGGCCGCCTTCTCACGACTGAGGAGTACGTGAAGGGTGTGCTTCACGGTGACCGGACGATGTTGTCGCGGGCGATAACTCTGGTGGAAAGCAACGCAACCCGCCATTTCGACTTGGCTCAGGCCGTCGTGCAGGGGATCCTGCCCTACACGGGAAACTCCGTCCGGGTGGGGATAACAGGAGTTCCCGGCGCTGGGAAAAGTACCTTTATTGAGGCGCTGGGAACGTGGCTCTGCGCTCAGGGGAAAAGGGTCGCGGTGCTGGCGGTGGACCCCAGCAGCAGCGTTAGCAAGGGGAGCATCCTTGGCGACAAGACGCGCATGGAGCGGCTTTCGCGGGAGGCGAACGCTTTTATCCGCCCGTCGCCGTCTGGGGGAACGCTGGGGGGCCTGACGCGGAAGAGCCGCGAGACGTTGCTGCTCTGTGAGGCCGCTGGGTACGACGTTATTTTGGTCGAGACGGTGGGCGTGGGGCAAAGCGAAACGACAGTGCGTTCGATGGTGGATTTTTTCCTGCTCCTGGTCATTACGGGCGCGGGGGATGAGTTGCAGGGCATGAAAAAGGGCGTGATGGAGCTGGCGGACGCCGTGCTGGTCAACAAGGCGGATGGCGCGAACGCGATGAAAGCCGACGCGACGCGAGTGGAGTATGAGCGTATCCTGCACTACCTCCGCCCGGCGACGGAGGGCTGGGTGACGCGGGCCTACACCTGTTCCGCGCTGGAAAACACGGGTATCCGCGAGATATGGGGGGTTGTGGAGGAGTTCATGCGCTCTGTCAGTACCAGTGGGGTCTTGGCGGAGCGCCGTAAGAAGCAGACCTTGGCCTGGGTCTACGGCATGGTGGAAGACCACCTCCGTAAGAGTTTCTACGACTGCCCCGCCGTGGCGGCAAACCGCGGAGAAGTGGAACGCGCTGTTGTGGCGGGAGAACTCTCCGCCACTCAAGCCGCCGCAAAACTCCTCCACCTCAAGGGACAAGCCTCACGACAGTAAACCGTGAAAAAAAGTGGTCCATCTTTGATCAGGGACCACTTTTCAATTACACTTTCCATTAGAGCCGTTGGCTCTTTTCCGCGGAAAGTTTTTGCCGTTGATATCAGGTTTTTGCTCTCTTATTTCCGCGCATGATTATGCGCCCCACTATTATAGTCGCGCTTCGGGGTGGCGGACGTCCCAGGGTTCCAGTGGGAGGCGTAGGTGGAGCGCGGGCTGGATAGGGCGGTTGCTCGAAGCAAAAGCGTCATTCTTGGATGATTTGTTTCAGAACATAGTGATCGGGGTTCTCGGTGATGACCTGCCCGTTTATGTCCAATTGTGTAAGCTTGCCTTCACCTACCCTATATTGTTTTGGCATATCCGTGCCGCTCAGGGTAATGGTGTTTCCGGCGCTGTTCCATTTGAAGCCGCCTGTGTCGGTATAGACGTCTTTGCTCTTGTCCACATACTGGTACGTCATTGTATACCTCAGGTCATAGGTTAGGGTAAGGATGATTTTGATATCGGAATTCGCACCTGGCGTCGTTCCCGTATATATACCAGCCCAACTCAAACTGTTTTCCGATGTGTGCGCGGCATTGACGGCTCGGCCGCTGTCGTCGGCCAAAGCGTCGTTTTGCCATGAGGTCATATAACAGGCGCTCAATAGCAGACATACAACAACCACTACCCAAACAACTTTTTTCATAATAAAAAATCCCTCCTGTAAGATGTGTATAACCATTCAAGCTCAAAAAGGCGAAGTCCGTTTGGGGTTTCGCTATCTTCGTTGGCCGCTTGGACGGTTACCTCTTTATAGTTCAGGATAACCCTTTCTCATCAGGTTTTGTTCCGCTATTCACGCTCAAAAAATGCGTATTGATTAAAAATATGGAAAGTGTTGCCAAAGTAATGATCATATTGCGACAAATCCGCGTGTCATATGGTTTTTCAACACGTGTGTCATTATTTTTGAAAATCATTGTGCTGCAAGTGTTTAGTTTAAAAATATCGAGAGTGTTGTATAATGAATGATGAATTAATATAATTTTGCAGCTAATTACGCCGAAGGAGTTGATGGGCAGTGGTGTGTAGAAAATGTGGGAGTTCAGAAAGTGTAAAAAAT
>JAITGK010000080.1 GCA_031280635.1 Synergistaceae bacterium
CCAGTATCTGAGGGCTTAATTTGAGTTCAGGGAATTTTGTTACTCTACGGATCGCTTCCGCTCTGCTTATTCTCCCCGGCATAGCCGGGGGCTTAATATATTATCGAGTTAAAAGACGCAGCGGCAGTCTTTGCGCGCCTTAAACCGTTCCATTCAAGCCCCATTGAAAGCAATTTAGTATAAATTGGTATCAGTTGTCTCTCCGTCACCCCCAAACTTGCCGCCGCCTCTTCATTGCTCATGCTACCCGACAAAACTCTCTCTATCACCTCTACACGCTTCTTCTCGTCTCTGCTCAATGTGACCCGTTCCTATCTCATGCGGACATTTTCACAGACGAATGACAGTGCGCGTGTTGACAAAATTTTTTACTTTGTGTATGATGTCAGACATCATATATAGGACACGCGCGGGTGGTGATATTTCATGAATGCCGTTTTTGCTCCCTTGGAACGAAAGAGCAGGAGCGTTCTTGTCTTCGAGGCGTTGCGGGAGAAAATCCAGGCTGGTTTTTGGCGGCCAGGGGAGCGTATCTACACGGAAGCGGAGCTGGTGACGGCGTTCAACGTGGGGCGCTCCACCGTGCGAGAGGCGCTCAACCTTCTGAAAGCCAGCAACCTGGTCTACACCGTCCCTGGGCTGGGGACATTCGTCAGCGACCAGTCTCTACGAGTTTCCGACCCTCTGTGCCTGAATCCCGAAAACGTCCGCGACGTCCTTCAAGTGATGGAGTTTCGCGTTGGCTACGAGCCCTACTGCGCTTCCCTCGCCGCGCGGCGCGTCAGCGAAGGGGAGATTGCGACGTTGCTTTCTTACGTGAAGCGGCAAGAGAACAACCTTTCGTCCGAAAAAGACTTGGCGGAGTTCGCCGAGATGGACATGGCCTTCCACTGCCTCATCGCTCAGGCCACGCGCAACATCCTTTTCGCCCATTCCTTCGAACTGATCCGCGAACACCTTTTGAAACAGCAGGTCATCTCCGCCTCCTACGCCGAAAGACGGGGGAAAGCGTTGCAATATCACCAACAGATTATCCAGGCTTTTACGGAACGCAACCCCAAGCAGGCTGAATGGGTCATGCGCGAACACGTGCGCGAGACCCGCAACGCTATTTCAGCCCTGCTGAAGGGGGACGCCGGGCAGATACTCATAAAGGAGGCCATTTGAAAAGTGAGCAGACCGAAGGGTGACAAAGAGCTTCTAGATACGCTCCAGGAAAAGGCGCGCCGGGTTCGTCTCGGGATCATCGACGCGCTCGGCGTGGGCAATAGGGGGCACGTGGGCGGGTCAATGTCCTGCGCTGACGTGGTGGCGGCCCTGTACTTTTACAAAATGCGACACTCGCCCAACAGGCGCGACGATCCAGACCGGGACCGCTTCATCATGAGCAAAGGGCACTCCGTGCTGGCGCAATACGCCGCCCTGGCCGAGGCCGGATATTTCGACAAGGCGGCGCTAGGCGCCACGAAGAGCCTGGGCAGCCTTCTCCAGGGACATCCTGAGAGGACGACGCCGGGCATAGAGGCCAACACGGGCTCCCTGGGGCAGGGATTGTCCATCGGTGTGGGCATGGCCTTGGCTGGCAAGGTGGACGGGCGCGGCTACCGCGTTTACGTGGTCGTGGGGGACGGGGAGCTAGCGGAGGGACAGGTGTGGGAGGCCGCTATGGCCGCCAATCACTACGGCCTGGACAATCTCACCGTCATTGTTGATATGAACGGAATCCAGGCCACGGGGAGAACAAGGGATCGCTATCTCATCCAGAACATCCCTGGACGCTTCGCGGCGTTCGGGTGGAAGACCTTCGAAATCGACGGGCACGACATGGAAGACATCGTCGGGGCGCTGGACGCGGCGTCAGCCGTCAAGGGCTGCCCTGGGGCCATCGTCGCCCGCACGGTGAAGGGGAAGGGCGTTGACTTCGCGGAAAACACCCACACTTACCACAATAACCTCCTCACGGCCGAAGATCGGGAAAAAGCCATCTCGTCCGTGATGGCAATGTAGGGAGGGAGCCGCTATGGAGAAAAAACAGGAAAAGAACCTTCGGACGGCCTATGGCCTGGCGCTTCTGGAGCTGGCCCGGTCAAACCCGAACGTGGTGGCGCTGGACGCCGACCTCTGTGGATCAACCCAGTCCATTCAGATTGAGAACAACCTACCTAGTCAATTTTTCGAGATGGGTATCGGCGAGGCCAACATGGTGTCGGCGGCCGCAGGACTCGCTCTGTGCGGCAAAATTCCCTTCGTTCACTCCTTCGCGGTGTTCGCCGCCGGCCGTCCCTTTGACCAGATCCGCCAGGGAGTCTGCTTGCCCAATTTGAACGTAAAGATCGTGGGCTCCAGCGCGGGTCTCTCCGACTTCGGCGACGGGGCGACGCACCAGAGCTTCGAGGACATGGCCCTCATGAGGGTTCTGCCCCATATGACCGTGCTGGCGCCCGTGGACGCCGTGGAGACGCCCAAGGTCGTGAGGGCGGCGGCGGTCATTGAGGGGCCGGTTTACATCCGCCTCAACCGCAACGACCTTCCCATCATGACAGAGGACGACGCGCCCTTTGAGGTGGGCAAGCCATTGGTCTTGGCGAAGGGGAAGGACGTGGTACTGTGCGTGAACGGCGTCACGGCGGGCATGGGTCTGAAAGCGCGGGAGATTCTGGAGAAGCGGGATATCAGCGCCCGCGTGGTGAACTTCAGCACCATCAAGCCTCTGGACGAGGTCGCTGTCCGCTCGGCCCTGTCCGGGGCGCGGGCCCTGGTGACGGCGGAGGAGCACAGCGTCGTTGGGGGCCTGGGCTCGGCCATTCTGGAGTGTCTGAGCAAGGCGCCCCTGCCGGTCGTGAGGGTGGGTATCGCCGACCGTTACGGCCAGTCCGCGCACAACTACGACCAACTTCTGGAGCACTATGACCTGACCGCCGAGGTGATCGCGAAGGCCGCCGAAGAAGTTTTAGATCCGTTGGCTCTTTCTTAAATTTAGGAAAATTTTTGCGACCGTTGTAAGTTTTTTACACACTATTTTAGCGTTCATGTTTGCGCGATTCGCTATATTAAGGAGGAATCCATAATGAAAATTGGCTTTATCGGTTTGGGGATCATGGGGAAGCCCATGGCAAAAAATCTTTTGAAGGCGGGAAAGTCCCTGGTGGTTTTTGACGTGGTGGGGACGGCTGTGGACGAGGCAGCCGCCGCTGGGGCCGAGCGGGGGGCGTCTCCCGCGGCGGTGACGGCGGCGTCGGACGTGGTCATCACCATGTTGCCCAACTCCCCTCACGTCCGCGAGGTGGTGTCGGGAAAGGACGGGATCATGGACTCTGTCCGCAAGGGGCAGATCGTCGTTGACATGAGCTCTATCGCCCCCCTGGTCAGTCGGGAGCTGTGCGCCCTTCTGGAGGGCAAGGGAGCCGAAATGCTGGACGCGCCCGTCAGCGGCGGGCAGGAAAAGGCGGAAAAAGGGACTCTGGCCATCATGGTGGGCGGTAAGGAAGAGGTCTACAATAAGGTGAAGGACGTGCTGGACCTCATGGGCAAGAGCAACTACGTGGCGGGCATTGGCGCGGGGCAGATCGCGAAGCTCGTGAACCAGACCTTGGTGGGTATCAACATCGCCGCCGTGGCCGAGGGAATGAGTCTGGCGAAGAAGGCGGGCGTGGACCCCGAAAAGGTGTTCAACGCCATCCGAGGGGGGCTGGCAGGCGGCCAGTGCCTGGAGGACAAGGCCCCCAGGATGTTCGAGGGGCGCTACAACCCTGGCTTCCGCGTCAATCTTCACATTAAAGACCTCGGAAACGTTCAGGAGACGGGGCGCGCCCTGCACCTGTCCATGCCGTTGGTCGCCCAGGTGATGGAGATGATGCAGAACCTGGCCGCCGACGGGCATGAGGCTCTGGATCACGGTTCTTTGGGGCTTTTCTACGAGAAACTGAATAACATCTCTCTAAAAAAATGAGAAGCGCGAAGCGGTAGACGATGCCAGAAAAAACGTCCCGAGAGGACGCGATGGATGTGTGGCGCAATTTATTTTTTATTTTTAAGGAGGAGGAAGTAGGATGAAGAAGTACGGTTTTCTGGCGGCGGCGTTTTTGGTTCTAGCGCTAGCGGTAGGGGTCGCGGCGGCGGACAAAGTGTGGGACAAGGGCACGCCCACGGTGTTCGTTGGGTTCGGGGCCGGCGGGGGCACGGACACGGCGGTGCGACCGCTGATCGCGCTGATGGAGAAGCGCCTGGGCGAGACCATCAACGTGGTCAACATGCCTGGCGCGGCCAGCGCCGTGGCGGCGGAGCACGTCATGGGACTGGCCAAGGACGGTTACAGTATGTTCGCGACGGGCTCCGGCTGTTTTGGTGGGTTTCTCATCCAGGACACCTCGACCCAGGGAGTGCCCTGGAACTGGTGGGGATTTCATCACATTCAGGGTCCTGCGGCGCTGGTCGTGAATCCTGAGAAGTCAGGCATCAACACGGTGGAGGACGCGATCAAAGCGTTGAATGAAAAGGAAATCAACGTGGGAGTCTCCTCGCTGGGAGCGGGGATTCATGGTTTTGTGGAAGCCTTCGCGAGGGCGGCAGGCGTCACGAAGAAGCTTAACTACGTCACCTCCGGCGGGGACGGTAACACCTGCGTCGCCGTCATGGCCGGAGAGGTCGAGATCGGTTCCATTTCCTTTTCGGCGGGTATCGACTACGCTCGCGCCGGTCAGCTCAAGGTTCTCTTCCTGAACCGGAACGACGCGTTGAAACTCTCCGACACCCTCACCATCCCGCCCATCACCTCCCTGGGCGCCGCCTACAAGGATATCCCCAACCTGGCGGAGACCTGGCCCGTGATGATCCCCCGCGAAGCGCCCAAGGCCATCGTGGACAAGCTGCAAGAGGCCTTCATTTGGGCGTGCCAGCAGCCGGAGATGAAGGAGTTCGCCGAGAAGATGGGCTATCAAGTTATCACCCGTTACGGCGAGGAGGCCGACAGGGTGCTGGACTACCAGTACGCAGCCTACGCGTGGATACTTTACGACGCCGGCTTGGTGGAGACCTCCCCGGAGAAGTTCAACATCCCGCGTCCGGAGAAATGGGATTGGAACAAGGAGAAGACGAAGTACGGGTATAAGTAATTTTCACATCAATGTTGGACGTTGAGGCGCGGCTCTCTTTCCGCCGCGCCCCCGATTTCAAGAGAAGCGGACAGGGCTTTGCCCCAGTCCAGCGTTTTCTAAAATATCGCGGAGGGTTTATTAATGAAGAAAATACGCATGGCCGCTTGGGGGATTGCGTTGTCTTTAGTATTCGTTTTCCCGACCCTCGCCGCGGCAGCCCCCAAACTGACCTCACTGGCTGTCGATGACGGTACCCTGTCAGGCAACACGATTACCCCCAAATTCGATCCAAACACGCACTATTATTCCATCAAGGTAGGTGAGGAAATTCAAGGCGTCAAGGTTGCGGCCACCGCGGTGGACGGATTTGAAATCAATATTGCGTCGTCGTATGAAATTGACGCCCGCGTCAACGGCGACGCCCCGAAACGCGAAAAAAACGGAGAATGGTGGCCTTACGCCAAAGATTGGCCTCGTATAAGTTTTCCAAAAGGTACGGCAACGGTTCAGATTATAAAACCGCCACTCTACGCCAATTCCGCGGGACTTGAAGCCGCTGGCCGTTATTCCGAGGGGTTGAACGGCAAAAAGGTGGTCTTTGCCTATGTAAGCGTGACGGACGGCAGTGACGTCGCCACCTACACCATTAAAGTTACCGTAGCCGACGGTGTCCCAAGTTATAGGCATTTTAAAAACTTCACCGGTAAAAACGGCGGTTCGGGCAGGAATACAGCCGGAGAAACGATCGCTTATGACGGCCCTGCCTACAAAGCCTCCAATGGCACGTACATCAACTACCTTCTTTACGTTCCCTCCAACCTGGGTACTAATGAGAAACTCCCCGTCATACTAGCTCCTCATGGCGGCGGACAGACCAGACAGCCTCCCGATATGAGCATCAGGCGGTATCAACTGGGAACCGCTTTTTCGAAGCGCTCCGAAGCTCAAGGCCCTGGCGGCGACCGCAGATGCATTGTTTTGACGCCGCACATTACCACATATGATTTCTCCGCATGGCCTCCTGTTAAAGGCTTCAATCCTGACAGGAACGGCGGAAACGACGAAAATGCCGTCAGTTACGCTATGGCAATCGACCCAACGGATGGCAAAAAGGGCTACACGTTGACGCATTTTGGCGTTGCCTCGTTTGAACTGCTGGACAAGCTGGTAAAGGGTGAAGCGCCTTTTACCGATCTGGCCGGTAAAACGGACTCCAGTCGAGTTTATTTGGAGGGTTTTTCGAATGGGGGCGGTTGCGGAGTGGCCATGCTTGCCGCGCGGCCTGACTATTTCGCCGCGGCCTATATCGCGGCGCCCGCGGGCATCTGGAATCCAGATGACGCTCAAAAAGTAGTGAAGGGCAGTACCGCCATTTGGGCTTCCCATGCTTATGACGACGCGACGGTGGACTTTCACAATACCGAGATCAACGTCGGATTGCTGAAACAAAATGGCATTGCCGCCAATAAGTTGCGCGAAGAGTATATTCCATCAGGAACTTATACATATTCTTCGGCTCATTTTTTCGGTCAGATCGCTCCGTACTATAACGAAGAATTCATGTCCTGGCTCTTTGCTCAACGTCGTGGTCAATAAAAAGGAGGCCGTCTCGTGAGTGAACACGCGCAAGAAACGCAAAAAAACACAGTCACTGGACTCCCCGCCTCCAAACTGGCGGGAGCGGACTTCATCACTGGCGTTTTACTGGCACTGTTTGGTGGCGCCTTTCTCACTGGAGCGCTGAACATGAGGGTGTATCAGAACTTTCTCATCTCGCCCGGTTTTTTCCCCGCGATTTTAGGAGTCCTTTTCATTTTATTCGGAATATTCCTCGCTTATACCTCCTCACTACGAGGAGGTTGCGCGGACGCGTTACGCGTTCTTTCCCCAGCCAGTCTCAAAAAGAGCTTCACCTCCCCGGTGTTCAAAAAGGGAGGGGTCGTTTTCCTTCTTATTCTGAGCTACGTGGCCCTGCTGGGAACCACCGACTTTGTTTACTTGAGCATAGCCTACCTTCTGCTTACGTTCTTCTTCCTCAAGGCGGCAAGGTGGTATTGGATCATCTCCATCGCGATAGCCGCGCCGGTCATTGTCCAGTACGTATTCACCCAAATTTTTCGGATTCCTATGCCATAAGGAGGCGCGGTTCATGGACTACTTCCAGCATATCTTTGGCATGTTCGCCGCCATGGCGCGAGACCCCTGGATCATCGCGCTCATATTCGGAGGTTCCGTCATGGGGCTTCTCGTGGGCGTTATCCCCGGCCTCACCGCCACCATGGCCCTGGCGCTCCTGATCAACATCTCCTACGGGATGCCGCTGGAGCGCGCCGTGGCCTTCCTCCTGGCCGTCTACGTGGGGGCCACCTCGGGAGGGCTGTGCTCCGCCATCATGATCAACATCCCTGGTACCCCAGCGGCGGCGGCCACCAGCCTCGACGGCTTTCCCCTGGCCAAGAAAGGCATGGGAGGCCTGGCCCTTGGGACGGGTTTCATCGCGTCCTTCATCGGCACCGTGTTCAGCATCCTCATCATGCTGACGCTGACGCCGGTGCTCTACCGCCTCGCCATGAAGTTCGGCCACTGGGAGATGTTCCTTTTGGCGCTGTTCGGCATCATGATCTGCGGCTCCATGAGCACCGACAAAGACCCGATAAAGGGTTGGATCGTGGGTTTTTTTGGGTTCGCCCTCTCCATGGTTGGGATGGAGGGAATCTACGCTTTTCCCCGCTTCACCTTCGGCAACCTTCAGCTCAAAGGGGGCATTCCCCTGATAGCCACCCTAATCGGGGTTTTCGGCGTCTCCGAGGTGCTGGGCGTGCTGCAAGAAAGCGTTCCCTATAAGATCGAGGGAAAAATCGGGAGGATCGTTCCGCCCTTGAGCGTGTTTAAGTCGCTTCTTCCGTCCGTGCTGCGCTCCGGGATCATTGGGGTAATCATCGGGATCATTCCCGGCGCGGGAGAGGACGTGGGCGCGTGGCTGGCTTATGACATGGGCAAGCGACGCTCTAAGGACGGCGAAAAGTTCGGCACCGGCGTCCTAGAGGGGGTGGTGTGCCCCGAAGTGGCTAACAACGCCGTCATCGGCGGGGCTATGATCCCCCTCTTGACTTTGGCCGTTCCGGGGAGCCCGCCAGCCGCTATGTTCTTGGCCGCCATGAACCTCCACGGGGTCCGCCCCGGCCCCATGCTCAATATCGAGAACCCGGCTTTCCTGCCTATGGTGGGGGCCGCCCTGATGTGCGCCTCCTTGGCGATGCTCTTTTGGGGGCTGCTGCTGGCGAAGCCGATGGTGGGGATACTGAAGATCAAGAGGGAAATTCTTTTGCCCCTGGTGGTTCCCCTGACGGTGATTGGGGCTTACGGTGGCGGAGTTCGGATTTTCGACGTCTATCTCATGCTCTTCGCTGGGGTGATCGGCTACGCGCTGAGGCAGATGGACTACCCCCTGGCGCCCATGGTGCTTGGGTTGATTCTTGGGCCCTTGGCCGATGTGAGCTTCCGTCAGGCCCTCATGCAAAGTCGCGGGAGGATAACGCCGCTTCTGGAGCGTCCCATTGGACTGGTACTACTGGCCGCCGTGGCGTGGCTGATCTGGACGGGCGTGGCGCGGGCCCGGGCATACTACAAAAAGATGGACGCGCAAACGGAGTGACGACAAAGGATTGGTGATTGGATTGAGCGCGGACGGGCAGGGTTCCATTGCTGGGTATCTTGAAACGGTTTTTTCCCTTAAGGGAAAGGTGATCCTCTTCACGGGAGCGGCGGGGGGGATCGGCAGCGTCATCTGCAAGGGCTACGCGAAGGCGGGAGCCCAGATGGCGCTCTGCGACATGGACGCGGACAGACTGGCGGATCTGGAAAAAGAAATTCGCGCGGAGGGCGGAAGCGCGTCATCCTTCACGCTGGACTTGACCCGCATGGGCGACGTCGTGGACTGCGTGAAACGGGTGATTGCGGCCTGCGGACGGATTGACGTGTTGTTCAATTGCGCGGGTATCAATAAGCGCGAGGGGCTGTTGGACGTGGAGGAAAGCACCTACGACCGTATCATGCGGATCAATCTAAAGGGTTTGTACTTCATCTCTCAAGAGGTGGCCAAGCATATGAGGAAGGCGGGGAGGGGCAACATCATCAACATGGCCTCCCACAACTCCGTAGCTATGCTGGGCGGGTGTAGCGTCTACGGCGCGACGAAGAGCGCCGTGACGGCCCTGACGCGCTCCATGGCGGTGGAGTGGGCGAGGTTCGGTATTCGGGCCAACGCCATCGCGCCAGGTCACATCCTGACCCCCCTGACCACCGTCACCTGGGAGCACCCCACCCGTAGCAAGTACCTGAAGGAGCGTATCGCCTTGGAACGTCCCGGCGCGCCGGAGGAGATCGTGGGTACGGCGATTCTCCTGGCCTCCGACGCGTCCTCGTACATGTCAGGCATGATGGTGCATATCGACGGCGGCTGTCTAGCGGGTGGAGCTCCCTGGGATTTCGACACGCGATATAATTGACTTACTCTCTGGCTTTCTTGGCTGAAACGAGAAGTGACGCGGAGATAAGGAAGCGCTGATTAGAGTCGTTGACTCTTTTCCGCGCAAAGTTTTTTTGTTCGCGTCAGGTTTTTGGCCTCTTATTTCCGCGCGTGATTATGCGACCCGCTATAAATAATGATGTTTTTAAATCAAACGCTTGCGGCGCTATAATTTTCACGTCAGTTGACTTTATATGGGGGACATGTCAAAATAAAAAACTAAAAAAAGCGCGAATGCGTCTGTTGAGACAAGAGAGGGGGCACATATAATGTTTATACGGCAGAAGGGCGTATAAACATTATATGTGTTTATTTTTTTGAGTACGTGTCTATTTTGGGAGGAATATGGAATATCTTGTGTGGTTTGAGCGCAAGGACACAGGCGTTTTGGTAAATGAATCGGTTCAGAAAGAACGGGTTGCCGTGCGCGACAAACGGAGGCTCGCGAAGTACCGCTTTCCATTCGAGTGACGAGGTGAGAGATGATGGGTAAAGATTGTGTATTGGCGCTGGATCAGGGCACAACAAGTACCCGTTGCATTTTGTTTGATGAAAAAGGAACTCCGGTGGTTTCTCATCAACAGGAGCACGCTCAGATATGCCCTCGTCCTGGGTGGGTGGAGCATGACGCGAACGAGATATGGTTTTGCGCGCAAAACGTTATCCGCGAGGCGGCGGCAAAATCGCCCTCTTCACGCCCCATGGCTCTTGGAATAACGAATCAGCGCGAGACGGTGGTGGTGTGGGACAAAAATACCGGCGAGCCTGTCTACAACGCGATAGTGTGGCAATGCGCGCGTACTCAGGATTTTTGTGCCGAATGGCAAAACACGAAAGGCTGGGAGCAATCTTCCACAGGCTCCGGAAAAGTCAAAGACAAAACAGGACTGCTGATAAGCAACTACTTTTCCGGCACCAAGCTGAAATGGATACTGGACAATGTGCCTGGCGCCAAAGACAGGGCGAAACGCGGAGACCTTCTCTTTGGGACGATAGATACCTGGCTTGTATGGAATCTAACGGGAGGGGTCAGGGGTGGAATACATGCCACGGATGTGACAAACGCGTCCCGCACGCTTCTTATGAACATACGCGCCCTCGAATGGGACGAAGAGATGCTGGATTTTCTGGGCATACCGGCGTCTATGCTGCCGCGCATCGAACCTTCCAGCCACGTTTACGGAGAGACCGCGAAAAATGTTTCTTTCGAGGCCGGCATTCCAATTTCCGGGGTACTTGGCGACCAGCAGGCCGCGCTTTTCGGCCAAGCGTGTTTCGACCAGGGAATGGTGAAAAACACGTATGGCACGGGGCTGTTTATGCTGTTAAACACCGGCGACGTCTGCGCGTCGTCCCAAAATGGACTGCTCACCACGCCAGCTTACAGCTTAAAAAAAGGCAGTTGTGTTTACGCGCTGGAAGGTTCTGTGGCGATGGGGGGAGCGACCATTCAGTGGCTTAGGGACAATCTGCGGATTATAGATACCGCCGAGGACAGCGAATATTTCGCGAACAAAGCAAAAGATTCGGGGGGAACGTATTTCGTTCCAGCTTTTTCCGGGCTTTTCGCCCCTTACTGGGATATGGGCGCTAGAGGTACGCTGGTGGGCCTTACTCGCTACGCGCGGAAAGAGCACCTGATTTACGCCGCGTTGGAAAGTATCTGTTATCAGACGCGTGATGTGCTCGAAGCCATGCAGAAAGACTCGCGCGTGAAGGTATCGGAGATGAAAGTAGACGGCGGCGCCGTGGCCAACGACACTTTGATGCAAATGCAGGCCGACATTGCCGGGCTTAGCGTCGTGCGTCCCATGTTCAGGGAAACTACCGCTTTAGGCGCGGCTTACGCGGCAGGTCTTGCCGTAGGATTCTGGGATTCTTTTGAATCACTCAGAGCTTTGTGGAAAAAAGATCGTGTTTTTTCTTCAGCCCTCACTCCAGAAGAGCGCGAGATAAAATACAAGGGATGGCGGAAAGCCATTGAAAAATCAAGGGACTGGTTGAGCGGGGAGTGATGGCTTTCGCGCGACTGCCTTCGTTCGCGTCGCATCCGTGGGCGGCAAAATCATGAGGGATTTCTTGTGAGGAAATTGAACGAAAGGGGTGTGCCGATTTGCTCTCAATCAAAAATGTGACAAAAAATTTTGGCGGGCTGACGGCCGTTTCCGACGTCTCTTTCGACGTCCCGGAAAACAGCATCGTCGGCCTCATAGGCCCGAACGGCTCGGGAAAAACGACGCTGTTCAATTTGATTTCCGGCGTGTATCCCGTGACAGCCGGCGCCATTCATTTCAGAGGGAAGGACATTACTTCCCAAAAAAGCTTCAAAATCGCCGACTATGGTTTGGTTCGCACTTTTCAAGTGGCCAAGCCTTTTGACAATATTTCGTCGTTGGACAACGTGGTGGTTGGAGCCTTCCAGCGCTATTCCAAAAGGCGGGACGCTGAACGTAAGGCTTTGGAGATAATGGAGCGGCTTGACATCGCCGCGCACAAGGACGCTTTGCCTAAAAACCTGCCGCTGGCTATCAAAAAACGCCTTGAGATCGCGCGTATCCTGGCAACCGAACCCAAAATGATTCTGCTGGACGAGGTCATGGGAGGTTTGAACCCGCAGGAAACCGAACATTTGATGGCTATGGTGAAAAAAATCCACGCTTCAGGCATTACCATTTTGATCATTGAGCACAAAATGAAATGTATCATGGAACTTTCGCACAACGTAGTCATACTCAACAACGGCCGCGTGATAGCCCATGGAGCGCCAGAAGACGTCGTGAAGAATCCCGAGGTGATCAAGGCTTATCTGGGGGAAGATTACAATGTTAAAAATTAGGGAACTGTCAACCGGATATGGTGAAAGCCAGGTCATTTTCGGTTCTTCGCTGGAGGTAGAGCGCCAAAAGGTCACCGCGTTGGTCGGCTCCAACGCCGCGGGCAAAACGACTCTGCTCAACACCATCAGCGGTATCAACAAGCCGTGGGGTGGAGAAATGGAATTTCTTGGGGAAAACATCACTCACTTCTCGCCCCGCCAGCGCGTCGAAATGGGCCTTATCCAGTGTCCGGAAGGAAGACGCCTGTTTCCCACTCTTTCCGTTTACGAAAACATATTGTTGGGAGCTTATCCTCGACGGGCTCAGGCAAAAAAAGAAAAGAACCTCAAGCAAATGTTGGAGGCTTTCCCAATTTTGGGCCAGCGCCGTAGCCAGCCGGCCGGGCTTTTGTCCGGAGGGGAACAGCAAATGTGCGCTATAGCCAGAGCTTTGATGAGCGATCCTGTGCTTTTGATAATGGATGAGCCCTCTCTGGGGCTGGCGCCCATTATCGTTTCGCAGGTTTTTGAGATTATAAAAACCGTTCAGATGGAAGGCGTAACTGTTTTTTTGGTGGAGCAGAACGTGCAGAAAGCCCTTGAACTGGCAAGTTTTGGCTATGTTATGGAAAACGGCAAAATCACCTTGTCGGGTTCGGGGCGTGAACTTCTTGGGAATGACGACCTGCGCAGGACGTACTTGGGCATCTAGCGAATGTCCGCAGCGCAAGCGTAACAGGCTCCAACCGCTTCACCCGACCTCCAGGTCGTGTTCATTGGCAGCTGACTCAACTGTGTGAAATTCTGTCGTTTTTACCGTCCAGCGGGGACGGAATATCCTATTTTGAGGAGGAATTTGTTATGAGGAAGTTGTTTGGGCTGTTATTGTTGTGCGTGGTATCGGTGTTTTCTTTCACGCGCGCCTCGGGCTGGGTCAGTGACGCTTGGGCCGCGCCTGCGGCAGGCGAGCCCATCCGTATCGGTCTCGTCAACCCGCGGAGTGGAAATTTAGCCATCACCGGTGATGACGATCATTGGGGCGCTCGCTTGGCCGTGGACATGTTCAACGAGCGAGGGGGAGTAAACGGGAGGCCCATTCAAACCGTTGAGGCCGACATTCCTGACGCCGCAACGGCTCAGACCGAGATCAACCGTTTGATCCAAAACGAGAACCTGAAGCTGATCACCGGTTGTTACGGCAGCTCCATCGTAGAGGTAGCCGCCAGCATCTGCGATCGCAACGACGTCTTCTGGTGGGAAAACGTCTCGGTGCTGGACCGCCTGACGGAACAGGGCTATAAAGCTGTGTTTCGCGTGCACATCAGCGGCTCTATCTTCGGAGAGGAGGCCGCGAAAATTGCCGTGGCTTTCGGTGAGAAGATAGGTATCAAACCTCAGGACCTGAAGTTAGGGGTCGTCAGTGAAAACAGCGACTTTGGCCAGTCTCTTTCCGTAGGCGTTAGGCGTTATGCCAAAGCTAACAATCTGAATCTTATGCTTGACGAGCTCTATGACGCCAAGACCACGGATACTTCCCCTATCGTCCTCAAGATGAAAGACGCCGATCCGGACATCGTCATCGTCACATCGTACATCAATGACGGCATTGATATAACGAAAAAATCCAAGATATTCAATTACGCTCCCAAGGTGTTTCTTGGCATAGGCTCAGGTTACAACGCGGCCGCTTATCCAAAAAACTTGGGTCAGGACGCGGAGGGACAGTTGGATTTGGACCCCACCAACGCTCCGGCCATCGCGAAGCTCGACCCTGAGACGCAAAAGTTGGTCAAGGAGTTCAGCGAGCGCTTCGAGAAGCAGAAGGGCTTTCCCCCCACGACCGTTGGTTATCTGGCCTGGCAGGCAACGTGGGTTTTGCTCAACAACGTCATTGCCGTCGTAGGGGATGTGAACGATCTGGACGCCCTGATCGCGGCCGCCAAAAAAATTGACATTCCCGTGGGTACGCTGCCCACCGGCGCGGGCGTTAAGTTCGACGAAAAAGGCCAAAACGAGCGCTGCGTCATTGCGGTTATGCAGTGGACAGACGGCAGGCTCGTCACCATTTACCCCGACTTCCTGGCCACCAAAGAGCCGGAGTACATTCCTATGCCTGCTTGGGACGTTCGCTTTAAATAAATAAAAAAATTTTGGGGCGAGAAGCCTCCGGTTCGTTTTTATGGATCGGAGGCCGCGATTTTTTCGGCAAGGGAGGTATGGGTATGAAAATGCTGCTGCAGTTGATCGTGTCGGGCATGTTGCTGGGCGGTATTTATGCTTTGTTGAGCGTGGGGCTTTCCCTTATGCTGGGAGTCTCCAAATTTATCCACTTTGCTCACGGCGATGTGGTTATGGCCGGCATGTACATGGCTTATGGCTGTTACCTTCTTTTTGGCCTGAACGCTTATTTTTCCTGGCCGATTGTGCTTTTGATGGCGGTGGCGCTTGGCGTCGTTATCTACGCGTTTGCCCATTTCACGATAGGGAAGTCCGATCTGAACCAGGTTTTGTTTACCATGGGCCTTTCTATGATATTGCAAAATACGGCGTTGTTGATGTTTAAGTCGGATTTCAAGTCCGTGCCCAGCACGTTTTCTTCGGGGCTTCAGGTAGGCGGTATTTACATAGCCATCAGCTCGCTGATCACCTTCGTGATCGCCATGCTGGCGACAGCCGCGTTTCTGGTGTTTATTCACTACAGCTCCACTGGGCGCGCCATGCGCGCCGTGGGAGACGACCGCAACGCGGCCATGCTGGTGGGTATCCCCGTGGGAACCATCGACTTGATCACCTTCTGCGTGGGCACGGGCATGGCCTGCCTGTCTGGCGGCCTTCTGATGTCGATTTATCCCACCACCCCCACGCTGGGCTCTGGCTATAACCTGATCGCGTGGGTCACCGTTGTCCTTGGCGGATTGGGGCACTTGCAGGGCGCCTTGATGAGCGCCATGCTCATAGGAATATGCGAGACAACCAGCGGCTTCTACCTGGGCGCCGACCTGCGTCAGGTGGTGTATTTCGCCATGTTTGTGGCCGTGTTGGTCTTTAAACCGGAGGGGTTGTTCTCTGGCGTGAATATGAAAAAGGTGAAAAGGTCATGAAAAAAATTTCGCCCAAACAGCGCGACCTGATCTTTTGCGCGATCCTGATCGTTTCGCTTTTTTCAGGGCTTGTGGTTGACAACAAATTTTATCTGGATATTCTCATCACCTCTACATATTATTCTATTATTGCCGTAGCCTGGAACATCATGTGCGGTTACACAGGCCAGCTTTCTTTAGGACACGGGGCGTTCCTTGGGATAGGGCAGTACACGTCGGTGTTGCTCTACACCAAGCTTGGTCTCACACCCTGGCTTGGCGTCTTCGCCGGAGGCGTCATGGCGATGTTGCTGGCGTTTCTTATAGGCGTACTGGTGCTGCGTCTGAAAGGGCCGTTTTTCGCCCTTTCCACTATAGCGCTGTGCACTATTTTACAAATTCTTGCCGTCAAGTTTACGGACCTCACTGGCGGCGCGAGCGGTATTACTATCCGCTTCGACCCCGCTTTGGTCAACATCATTTTTCGTTCGTATAAGATATATTTCACGATATTCGTGATTTTGCTGCTGGTGGTGCTGGTGACCACCATTCGCGTCCGCCACTCGCGTTTGGGTTCCAACCTGATAGCTATCCGTGAAAATGACCTGGCGGCTTCTT
Source organism: Synergistaceae bacterium (assembly GCA_031280635.1). Taxonomy (GTDB): domain Bacteria; phylum Synergistota; class Synergistia; order Synergistales; family Aminobacteriaceae; genus JAITGK01. The sequence continues at coordinate 16,135 of JAITGK010000080.1, forward strand.
CCTTGGGGATTAACCTTTTTAAAAATCAGGTTATCGCTTTGATAATCAGCGCGTTTTTTACCAGCGTCGCGGGATGTTTTTACGCTCAATACGTGCTGTTCATCTATCCCGAAGGAGCGTTTGATATAATCATTTCCCAAAAAGCAGCTATTCTTTCCATTGTGGGGGGGGCGGGCACGGTCTTTGGCCCCGCGATCGGAGGCTTTGTCCTTACTCCTACCGAGATCATGCTGCGTACCTGGCTGGGCAGCACCTATCAGGGCGCTTATCTGATCGTGTACGGGGTACTGTTGATTTTTGTCATTTTGGTTATCCCTAATGGCGTCATTGGAACCATCGCTCAATACTTCCTGCATAGAAGATCGCTACGGGTCGAGAAACTTTCCTGAAACTTTGGCCAGCAGCCAATGAATACGACCTGGAGGTCGGGTGATGGTTAGAGTCTTTTGTATACAGGAAGCGCGTCTTTTTCAAGTTCTTTGACTATAAATATCAATCCACGTTTAAGGAGGATACAGAACATGCCTGTATTGCTAACGGAAAGAGAGCGGGACATCTTTCTCAAAGCCAAAGAATTTTCCGTTCGTTACCTTGCGCCAGAGGCCGCGCAATGGGAAGCCGACCGAAAATTGCCGGATAAAGTGAGAAAACTTTTACAAGATCATGGCTTTTTTGGAGTCGGAGCTCCCGTTGAAGTAGGCGGTAAAGGTTGCAATTACCTGGAGACCGCTTTAACCTACGAAGGATTGGCATACGGTGATGGCGGCGTCGCGTTTTTTATCCAGCTTCACAATAACATCGCTTTTGAAATCGCGACTTTTTACGACACGACAGACAAGGTGAAAGCCCTGACGCCTGACATGATCAAAGGGAACAAACTAACTTGTTTCGCCCTCACCGAAAAATCAGGCGGCAGTGACCCCACCATGACGGAGGCCTCCGCTGAGCTGAAAGAAGATGGATACCACGTATTCGGCCACAAGGACTGGGCTTCCGACAGTCTGGACGCCGACTACTTTACCGTGATCGTAAAAGACGGTACGGCCAAAGGTATGGTTATGCTGCTGCTGGAAAAGGGTATGCCGGGCTTTACCATTGCGGAAGACCGTCAGCGTATCGGCGGCAACGCCATGTCATGCGGAACGCTCCACTTCGACGACGTCGTAGTCCCGAGGGAGAACCTTCTTTCCGTCGATGGGTTCAAAGAGGCCTTGAAGGCCATCGACGTGGCCCGCGTTTTTGTGCCGGCCATTGCGGTAGGGGTCGCTCAAAGAGCGCTCGACATAACGGCGGATCACCTGGCTCGGCGGGTGACGTTCGGTCAGCCCATCCTGAAGAATCAGGCTGTACAATGGCAGCTGGCCGAGCTGACCGCGCTGGTTCAGGCAGCTCGATGGACGGTATACCATACCGCTTCGCTAAAAGACTCCGGAGAACGAGTCTCCACTCAGGCGGCTGTCAACAAACTGTTCGTCCCTAACGCTGTTCTAAAGGTCACCCTGGAATGCGCGCAGCTTTTTGGCGCCGAAGGGTGCGCATGGAACTCCGAGATCACGCGCTGCGTGAATTTGGCGCGAATTTTTAAAGTAGTGGATGGGACTATAGAGGTGCAGAAGATCGTCATCGCGCGCGGTATTGAAAAAGACGCTTTTGCCAGAATCGCGCAATGAAAACGACAAGGGCCGATGGCTGATTTTTGGGGAAGGGAGCGGATGGCATGGCCAGGATAGTCAGCCTCGAAGAGGCCGCGGCTGTGATTCGCAGCGGAGAAACTCTAATATTCAACGCTTTTGGGTCATTGGGCTTTCCAGAACCTTTGGCGTTTGCCATTGGCGAACGTTTTCGAAAGACGGGAGAGCCCAGGAACATGCGCGTCATCCACAACGGCGGGCTGGGGGTGTGGCAAGAGGGGCGAATGGTCGAGCACATGAGCCAGAAAGGCATGATCCAGGGTACGCTGGGAAGCCATATCACACCTATGCTCAACATTTGCAGGCAAATATCGGACAACGAAATTGAGGGATACAACTTTCCTATGGGAGTCATGTCCCATCTCATCCGCGCCTCCGCTGGAGGTAAGCCAGGTATTCTCAGCAGGATCGGGCTTCATACGTTTATCGATCCGCGTCACGGCGGAGGCGCTATGAACGCGCGTTCCAAACAAAAATTGGTCGAACTGATGGAGCTGGACGGCGAGGAATATCTTTTCTATAAAAGAATACGACCGAGTCTCGCGCTGTTGAGAGGAACCACGGCGGATCCCAGCGGCAATATCTCGATGGAAAAAGAGCCCCTTTATGGCGACGCTTATTCTTGCGCCCTGGCCTCCAGGCTCAACGGAGGGAAGGTAGTGGTACAGGTGGAACGCCTGTCTGGCGTGCCGACCGACGCCAGAGAAGTCAAGATACCCGGTATCCTTGTGGACTATATCGTGGTGGTTCCCGATCAGTGGCAGACTATGATTTCCCGCTACAATCCGGCTTACACCGGAGCGTTGCGCGTTCCCTGGGAAGACTGCGACGCGCTTGTGGATCAGGTCAAGGAACTCAGCGTCCAAGCTGGGCGTAAACGCGAGAGAAGCGCCCTTCATGAAATTATTGCCCGCCGCGCTTCGCTGGAACTCATCGACGGAGCCCTGGTCAATCTGGGCATTGGAATTCCCGAGATGATCCCCCAAGCCGCCGCTGAAATGAAGGTGGGGGCAAAAGTTACTCTGACCGTGGAGGCAGGGGTGATTGGCGGCGTCCCGTCGGCAGGACTTGATTTCGGCGCCAGCTTCAACGCGGATATGTTGATGGATATGGCGCTGATCTTCGACTTGTATGATGGAGGAATGCTGGATATGACCTTTGTGGGCGCCATGCAGGTGGATGCCGTAGGCAACGTGAATGTGAGCCTGGCGGGCGACCGGGTGATCGGCGTCGGAGGGTTCGTCAACATAACGCAGACAGCGCGGTATGTGACGTACTGTTTCCCGTTCAGCGCGGGCGGCTTGAGTGTTAGCATCCACAATGACGGCCTTACCGTGCTTAAAGAAGGCAGATATCCGAAGTTTTGCGCTCAAGTCGATCAGATCAGCGCAAGCGCGCGTTTTGCTCTGGAACAAGGACAAAAAGTTCTCTATATTACGGAGAGATGCGTTTTTGATTTGACGGCGGAAGGGATCAGGGTCATCGAGATCGCGAAAGGCGTGGATCTCGAAAAGGACGTCATTGAAAAAATGCCTTTTTGTCCGTTGGTTTCACCTGACCTCAAATTGATGGACGCGGCGTTGTTTCAGGAAATTTCAGCAAAGTGAAGGGGAATATTTTTTGAGAGTGTTGTTTATAGCGTATTGCAAAAATGTAAATAAAGATAGATAATATAAGTAATGAAGCCATAAGAATTTCGAGAAAGAGTAATTTGAGCGTTGGAACGTGGAGAAAAGCCTTTATCGATAGCGCAACCAATGTCAACAACTTAAGAGCTAAAGACATATTAAGATTGAGAACAGGCTGATTGAATAGTAAAAATAAGTCAAATGCAATATTGACAAAATTTCACGACGCTACAATCGAAAGAATACCCTCACAAGGTATATCTTTCAGGATTGAAGTGTTGTAAGCGCTTTAATTTATACAACATCCTTATAAAAACACGGGACATAACGCTCGAAAACTCAACACTGGAGGTGGCTCGCTCTCTTCATCCGCTAGGGCGTCAATACGAGCGCTCAATCAGCTTTGAGCCGCTTTTTCAGAAAATGACATCGCTGACGGCAGTACTAACAATCACCTCATTCATCTTATGCGGTCCATATGGAATGATTTTAGAGTCTATAGTCATAGTATTAGTATCGACTAATAGATTCATCTTGATATCATCCATATTCATAATCCCCAATATAGTACCATCACGATATGTAATATATGAAGCTTGCATAGCAAAGTCATCAAATAGCCTATATTTGTTCTTACTCTTAGTATATGATGGATTAGATCTAAGCTTCTCTAGATCTTTACTAACAAGGTAATCATGCATTGATAGATAGTCGTATAACTTGCCATATGTAATCACATTCAGACAATATCCAAGAACTATCACAAATAATATCAGACTAGTCATATCAATAATTTTGATCACTAGATTCTTACTATCTTTATTCATCATATACCTCCAAAAAAATACCCATCCTCTAATGAAACTAGAGGATGGGTATACTGTCTATACTATTATACCCATCATTAGACGACTAACCTTCAGTCGTCGCAATCTTCAGCCGACTCAGCAATAATCACAGTTTGGCATTCATCTAGATCACACCTCCATTCTTTACTAGGATTGAAGGTAGAACCTAAATGTATACTATGTAATTGCTTTTTCATGACCATATTCCTTTCTTCGCGCATGGATAATCTCATTAGCGTTCATATCCAACATATACGCTATCTATATTATGTGGATATGAATAGTTCTCCGTAGTAGTCATCTTCATCCAGTATAGAACACTTTACTTTGGCGATTATCAAAGCGTCTAACAGACTCAGATTCATATCATAGAAGAACAATAATGCATTGGTAACATTGGAATACATATATGGATATATCACAATATCTTCTAATTTACTCGATATCGGATATTCAACACTTTCGTACCCAATAATACATCCCATTGTCACCAAATCCCATCCTATAAGATTATAGTTAGATAGCAATCTTAGAGACTGGGAGCGGATATCCTAAATATCTACAGATATCCTCCATATAGATACAAAAATGTTACTATTCTGTTGTACAAGAACATAAGAACACCTCCTCTTTTACATGTGATATATGTACAACTAGACTATATTTGATGAACTCTATATAGTCTAGTTTGAACCAACTTCCTACCCAGATACCCTGCTAGCGTGCATCAGTACCCGCTTAGCTTTACCATTCTTAGCAAACTCAGCGAATAGTACGATAATCTCATCAGTCTTATCGTACGCTGATATTGAGACAACTTTGTTATTCTTGTCTGTCTCAATTATCCACAATACTCCAGACTGGTCAGTCGCTATCTTAAGGTCATCCTTCATATCATATTGAAGTACCTCACCATATAGCAATTCCGCTATGAATTAGCAATATAGCCAACATGAGAAAACCAATTGGCGATATCAGATTTAGTAAAGCTCTCAAGAGCCGTTTTCATGCCTTCCACCAATTCATCATAA
>JAITGK010000170.1 GCA_031280635.1 Synergistaceae bacterium
TATGTTAGATGCTCTAAGCGGGACATATCATGGATTGGGCAAAAAACATCTTCAACGCTATTTCAACAAGTTTTGCTACCGTTTCAATCGGCGATGTTTCGCCAGACAATTTTTTAACATATTACTGACAGTCTGTATTTCTACTCCAACTATAACTTACTCTCAACTTGTTGGAACAGGGGAATCTGAGACAACTTGATAGTCATATTTGTTTTTGCATATGATTATGCAAAACGCTATAAATCACGTAATTACGACAACGCGGCGTAAAACTCGCGCGTTTGCCAGTTGAATGTGCAAACGGCCTATGACGCTTTTATTGTTATTGATGGTATGATTTTAGAAACTTTTTTTCAAAAAATTTCGCGATAAATTCGGAGGACATACATGATGAACACCCCTTTTCCTGTCACCAACCCCCGCATAAAGGAGGCGCTTGCCCACCTGTCGCCGTCGCTGCACGGCAAGGACGGCGCGCTGATAAAGGTATTGGCCTGCGTCTTCTCCAATGGACACCTTCTGTTGGAAGACCTGCCCGGCCTGGGTAAAACGACCTTAGCCATAGCCGTGGCGCGGGCGCTGGGCCTGAACTTCGGCCGCGTGCAGTGCACCAACGACCTTTTGCCCACGGACGTGACGGGACTCAACATTTTCAAGATGGAGAAGGGCGAGTTCGAGTTCCACCCCGGCCCCATCTTCAACAACCTGGTGTTGGTGGACGAGATCAACCGCGCCACGCCCAAGACCCAAAGCGCCCTCTTGGAGGCCATGGGGGAGGAACAGGCCACTATCGACGGGCGCACCTACCGGCTGCCCCGGCCCTTTTTCGTCATCGCCACGCAGAACCCCGTGGAACACTCGGGTACCTTCCCCCTGCCGGAGTCTCAGATGGATCGCTTCATGATGAAGGTCTCCATCGGCTACCCGCCCAGGAACGCGGAGCTGGAGATTTTGCGCGTGGGCAGCCAGAAAGCCGAACTGGAGAACATCTCTGCCCTGTTCTCCCCGAAGGAGATTTTGCGCATTCAGTCGGATATTGAGCACAACGTCCGGGTTTCTGAGAAAATCTTGGATTATACGCTGACCCTGACCGAAAAGACCCGCGCCTCCCCTGGCATAGCGGCGGGCATATCCACCAGGGGAGCCATGTCCCTGCTTCAGCTTGCCAAGACCCTGGCCTGGATGCAAAATCGGGACTACGTGATCCCTGAAGATGTGAAAGCGATGGCCCCAGACGTGCTTCTTCACCGTCTGCAGATGAAACAGGGGATGGCCAAGCGCGAGGCCCTAGACGCGATTTTCGCGGAAGTTCCGGTAATTTTATGATTCTCGCTCCATGGGACGCCAACCATCCCTGGAGGGGTTCGCCGTGAAGCGCGTGATACGGGTGCGCCGCGGAGGGATGGTCTACATCGTTATCTCGATCCTGCTGGGGGTGGTGGCGGTGAACAGCGCCAACAACCTCCTGTACCTGGCTACGGCGGCGCTGCTGGGGTACATGCTGGCTTCGGGGATGGCCGGGCGAGGCAACATCCAGGGCGCGTCGGTCTCCGTCTCCTTTCCCGACGAGATATACGCTCAGGTTCCCTGCGCCGTGACCGTCACTATCGTTAACAAAAGACGGTTCGTTCCTCTATTTCTCATCGAGGCGGTTTGGGGTGGGGAGAAGCGCGTTTTTTTCCCGGTGATCCAGCCGGGCGAGTCCGTCAGCCGAACGCTTTTCGTGACTTTCCCCTCACGGGGACGGCGCGACGCTGGGGAGGTGGAGCTTATGTCCGTGTACCCATTCAACTTTTTCGTGCGCTATTGGCCTGTGGACTTTAGGGCCATTGTAACGGTGTTTCCCCTTCCTCTCCGCTGCGACCCACAGGCCGTCTTTCTCCACCAGTCGCTAGACCAGGCCGAGGAGTACCCCTTCGTGGAGACGGACATCGTAGGGGTGCGTTCCTACACGGAGGGGGATTCTATGAAACACATCCACTGGAAGTCCTCCGCCCGAACAGGGAAACTCAAAACCCGCCTCTACGACGGCGCGTCCTTGCGGTCGGGGCGGGTCATCGACTTGGATCGCCTCGTGGCCAGCGGTGTGGAGCGGGGACTCTCCATGGCGGCCTTCGCCATAACCGAGTCCATGAAAGCGCGCCTGCCCGTCGGACTGCGCTCGCGCCGCAAGGTCGCGCCCCCGGCGGCAGGTCGCGTGCATATGCTAGACCTTCTGACAAGGCTGGCCCTCTATGAGTAGCATGGCCTTCCCCCTGAAGAGCGTCTTGAACGCCGTCGTCTCACTCATTGCGGTACTGTCCTTTTTCATGGGAAGGGAGCTAGTAGGCGTGGGGTATACCTGGGGGTTTCTGGCGCTGATGCTGGCCGCGTGGAGCATCGAGCGTCTGGGGCTTCCGCACCCGCCGCGCTTTTTGATCAACCTGGCGGCCTTGGCCGCGCTGGGGGGCATCTTCGGTCGCGCGCGTTACAACTACGTCGTGGAAAGCCTGATGGAGTCGCTGTTGTTGATGATCGCCATCAAGATGCTGGAGGACAGAAAACCTCGTGACTACGTCCAGGTGGTGGTACTGGGCCTGGGGATGGTGGTCTGTTACGCGATGCTCTCCGCTGAGAAGGACTTTATCGTTTATTGTTTCGGAACGGGTCTGGTCGCCACGCTGGCCCTTCTCCTCTCCACCTGGTACGAAAAGGAGCCTCGCGCCGTGCTCACCGCTAGAGAGCTGCGTCAGCTTTTCGGGCGCGCGGGGGCGCTTTTCGCGGCCATGCTCCCGCTTTGCCTGGCGCTTTTCTTCGGTCTGCCTCGCGCGACCACGCCCATCTTTGGAATGCGCAGCCAATTTGGAAGCTCCTCTACAGGGTTTTCCGACCAGGTGCGATTGGGGGACGTGGCCGCCATTCAGTCGAGCAGTAAGCTTGCTTTCCGCGCGGAAATGGTTAAGTTGGAACCCCAAACCCCCTATTGGCGTGGCGTGGTGCTGGACATCTTCGACGGAAGGACGTGGATCGCTTCCCGAAACAGCCGGGGAGTCTTCATTCCGGACACGAGCGTCCCGCGCATCGAACAGGAAATCTCTCTCGAAGCGGGAAATCAGGGGCGCCTTTTCGCGCTGGATCAGCCCTTGGCCGTCATCGGGGTGGACGTCATCGCGGACGGGGCTGGGGTGTTCCGCCATCGTTCTAGTACCATGGGACGCCGTGTGCAGTACCGAGCCATTTCCATTCTATCGCCTCGCATGAGCCCCTCCCCTGAGGACATAGAGCCTGACAAGCGACGCTGTCTGCGGCTGCCCGCCAACTTCATGCCACGCCTTCAGACACTGACGGCGGGCATTACAGTGGGGTTGAACGACCGTGAAAAAATCGACGCGATCATGAAGTTCTTTTCGGAGTTTTCCTACTCCATGGAGGGACTGCCCAACACCTGGGACGCGCTGGACCGGTTTATCTTCGTGGACAAGCAGGGCAACTGCGAGTACTTCGCCGCGGCAATGGCGGTCATGTTGCGCATGGCGGGAGTACCAGCGCGCATGGTGGGAGGCTATAGGGGAGGGTTTTACAATGAAGCGGGAAACTACTACATCGTGCAGGAACAGAACGCTCACGTCTGGGTGGAGGCCTGGAACGAGGCATCGGGCGCGTGGGTCCGTCACGACCCCACTCCCCTGGGTCAAGGGGCGGGCAGCGGGCTTTCCGCCTACGACACCCTGGCGCTGTACCTGGACTTACTGGACCACCAGTGGTCAAAGCTGATCGTCACCTACAACTGGGAGACGCAGGCGGAAATCCTGCGAAACCTGAGGGAGATCATCCGGAACCCGCAGGCGTCGCTAACCCCCACGCGGGATGGCTTGCTCCGCCTGGGGGGAGCGCTGTCCGTTCCTGTGGCTGTTTTAGGCGCTCTTGTGGCCTGCGGGGCGTTTTTTTACCTCATATGCTACCTGAGGGGCCGTAGGCTGGAAATAACGCTGCTCGCCGAGTTCTCGCGGGTCATGGGGCAGCGCGGCTATCGTCGCCTCGAGAGCGAGGGGCTGTCGGAGTTCCTGACCCACGTCGCCGACCCCCACCTCCGGGCACTGGCCCTGCCCTTCGTCCGCGCCTTTGAGGAACACTACTATGGAGATCGCCCCCTAAACGCCGAGGTCCTTCGCCATGCCCTGAGGAAAATCAGGGGTTTTGCCTCCTATAGCGGGTTGCGCAATCATGTGCGGAAATAAGAGACCAAAAGCCGGACGTAAATGGTAAAAACTTTGCGCGGAAAAGAGCCAACAACTCTAAAGTCCTGTTAATTCTAATTTGACTATAAATACGTTAAGGAAGCACTGATCCATATGGGGCTTTGCCCCATACCCCACTTAGGGGTCGTGGACCCCTAAGAACCCCATTTATGGCTTTTTGCATAACCACACGCAGAAATAAGGGGTCAAAAAGTGGATATAAACGGCAAAAACTTTGCACAAAAAAGTAAATCACTATAATAAGTATTTCACAGAAAATTCATATGTGACGGAGTTGTGAGATGAAACAAGAAAACATACGGAATTTTTGTATCATTGCTCATATCGACCACGGAAAATCGACCCTAGCGGACCGCCTGCTAGAACGAACCAATACCGTGGCGCCGCGGGACATGAAACAGCAGCTTCTGGATTCCCTCTCCCTGGAGCGTGAGCGCGGCATCACCATTAAACTTGTGCCCGTCCGCATGGACTACCACGCCGCCGACGGACGGGACTACGTACTGAACCTGATCGACACCCCCGGTCATGTGGACTTTGGCTACGAGGTCTCTCGTTCCTTGGCGGCCTGCGAGGGGGCGCTGCTGGTGGTGGACTCCACCCAGGGCGTGGAGGCCCAGACCGTAGCCAACGCTTATCAGGCCATCGAACAAGGGCTCGAAGTTCTGCCTGTGGTCAACAAAATCGACCTTCCCTCTTCCCGCCCGGACAGCGCTAAGAAAGAGATCGCTGACGTGGTGGGCCTGGACGCCTCAGACGCCGTGCTGACCAGCGCCAAGGACGGCACGGGCGTGGATGAGATATTGGAGCGTGTCGTCACGGCTGTACCGCCCCCCGAGGGCGACCCCAGCTCCCCGCTGGAGGCGTTGATCTTCGACTCGGTCTACGACAACTACCGAGGGGTCATCTGTTACGTGCGGGTGGTGAACGGCGTCCTGCGTCCAGGGCAGAGCATTCTGTTCATGGCCACTAATGGCCGCTATCCTGTGGATGAGGTAGGGGTGTTCCGCCCCGGTTTCACGCCAGTGGAGCGCCTAGGACCGGGTGAGGTGGGGTATATCTGCGCCAGCGTCAAGACCTTGGCCGAGGCTCGGGTGGGCGACACCATCACCGACGCCAGCCGCCCTACGCTCACTCCCCTGTCTGGATATCGCAAGGTAAAGCCCGTCGTGTTCTGCGGCTTCTACCCAGTGGAGCGCGACGACTACCCCCAGTTGCGGGACGCTTTGGAAAAACTCTGCCTGAACGACGCGGCCATCGCTTACGAGCCGGAGACCTCCGTGGCATTGGGGTTCGGCTTCCGTTGCGGCTTTTTGGGTCTGCTGCACATGGACGTGGCCCGCGAGCGGCTGAAGCGCGAATTTGACGTGGACCTGGTGGCCACAGCCCCCAACGTGGTCTACGAGATCGTTACTCAGAAGGGCGAGACCGTCGAAGCCCACCGCCCCAGCGACTTCCCCGAAGTGGGGGAGATCGGGGAGATTCGCGAGCCCTTTATCAAACTCTCTGTCTTTCTTCCATCCGAGTATGTAGGGAAGGTCATGCAGCTTATTCAGGACAAGCGGGGCGCCTACCGCTCCATGGACTACCTGACGCTGGAGCGAGTGCGGCTGGTGTACGACATGCCCTTGTCGGAGTTCATCGTGGACTTTCATGACAAGCTGAAGTCCCAGACGCGGGGCTACGCTTCGCTGGACTACGAGTTTCTCGAACCGCGCCCGTCGGAGTTGGTGCGGGTGGACGTGCTGGTGAACGGCGAGGCCGCTGACGCGTTCTCCTTTGTCTGCCACAAAGACGCGGCTTACCACCGAGGCCACGCCGCCGTGACGAAGCTGAAAGAGCTGATTCCCAGTCAGCTCTTCGAGGTTCCCATTCAGGCGTCCGTTGGCAAGCGGGTGATCGTGCGCGTCAACGTAAAGGCTCTGCGTAAAGACGTGCTGGCCAAGTGCTACGGCGGCGACGTCACCCGCAAGCGCAAACTCCTGGAGAAGCAGAAGGAGGGCAAAAAGCGCATGAAGCAGATTGGCAAGGTGTCCATTCCTCAGGAGGCTTTCCTGGCCTTCCTCCAGATAGACGAGGGGGAGAAGTGAACAAGAGGCGCAGGCGTGTCTTTGGCTTCCAGAGCGTTTTTCCGCCAGGTGCGCTATAATTTTTTCCGCAAGTACAATGGCAGGAACGGAGGCGAGCTTTTATGTTCAACGGCAACAGTCTCCTGGTGACGGGCGGTACAGGGTCGTTCGGCAGGGCGTTCGCGGCGGAGATTTTGAGATGCTACGACGTGCGGCGGCTGATTGTCTACTCACGGGATGAAATGAAACAGTACGAAATGCAGCAGGAGTTCCCCGACCCCCGTATGCGCTTTTTCATCGGTGACGTCCGGGACGAGACGCGCCTGCGGCTGGCTATGGCGGATGTGGACTACGTGGTGCACGCGGCGGCGCTGAAGCAGGTGCCCGCGGCCGAGTACAACCCAATGGAGTGCATCAAAACCAACGTGATGGGAGCCCAAAACGTCATTCAAGCGGCCATGGAAAACAAGGTGAAAGCCGTTGTGGCCCTCTCCACCGACAAGGCCGCGAACCCCGTCAACCTATACGGAGCCACGAAGCTCTGCTCGGACAAACTTTTCGTGGCGGGCAATAACCTGGCGGGCGCGAAAAAAACCCGCTACGCGGTGGTGCGTTACGGCAACGTCATGGGCTCCCGGGGGTCGGTGGTTCCCTATTTCCAAAAGCTCCTTCGTGAGGGCGCTGAGGAGTTGCCCATTACCGACCCGCGTATGACGCGCTTTTGGATCACCCTCTCCCAGGGAGTGGCGTTTGTCCTCAAGGCCTTCGAGCGGATGTGGGGCGGAGAGATATTCGTGCCAAAGATACCTTCAGCGCGAATCACGGATTTGGCCAAGGCTATCGCGCCGAACCTGCCCCAGCGCGTGGTGGGCATACGTCCCGGCGAAAAGCTTCACGAGGTGATGTGCCCCCTGGACGACGCCCGAACTACCCTCGAATTCGACGACCACTATGTCATACAGCCCGCCGTCACGTTCCTCAAACCACCCGATTACAACCGCAACCTACTGGGTGAACGGGGCAAGCCCGTGCCCCCCGATTTCGAGTACAACTCAGGCGCCAACGAACGCTTCCTCTCCGTGGAGGAAGTCCGCCAGATGATTCAGGAGCACGTTCCTTATGAGGGTTGACGGAAAAAACAAAAAAGTCGCGGCCGTGATCCAGGCGCGGATGACCTCCACCCGTCTGCCGGGCAAAGTGATGCTGACCGTTTTGGGAAAACCCCTTCTGGGCTATGAGCTAGAGCGGGTCGCGCGCTCAAAGCGTCTTTCCAAAATTTTGGTGGCCACTACGGTCAACGACGACGACGACGTAGTGGCCCGTTACGTCGAATCTCTAGGTTTTGGCGTCTGGCGGGGGCCGGAAGACGACGTACTGGAACGTTACCACGCCGCCGCCCTGGCGGTAGGCGCGGACATTGTGGTACGACTCACCGCGGATTGTCCCCTCATCGACCCCGCCTTGGTGGATCAGGTTGTGGCCGCCCTGCTGGAGTCTGAGGGCCTGGACTACGTTTCCAACACCTTCCGGCGGCGCACGTACCCGCGAGGCCTGGACACAGAGGCTTTCACCTTCGCCGCCCTGGACAGGGCCTGGCGCGAAGGCCGCCTACCCCCCGAACGGGAACATGTCACTCCCTACATCTATAACCATCCTGAAATCTTCAAACTGGGTGGCGTCCGCAACAAGGTCGACCTGAGTCGCCATCGGTGGACAGTGGACACTCCAGAGGACTTCGCGCTGATCAAGGCCATCCTGGAAGGGGTCTACCCCTCCAACCCAAATTTTTCTTTTAAAAATATTGTGGATTTTATGAATGACAATCCAAGGCTATTTGAGGTAAACTGTTTCGTAAAACAAAAAACATAAACGATTGAGGAGGGTAGATATGAAAACATATCTGCGCGTATTAGAGGCTATCGAGTCCGCCGGCGTTAAGGCCTGGCTGGTAGGGGACCCTGTGCGTAACGTTGTCATGGGCGTTGCCCCTTCAAGTCTCACTGTGGCAGTGGCGCCTTGCGACCTGGGTGTTCTGGCAAAGTCCGTCGGCGGCGACGCGGTTGTGAGAAACGACGCCTTTCCCGCCCTGAGCGCCACGATACTGGGGATCAGAACTGAGATTGCCTGCGTGGTGGGCGGCGGCATTGAGGCGGACCTGGCCCGGCGCGACTTCACTATGAACGCTATAGCCATACGAAGCGATGACAGCTTCGTCGACCCCTTCAATGGACGCCACGACATCCGCAACGCCCTGGTGCGGATCACGGGCGACGACATTGAGCTGGTGGAGAGTGACCCCATTCGCATCATCCGTATGCTTCGTTTCGCGGCGGAGCTGAACATGAACATCTTCTGGAAAAGCGAAACAGACGTGCGCGTCTTCATCTCCAGAAACGCGGACCGGATACGAAACACCCCTCCGGAGCGATGGGGGCGCGAAATCCTGAAGGGAATGAGACGCCGCCCCTACGACTTTATCTATCTCTGCGACCACTACAACCTGCTGCCCTTCTTCCTAGAGGAGCTGGAACATCTGAAAGAAATCGGCATTGAGGGTGGGGGAACCCTTTTTGACCACACGCTGGACACGGCGCGGGTGGCGCAGGAATTCCTGGCAGGTCGCAAGCGCCGGGAAAACGACATGGCCTTCTCTGTGGCCGCTCTTTTCCATCACGTGGGGTCTGTGGGCAGTCAGCCCGTGGACACCGCTACGGCGGCGGAAATTGCCCTGAAGCACCTTCGGGCGTGGAACATCGGCTCCGAGATCGGCGACTTGGTCTCCTCCGTAATCAAGAACTACCGCTTCTGCTTTCAGGCCAAAAACGAGGATGAGCTGTGCGCCGCGGCCTTGAAGTACGGCTTCGAGGCCTTGGAGATGATCTTCGACATGGCGATATGCAACTCCCAGGCGGACAAGATGAAGAACATGGACATGCTTGTGGCCAACAAATGGCGTCTGGGCGAGGTGATACGGCGCTTCGACGAGACCCGCCGCCGCACGGAAGGCAGTATGCGCTACCTGACCGGCGATGAGGTTATGAAAACCCTGGACCTTAAGCCCGGCAAAGTGGTGGGTGAGATCCTATACGAGCTGGACATGGCGGTGGGCACGGGGCTCGTCAACAACAAAAAAGAAGCCTCAGAGTGGCTTTTAAAGCGTGGGGCAGGCGGTAAGTGACACGATAGCCGCCATTGCCACAGCTTGGGGCGAGGCGGGGATCGCTGTGGTGCGGCTTTCTGGGCCGCGGGCTATGGAGTTGGCTGAGGCTGTGGCGAGGTCGGGGGTTTCATTACCCCCACCCCGTTTTATGTGTCTGACCTCCGTCAGGGATGGGGACGGGCAGATCATCGACCAGGCGCTGATGGTCCGCTTCGCCGCGCCCAAGAGCTACACGGGCGAAGATGTGGTGGAACTTCACACCCACGGGGGAAGCCTGGCGGCTCAGCTCTGCCTAGAGGGCTTGCTCCGGGCGGGGGCGCGTCTTGCCGAGCCCGGCGAGTTCACCAAACGCGCCTTCCTGAACGGGCGTATCGACCTGTCCCAGTCTGAAAGCGTGTTGGGAATCATCCATTCTCGCAGTAAGGAGGCCTTGAGAGCCGCGGCCCGCACCCTTTCCGGCGAGCTTTCCGTCTTCGTCACGAGCGTTCGGGAAGAACTACTGGCGCTGCAAAGCGCCTTGGAAGTAGATCTAGACTTCCCTGAAGAGGGCCTTCCTTACAGGAGCGAGGAGGAGCTGTTGAGCTCCATCACGGCGCTTCGGCAAAGACTGGAAGACCTGGCGGATCGCTGTTCGGTTGGTCTTCTGCTGCGAGAGGGTATTCGCGTGGCGCTGACGGGCAGGCCTAACGTGGGCAAGTCCTCCCTCTTGAACGCCCTTCTGAAGCAGGCGCGAGCTATCGTTACGGCGCTTCCGGGTACCACGCGGGACGTCATCGAGGAAACCGTCACTTATCAGGGCGTTCCCATGCGTCTGGTGGACACGGCGGGGCTGCGCCAACCCGCCGACGAAATCGAGGCCAGTGGGATCGAGCGTACCCTTGCCGAGCTGCGCCGCGCAGACGTCCGCCTCTGGATTTTGGACAGCTCCGAACCTCTGGACAGCGAGGATCAGAGTCACATTCAGCAGTTGGCCCTTGAGGATAGGGGGCACATCATCGTGCTGAACAAGTCGGACCTGAGCGGGCCGGTGACCGTCACGGAGGCCCACATCCGCTCCTTATCCCCCGAAAGTCCTGTGCTGTCCCTCTCGGCCAAGACGGGGGAGGGACTGGAGTTTCTGAAGGAGTGTATTCTATCCCTGGCATCAGGGAGTGGGGCGCTGGATGCGGGACTCAACGTTACAGCGCGTCAGCTTTCGGAAACGCGCCTAGCCCTTGCTGCCATTACGGAGGCCGAGACCGCTGTGATGGAAAGGATCGGGCGGGACGTGACCACAGGACTTCTAGCGGAGGCGCGGGAGAGCCTGGAGCGACTTCTGGGCCTCCGTTGCGATGACGCCCTGTTGGACAGCATCTTCAGTCGCTTCTGCGTAGGTAAGTAGCAAGGGGTTGACATACTCCCGCAGTTAGAGCCGTTAGCTCTTTTATGCGCAAAGTTTTTGCCGTTTGTATCAGGTTTTTGGTCTCTTCTTTCTGCGTATGACTATGCAAACCGCCACAAAGATAGCTTCAAACGTTTCAACGCGCGGCAAATCGTTGCCAGGCTAACGGTAAAACCTGTCAATTCTTTCAACTCCTTTACAGCGTGTTGCAAAAATGTAAATAAAGGTAGATAATATAAAACTAAACTACTACCGGCTAAAGCCGGTAGGTTAGGTAGCGACTGAAAGTCGCATCCAGGCTAAAGCCTGCTTAAAGTTCCATGGCTAAAGCCATCTGAAGCTTACGACTGAAAGTC
>JAITGK010000160.1 GCA_031280635.1 Synergistaceae bacterium
AAGAGCTCCTAACATAACCCACCTGTTTGGGCCTTCAGGCTATAAAGCAATTTTTATAAATGCAGTATTTCAAAGTAAACTTTATCAAGATAGCATGGTTATGATAGATACTCTAAGGAAACGCTGATCAAATGGGGTTCTTGGGGGTCTGAGACCTCTCGGGATCCACGATCCCTTGGGATCCAAGATCCCTAAGTGGGGCATGGGGCAAAGCCTCATATGGGTTTGTAGCGGGTTGCGCAATCACGCGCGGAAATAAGAGACTAAAAGCCGGATATAAACGGTGAAAACTTTGCGCATAAAAGAGCCAACGGCTCTAATTAGCGCTTTCTTAAGGAGGCGTGGCAAATGTCTTTCAAAAAATTCGCATTGTGTTTTTTGCACGTTTTGTGCGGCGTCGTTTTCTTGGTCGTTGATTCCGCCCAGTGCGCGGAAACGGGGCGTAAATACGCTTTGCTCATAGGCATCAACGCCTATAACGGAGGGGATTTTACCTCACTGCAAGGCTGCCACAACGATGTTCAGCTTGTTCGCAACCTTCTCAGTCAACCCCGCTTTGGCTTCGCTTCGGATGACATCACCGTGTTGCTGGACGAACAAGCCACCCACAACGCTATCCTTGGAGCGATGAGCGCCTTGGCGGAGAAAACGGGACGGAATGACATCGTCTACGTTCATTACTCCGGGCATGGTTCCACGACTCCCGACCTTAACGGCGATGAAGCCCAGGAGACCGGTCAGGACTCCACCCTGGTTTCCTACGGCGCCCGAAGCGCCGCTCAAGGGGTCGGGAACGAGAGAAGCAGCGCTTCGAGCGGCCTCGACGATTACGACCTCCTCGACGATGAACTGGAATGGGCGCTCGCGAAAATAGCGGGCAAAACACAAAACCTGGTTTTTGTAGCCGATGCGTGTCATTCGGGGACGATCACCAGGGGAAACGGCGAGATGGCGACGCGAGGCGCGGCCGCGGACGCCAGAGCGCACCCTGCCGGCAGCGTCGCGCCACTGGCGGACCGCCCCGCGTGGGTCGGGGTTGGGGCCGCTCAGGTCACGGAAAAGGCCGTCGAGTACTTGGGTGACGATAACCAAAAATATGGCGCGTTTACTTGGTTTTGGGTGCGAGCGCTCCAGTCCGCCGCAGGTGGGGACACTTGGCAAATGGTGTTCGAACGCGCCAAAGCCCTGATGCGCAACGCCCAAATCCCGCAAAACCCCTCCTTGGAAGGCGATGTAAGCCTGAAAATCTTCGGCGGGCGGGTGAAGGCGATCCCTAAAAAATTCACGATCACCCGTGCGTATCCCAGCGTTCAGGTCAACGTGGGGACGTTTGCCGGTATTTCCGAAAAATCCGAGTTTCAGGTTGAAAATAAGGGGATGCTGACGGGCGTTCGCTTGGTCGTGGAAAGAGCGGAGCCCTACGTCTGTGAGGTCAGCGTCGAGGGCGGCGTGGCTCGGGTCGGGGATGTGGCGGTTCTAACAAAGTGGATGCCTTCTTTTTCGTCAATGAAAGTCGCCTTGAGGGCCTATTTCCAGACCGATGAGCCGCTTTTGGACGATTTGCGAAGAATTTTTGTTGAAAGCGAAGATGTGCTTGCCGCTTATGAAGTGGTGGACTCTCCCGATCAAAGCGGCATGGTTCTTTGGGTGACGCGTCCCATGAGGGACGGCGGCGGGAACTTCTTGATGGAAGAGAATTCAGGCCTTCCCCAATGTGCGGAGACGGCCGCGCCGCAGGTCTGGGTCATGGATCCAAGTCAGAGCTACCTCTACAACAGGCAAGAAGCGCTGAAAATAGAGTGGGATGAAAAGGGACGCGAGGTCTTAGCGCGCAATCTGGAGCGTTTGGCGCGGCTGTACGGACTGTACAACATGCCGTTTCCCGAAGGGGACGGCGACGCTGTGGCGATAGAGTACAAAATTTTCGCCCCAGCTTTGTCGGGGGAATGGGGCGCGTTGTCCGAAGAGCAGCGGCTGGAGCTGACCCACGCGCCCCAAGGAGTCCCGCGAAGGTGGAAGTTGAGCCGGATCGTTTCCGCCAATGACGTTGGCCTCGAACGCCGACCGGAGGAAAGGCTGCTGTCCATCCGAGTAGAGAACCGCTCCGACCGGCCGTACCACATATATGGCGTCAACGCCACGCCCGACGCGATGATTCTGCCTTTTCTGCCAGCGGAACAAGGAACCCTCACGGAGGTGAAACCCGGACAGATCAGAGATTTCAAAGACCACCTCACACTTACGGACGAAGATGAATATATCCGCGTCTTCGCGACTTTAAAGCCTATTAATATACACATCTTGGCGCAGCAGGCGATCGAAACGCATCGAAAAGAAAAAAGAGGCGCCAAAAATCCCGTCGAGGGTATGTTTATGGAGCAGCTCTACCGCACGCGGGAAGCAACCGCCTCTTCTGGTTTCACCCCAGCGGAACTGAGTAGCAAGGGCACGAGGTTTTCGAAAAGCGGGAAGTAGAAAGCACTTGAAAAAGTTTCAAGATTCTATAACGGATTGCACGATCATGCGCGGAAGCAAGAGACCAAAAACCGGATACAAACGGCAAAAACTTTGCGCGGAAAAGAACCAATGGCTCTAAAAAGTTCAAATAGTTTGTGATTGGAGTAGTGAAGAACATAACAATCTCAATAAGGGAAATGACGCCGGAGGATTGGTGCAACGTGGCGGAAATCTACTGGCAGGGAATATTGACGGGGAACGCGACTTTGGAGTCGGCGGTTCCTGCCTACGAAGCGTGGAACGCGGCTCATGCGCAGAAGTGCCGCCTGGTGGCTGTGGCTGATGGGGAAGCTGTTGGGTGGGCGGCGCTTTCGCCTGTGAGCCTCCGTCGCGTCTACGCAGGCGTCGCGGAGGTGAGCGTCTACATATCCGAAAAGCGCCGAAGGCAAAAAATAGGGCAAAAGCTTTTGAACACCTTGATTGAGGAGTCAGAAAAGGAGGGTTACTGGACGCTTCAGTCCTCAATTTCCACAGACAACTTCCCCAGCGTTGCCCTCCACCACAAGTGCGGTTTCAGAACCGTGGGAGTTCGAGAACGGCTGGGTCGCGATCCCAAAGGCCGGTGGCGCGATATTTTGCTTCTGGAGTATCGAAGCGCCAAAATCGGGATAGATTGAGCCGGGAAAACGCCTGCGGAAATTGAGTACGCGAGACGCCGCTAACACACAAAGCCGCTCTAACAATGGCGGCGAAGTACTTTGGCGTATCGTCGAGGAGTGCGTCGTTCTGGACACGTTCCTGAAAGAAAACGTGCCGGAGAACGCCAACGCGGTGTGGTACTTCGGCGAGGGGGTTCGGACGTATTTGTCTCTGGCGAACGTCCTTGTTTTGGCTCCAGACGGGAGTCCGCGCGCGGGTGCGTCGCGGAAAAGTTTGTAGCGGAAGCTTACGATATTCCAACGCTTGTATTACAAACGGAAAAGCCAATGAATGGACAAGCGTTAGCGCGGGCATAGGTGAGAGCGGGCGAAAGCCCGCTTTTTTATTTTCCATGTAGTAGGTAAAAACCTCCGGCTTTAGCCGGAGAGCTTTCAGCAGGCTCTTTTGAAAAGTGTGATAGTGTAATCTCAAGAGGTGATGGGAGTGCGGCAGTATAAACATTC
>JAITGK010000011.1 GCA_031280635.1 Synergistaceae bacterium
GAAAAATCGCTGGCTTTAGGTTTTTTCAACGCTAAGAAGATGCCTCTGAGGACGCATGAAAACATTCTCGTTTTCTACCGTTCTCTGCCGACGTACAATCCGCGAATGGCGAAAGGGAACCCTATGCCAGAAAGGCCAAAGGGACGCGGAGTGTTTATGGGAGAATGACAAAAAGCTTGATGACCACGAATACCGGACAGCGCTATCCGTACAGCGTCCTGAAATTCCCCAGCGCGAACGGGCGGCACGGGCATCCGACAGAAAAACCCCAGGCGATGTTCGAGTGGCTTATCCGAACCTATACCAACGAAATGGGGCGTATCTTGGAAAGAAAGTTCAGCACTCAATGAGCAAGTCGGGATGGACGACGAAGGTGAGTTTAGAGTGGTTATCGACATGCAAATATCGCATAAATATATTTATTTTTCGAGCGCCTGTCATGAGGGTTATCCACAATAATTGCGGGAAAATTATACGCGAAATTTCATCACGTGACGACGGAGTTCTTATTTCGAACGCGAATTGCCAGCGACTATATCAAAGGATAATAAAGTGGTCGTTATGAGCTTTTTACACGCTATTGGGAACGCGTCGAAAACTTATGTCCGCCTGAAATATAGAGGAACAGGTACAAGAGAAAACCTTGAGTATGCGGAAAGCCAGAGAGCCAGTTATTGTATTCCGCCGAAAGAGGACGCTATGGAGGCGTGGGAGCGCGATTTTTATCAGTAAAAGGAACGGCGCGTCGCGGAGTATTTTTTCAACAAGCTCAAACAATCCCGGCCTGCAGCCATATGATATGATATGACAAGTCATTTTACAGCTTTTTAAGTTTCACAATTTTTAGTTTTTATTATGATTTTATTGAAATAGCACTGTAGCTTCGAGTTTACAAACACACCCTAGCTAAAGGAGGTATAAAATTATGAAATTTTCCAGATCCCGCAGGGGCGTTGCGCTGATGATGGCGCTGGTGGTGGTGTTGACGGGCGGCGTGCTCATCGCTATCACCTTCAGCCTCGTCTCTGGTTACGTGGGTTTCGCCACGGAACAGCGGGGAAGCTACGTGGACCACACCACGGTGCTTCACCTCATTCAATCGACCAAAGCCTACATCGTTTCGTCCAACGACTTCCGCTCCTTCGACCTGGGGGTGATGCACGCGCCGGGCTTTGACTACAGCGACAAGAGCAGCGTTGTTAATGACGTCAATCAGCTTCGCTTCCCAGCGACCTACGACCCGAACCTGGACTTGGTGGATATTCCCATCAACAGCGGCGCGGGTCGTCAAAGGGCCACGGTTCAGGTTTATGACATGTTTTTCGAGGCGGATCGGGTGAAAGACCCCCTCCTCAGCAACCGGACCCAAATGCAGGAGCTTCCCCCCGTCTACAAGCTGAAGGGCGTCGGAGCGGATTCCTTTGAATCCGATGGGGGCACAAACGTTGGAGACCCCAGCAGCGGCTCTTCAGACACCTACTCGGAGGGCGAGCTGGACCCCATGAGGTACGGCGCTTACTTGATACGGGTGAAACTCTATAACCACAACGCGACCGACCCTGTTCGCGTTGCCGAGGAAGCCTTCGTGCAGCTTCTTCCCAAGTCCGATTGATTCCTAAACTAATGATGGACTTCTTGAGAATCCTGTTTGTTCAGATATTTATTTTTTAGAGGTGATTGATATGTGGAATACGCGGAACATGGAAAAAGGGCCAGGCCAGGCTAGATGGGCGGGAGCGGCCCTTGTCCTGTCGCTGGCGCTGGGAGCGGGTTTCGCCTTGACCTGCGTGGAGGCGGTGCGGGCCTGGAGCGCCCCCCCCGATCCCGCGGCGCACCCTCTCAAAACCTACTACAAGGCGGTCAGCTACCCCTTGGAGGACGCCATCCTTAGGGGCATTGAGCCCAACGTCCTCATTTACATGGACACCATGTCGGGCATGGTGGTCTCTATGAAGGGGCAAATCCCCATCTTCAAAGACAACGACGATTGGATGAAGACCAACTACCCCGCCATGCGCGACGCGGATTTTCGGGCAAACCTACTGCTGCAAAACACCTTCGGCATCGGCAACCGCCCTGTCAGCCACGGAACCATGGCGGACCAGACGGCGCGGCTTTCCAACAACAACCTGACGCTCCCCTACGTCTCCCTTTTCCCCGGAGTAGAGGACGCAGACAACCGGTTCAACTATATGGGCAAGGACGTGGACGACGCCAACAACATCATCGGAAACCAGGATTGCTACTACAGCTCCGACCCCAACAAGCCCTATTTCCTGACGTTCCGGAACAGCGAATGGGCGAACTGGAACGGGCAGAACTCTCCTCCCAGCTCCATGCCCAACGAGCTCCGGAAATACCTGCCCGGAGGACCCAGCTACGGGTGGCCCGTGTCACATGACCTGGCGGAGGCGCACCTGATTCCCAACGACAGTAAGATGTACAAGGTGAAGCTGGTGCTGTGGCGACTTCTGTCTCCGGACGACTCCAGCAAGCAGATGCTCTCCCGGATGCGTCTGGGGCTGGCCACGACCTTTTCCGACCGGGAGTACCCCACTGGTTCGGGCAGGTCCGCTACCATCTCCTACGCTCCCTTCCGATACGACAGCCCAACAAGAATTCACAATATATATGGAGGCCCTGGCCCCAACACCGAGCGGAACGTGTTCATGGCGTACCACGGCAACTCCAACGGCAGTGGACCCAGGACCCAGAAATGGACCGCCTTCCCGGGCGGCGTCGCGGTGGACACCAACACCACCGGCGCTGGAGTGCTGGCTAGCACCAGTCAAACGCTGTCCGCCTCCGTGATACTCTACGGCGGGACGAGCTCCATCTACAACAGCTTGACCAACGGGCCGCGCCACGCCAGCCGCTCGATACTGCGCGTGCCCTTTGACTTCATGTACAGCCAGGGCGGAAACGGGGAATACCGCCCCACCGCCAGCGCCATCACCTTCCGGGAGTACATCGACGGCGTCATGCAGGTGAACCAGAACAACAGCGTGGCGCTGCTCAACCGTTTCGTCAACGACGAGCTGTATACCACGAACACCATAGCGCCCGTGGAGCAGCAAATTTATGGGGGCAACAGGTTTATCAGCGGGGGAAACAACCAAAACGTTCTCAATGGCCAGCGCGCGCTTGCTTATGCCACCGGCGCGGAGGGCTTCCGAACGCTGCACGAGGGATATACCAACACCGCGGGGGTACCACTGAGGCGCGTTCGCAACTCCGAGGGGCTGATGACCGGCACGGCGTTGGGGGACGCGTTGAGCTTCTTCTCTCCCCCCACCGGCGCGTTGAGCTACGCGGCTGGCAGTTCGAACGGGGACGGGGACACGCGGGGGTATTTCCCCGTGACGGGTTCCTGCCAGCCCAACTGGATCATCTACTTCACGACGGGCAGCGAAGCCCAACCTGGTTGGAGTCACACCGAGGAGAACTCGATGATGAAGGCGCTACACGACATATACATGAACTCCAAGCAGATGCGGGGGCGTCAGTGGGACGGGGCGAACTGGGTGGAGCAGACCTTCGACATGGACAACCCCATCAGAATCATCGTGGTGGGGCTGATCACCACGCAGGGAATGGAGAGCGACGGCAACCCCTACGCGGTTGATTCTCCGGCAGACACGCCGGCTAAACGGGTGCGTAAGGCCGTGCGACGCATGGCTCACGCGGGCCAGCCTCACGAGGACGGCACGCCGGACACCAGTGTGGAGCCCATCTTCGCCGACAACGTGCCCGACCTGATCCGCAATCTGCACGAGACCCTGGTGAACATCCAGACGGAGCGCATTACCGGCGGCGCGCCCACCCTACAGCCCATGCACGAGGAAGACCCCGAGGGCGACCGGATACTTTTTGGCGCGTCCTACACGGTGAACATGAAGCGCCAGTGGCAGGGCGGCTTCGCCAAGTACAAGATCCCGAGGGGGCAGGAGGGTTCCGTGCTGGTATGGGACGCCAGGACGATCATCGCAAACCAAGCGCAGAGCAACACACGCCGCGTTTACACCGTTGACGCGCCGATGAACCAAACCCTGTCCCCGCCCGCGCAGCCGGTACTCCTGACGAGCTTGTCAGACAGCCAGTTCCAGAGCCTGCTGGGCCTGCCCGACCCCTACATCAGCCCAGACGATCCGAACCCTGCGGCCAAGGAGGTCGAGTGGAGGGCGCACCTGGCGGACTTCAAGACGTGGCTGGTGAAGTATCCCCACGAGGACGGCATCCTGGGCGACATGGAGCACAGCAATTACGTGATCGTGGGCGACGGCAAGTTCCGAAGCTTCAAAAACGGGCAAGAGTTTACCGTTTCGCGCCAGAAGGTGATCTACTTCCAGACCAACCGGGGCGTTCTGCACTGCCTGGACTACGAGACGGGACAGGAGCTGTGGGCCTTTATCCCACCCCACATCCTGCGGCGCGTGTGGCAGCAGAGGTTTTTGGAGATACCGGGCGGCGGTTCGACGCCCATCGCCGGTGACGGGAGCAGCACCATGTTCTCCCGGCCGCTGGTGCTGTTGGACGGTCCCCTGGTGGCCATGGATCGGATTGACGACGCCGACGCCCCCAGCGTTTCCGATCTGAAGACCTACCTAATAGGGGCGTCTGGTTGGGGCGGCGCGGGAATTTACGTGATGGACATCACGTTGCCCGAAAACCCCATCCTGGGAACTGGAGCCAAGCCCTTTTTCCTGTGGGCCGTGGACAACGCTCGCTATGGCGCCGCCGAGCCCAATGGCATAGGGGACTCCACCACCCCCGATCCCACCGTCCACTTCTGGGGGAACGCGGCTCACAGTGATTTCCAGTTCGCCGGCAGACTGGGCCTGACCCTTCACGCCCCTATTCCCTGGAACGGGGCGAAGTACGTGGTCTCCGAGGGGAGTATCCCCGCGGGAACCCGCCGCCACCACAGCGGCTTTCTTCTGCCTGGCGGAATGGGGCTTTGGGGGCGCGGCGACAAAAACCAGGGCAAGGCGCTCCTGGTGAACAACAACTTCGAGGCCGGCAGCGCGTTGTTCAACCTCAACGCCAAGACGCACATCTACGCTCCGCCCAACTTGAAGATCCCCATCAACGAAAAGAACTACAAGCTGGGCATGTTCATCTCACCGATGTACGTGCTGGACTCGGACAAAGATGGTTTGGATGATGAGTACTTCGCGGCCGACAGCGACGGGAACATCGTGGTTGGGAACCTGCTGCAGGGGAACCAGCATGACCCCACCTACACGGACGTGCGCTTCTCCCTGAAGAACTTCTTCCAGCTTCGGACCATTGTGGATTCATTCACTCCAGGCGTGGCGGCAGGACAGCCCATCGCGATACCCAACGGCTTCGCCATGGGCGGGAAGGGCATGGGCGCTAACAGGGATCGGTGGCTGTTCGGCGGCAGCGCGAACCTGGTGGGACCGGATGGGGTCGAGGTGAGCAACGGGCAGCAGTACATCTTCGCCCTGAGACTGAACCGGTTGGACTTGACGCCTTTTACCGACCCCTCCGAGAGTGTTACGACGGGGGCCTTGGCGCGCCTGAAGTACATGAAGACAACCCCCTCCATTTTGCCGCTTTGGGGGGGGGAGGAGATGGGCAGCCAGAACGGGGTGCCCCCGGACGCCAGGGGCTGGCGGCTAATGCTGCGCCCCAAGGTGGTCCACCCCACCATACCCACGGACGCGGAGTACGTGACGGCGGCGCCCTTCCTGTACAATGGGTCGCTGTTCGTGGCGACGTTCACCCCGCGAACATGGCAGCCCGGAGATCAGGAGCGTTGTTTGGACATCGGCGACGCGAAGCTGTACGCGCTGGACCCCCAGACGGGGGCGTCGAAATGGAAAAGCGGCCAGGAGCAGGCGTATGTGCTGAGTAACATCAAGATTATGGGAATCTCAGGTTCGAGAGGACATTTGTTCCTAGGGGTTAAGGCGCTGAAGCCGGGCGCGCTGTCGAGTTTCAGTCAGCACGAGGAATTGAGTAACTTCATAACGCACGTCGATGGGTCTGTGGTGGAAATAGTCACGCCGAAGGGCGGCGACACCCAGCCTAATCTGGAGCCCATCGTCCCGCATTTGCAGTATTGGAGGGAGATGATTCGATAATGGAAAGGTCTTTTGAGCGTAGAGCAATGGATTTTTATTTTTCCCTGCTGGGGGGGTCTCCCCCCCCGGCGGGGGGCGGTAAGCGGACGTTTTTGCGTTTGTTGGCGTCTTTGTTTCTGCTTTTGTTTTTTGGGACGCCCTGTTGGGCGGCGGAGACTTACACGCTGGAAGCCGTTCTGCTGGACGGAAAGAACGGCGGCGCGTCGGAGTTGCTGTTGTTCCTGAACGACGGGAAAGAGGGACAAGAGACAACCGTGGGGGTGTCGAAGGACTGCCGGTTCACCGACGAGGGGAATATGACGGACTTTTCCAATTTTGTAATGCGCTATAAGGGCAAGGTCATCACGGTGGACTTCGTGGAAAGAAACGGCGCCTACGTCGTTGTGGAGTGCGCAGGCCTTACCCCCTCCGTCAACTGACCAAGCATTTCCTTAAACGCCTTCGCCACCGGCTCCACAGGAAGGTCTTTCAGGGGGATTTTGCTTTTGGACCAGTTCTCCGCGCAAAGCTCCTGAAACCAGGGCATTCTCAGACCCATCAGTCGCGAGGTGGGATGGCTGAAAAGCCCTAGAGTCGGAACGCCGCAGAGCGCGGCAAGGTGCAGGGGTCCCGTATCGTTCCCCACAGCCGCGCGGCAGCAAAGGGCCGCTCCCGCCATTTTTTTGAAGTCCAGCCTCCCCACCAGGTTCAGCAGGTTTGAGGAGGCCACGGCCTTCTCTATCTGCCGCCCAATCGCTTCCTCGGCGAGGTCGTGCCCGTTCAGGACAATCCCCCATCCCTCGTCGGCCAGGGGACGAAGAAAGCCAATCCACCGGTTGGTGGGCCACATTTTTTTTTCCTTCCCCGCGCCGAGCAGAACAAAGAGACGGCGCTCTGGCAGGTGAGACATCAGGGCGCGGGCTACCGTCAGGTCCTCCTCTGGAACGAAAACCGACGGCAGGTCGCGAGCCGCCGCGTCGAAGCCACAAGCGTGGGCCCAGGCGGAAAGCCCCATGTGATAGTTATGCTTGAAAAATAGAGAACTCTCCCCGATACGATACAATGCGCGACTGAAACGCGCCAGCAGAGCGGTTTTCCCCCCCCATTGACCAGAGACCACCCACTTGTAATCGCCGCCGCGGATTTTGTGAAAGGTCCGCCACCACTCCGCCAAGGGACTCTTGCGCCCGACCAACGTCTCATCAATGTGAGGCTGCGCGCGGAAAAAATCCAAATATTCAGGATTGGTCAGAAAGGTCAAGCGCGCTTGCGGGAAGCGTCGCTTGAAGTTATAGGCGTCCGCGGCCGCCTCCAACACGTCGCCGAAGGTCAAAAAACGGATCCACAGCACCTTATCCCCCGGCTGTGGGAGCGCGAACTTCTCCTGTGTATTTTTTTCGTTCATTCTTTTTCCATACCCCCAGAGAGGAAATTTTTCATCTCGCGATAGAGGCCGTGATAGAGGTTTTTCGCGAAGAGCCACGCGATGACGAAACCATCCCAGAGAAAAATATCCCGTTTGAGGCGGAACAGCACCGTCTGGTAACACTGCCGTGAGCGCCGGTGCGTCAGCGGGGATTTCTCGGAGACGTCGATCATCAGGTCCACCAGCTCTTCAGGACTGAGGCGTCCCCAGGGCGTTTTGAGAAAGGCCCTCCAGTAGAGGCGGTCTACGACGGAGCCCCGCAAGGTCTCCCAGGGCTTGGGCGTCAGCATCCCATGCAGGATGGAGTTGGCAATGGTCGCGTCGTGAAGGTCGTTGCGAAATTTGGAATTGAGATGAGCGTAGCCGTTGTTAAAACGGCTTTCCAAAATTTTTATGTCGCCGCGGAAACAGGAGTTGATGAGGTCTTGGTCCGGCATGTCCGCGCAATGCCGGTAGCGCCTGACCCAGGCGGCGCTTTGCTGAATCAGTCGACAGCGCTTTCGTATTCGCTCCAGGTCCATCACCAGGACGCCGGAGTTGACATAGATCCTTCGGTCGCAGCCCATGAGGGAGAGTCGAAACGCTTTGGAGGAAAAGCGCCGATAGCTCTCGCCGGCGGGGCGGTCCAGCACGCCGCCCAGAGAGCATCCATCCAGAGGAACGTCCCAGAGTTCCTGGATGTCCACGTTGACCACCACGTCGCAGTCCAGGTAGATCACCTTGTCCAACGGGAGAACATCGGGGAGCAGCAGGCGGAAAAGCGAGCCCAGGGAAAAGCGGTTTTGCACCATGCTGGCGATGTCGTCCCCTATGCGTTCCACATGGGGGGAGACGTCGTGGAACGCGGCTGTTTGACCGAAAAGTCCCGCGGTCTCCTCCAGCAGGGCGCGGTTGTGAGCCGTCAGGGTCTGGTCGTGTAGAATGTGGACGCAGACCGGGCTTCGCGTGCGCTCGAAGATAGAGGCCATGACGACCCCCCCATGTCTGGCATAGGAGCCCTGCGGGTCATAAACCGCCAGTACCACGTGAACGATATCCGGAATGACAAACAACCCCTTTCCGCCTCGTGAGGGCGTGTATGACCGCGCTTTAGGGTCAAATTTCGCGGCAAAGCATTACTTGACTAATTCAAGAGTTATAATACAATAAGACTTAAGGGCGGCATAGCCAAGTGGTAAGGCAGAGGACTGCAAATCCTTTATCCCCAGTTCGAATCTGGGTGCCGCCTCCAAAAAAGCTATATCTTTCAGAGTTTCCCTAACGCTTGACTGAGGTCTTCAATAATATCGTTCGCGTCTTCCAGGCCTATGGAGAATCGAAGCTGTCCTTGAGCGATCCCAGCTTTTTCCAGCGCCTCTTTGGTGTAGGAACGGTGAGAGGTCTTGATAGGGTAGGAGACCGTCGTGGCGACGCCGGCCAGGCTGGGGGCAAAGGCTATGGCGTCCAGGGCGGCAATGAGGGCGGAGGCTTCTTTTACGCCGCCTCGGACGTTGACGCTGAACATTCCCCCGAAGCGTCCCGCGGCGAACTGACGTTTGGCTCTTTCATGGGACGGTGAGGAGGCCAGGCCGGGATAGAACACCTTTTCCACCTTCGGGTGGGATTCCAGAAACTCCGCCACGACCAACGCGTTCTTCGAGTGCTTTTTCATCCTGAGGTCGAGAGTGCGCAGGCTCCGCGCCAGGAGCCAGCAGTCGGACGGACTCGGTATGGCCCCGTAAAGCGACTGGAAGCGCCGGATTTTGTCGGTGAGCGTCGAGCGCGCCACCACCGCCCCGCAGGTGATGTCGCTATGCCCACCCAGGTATTTTGTCGCGCTATAGAGGGCGACGTCCGCTCCCAGCGCCAAGGGACGCGCCACGGCGGAGGTGGCGAAGGTGTTGTCCACCAGCGTCAGAAGGCCGCGCTCGTGGGCCTCCCGTGAGATGGCGGCGATGTCGGGAACCTCCATGAGGGGGTTGCTGATCGTCTCAGTGTAGAGCAGCTTCGTGTTGGGCTGGACGTGAACGCCTTCCTTTATGAGGTCGGCGAAAGTCACCTGGACGCCGAAGCGCGGCAGCTCGTTGGCCAGATAGTCGTATACGCCGCCGTAGAGGACGTTGGAGGCGATAACGTGATCCCCCGCCTGCACAAAGGACAGGATCGAGGTGGTGATGGCGGCCATGCCAGAGGCAAAGACCAGGGCTTTCGCGTCGGGAACGTCCTCCGCGATGGCCAGAATTTGGGCGGCCGCGTCCGCGTTGGGATTCGCCATTCTGGAGTAAATGTAGCTTTTCGCCCCATGCTCGTAAACCGCGTCCAGTGAGGGAACGTCGTCGAAGGCGAAGACGGAGGTCAGATAAACGGGAAACGTCTCCGGTACGGAGGCCGTTTTCGCCAACTCTTTGCAAAATTGCCCGTCGCCGGTGTGGATCAGTTTCGTGGAAAGCTTTTTCGCGTTCATGACTATCACTCCCTTATCCAAACTGTTTCATAAAACCTCACTCTTCAGCGCGAGGATATAAGGAAACGCTGATCAAACACTTTGGGGCCTCGCCCCAAACCCCGACTTAGGGGTCACAGACCCCTAAGAACCCCATTTAATCAGCGCTTCCATAACATCCAGCCCCGATGGCGCGCGTAAAAAGCCCGCGTTACGCAAAGTCAGGGTGTTTTTTTTGGACGTGGGCGAGGACACGCTCGACCGCGGCGTTCAAGACCAGTTCTTCAGGGAAGCCAATCCTTTCCAGCATGGCCAGAGCCAAGGCGGTCTCTCCTACTCGGTGACAGATGTGCGCGTCGGAGTTGACGGCGACGGTTACGCCGTGCTTCATGCAAAGCCGCGCGATTTCCTCGCAGTTTTGTGTGTTCTTGGGGCTCTGGTGAAAGGCGTGGTAGTTGTTGATCTCCACGATTTTGCCCTTCGCGCCAAATTCCCGGATCACGCGATCGTAGTCAAAGGGGTAGGTCGTGCTCTCTGGGTGCCCGATCATGTCCACCATGGGGTTGTCTGCCAGTCGCAGGTACATCTCGGTGTGAATCGCTGGGGTTGACGGAGGCGCGATGATCTCGTGCAGGCTGGCGATCACCCAGTCCAGGGGGGACAGCAGGCGCTCGTCCGCGTCCAGCTCGGCGTCCATGTTTAGCACGTTGGCCTCGATGCCCCGTAGCACCGTGACGCCCCCCATCTTCCTAGGATACGCGGTGAGGTTCCGAAAATAAAGACGATGGCAGGCTCCCTCCATCGCGACGCCGTGATCGGTGGAGGCGATCAGCTCCAAATTTTTCTCCTTCGCGGCGTCGGCCATTTCCTTGATCGTGCTATAGGCGTGACCGGAGGCCAGGGTGTGGGTGTGCAGGTCCGCGTGCAATATGATCAAAATTCCGTTCCATCCCTTCAAGTTTTAGAGCCGCTGGCTCTTTTATGAACAAAACATTTGCGGTAATTATAAGCTTTTTACGCGCTATTTTGGAGTTTATAATTATGCAATCCGCTATATGACGCTTCGAACTACTTTCATGATGACTACTTTGAGGCGTTTGATTTATCTAAGAAAAAAGGACATTACCAATTAAAACCAAATTTGCTGTTCAAACATTTCAAGGAGTTTTTCATAGGTTTTAATAATATCATTGAAAATACGGAAGAGG
This sequence comes from Synergistaceae bacterium, assembly GCA_031280635.1. Lineage (GTDB taxonomy): Bacteria > Synergistota > Synergistia > Synergistales > Aminobacteriaceae > JAITGK01. The sequence continues at coordinate 11,146 of JAITGK010000011.1, forward strand.
CGTGGGTTAGTTCCCAATGGGAAACCCTCGATGAGTTCGCGGAGTTCGCGAAAAACAAAGATTATAAGGGTTAATGGTGGGGCGAGTTCCTTTGACGCAAGCTGTGGTTTCACGTACATCCCCGCGCCCGACGGTCGTTAGAGTCCAAGAGGAAGAGGTGCAAAAAATCGAGCAGGAATGCCTCGAACACGGGCTTCCGGAGAACATAGCTAAACCCCTGGCCCATTTGGAAAGTTTCTTTATTAAAGCGGTTTACCAGAAGCAAAACCTGAGGACTTGACGACGAGACACACCGGAGAATAATTAAGGAAGCACTGATTAAACCCTTGTGGGGCTCCGCCCCACGCCCCGCTTAAGGGCCTCAGGCCCCTAAGAACCCCATTAATCAGTGCTTCCTTAATTTCAGGCGGGCCTTTCCCTCCTCAGCACGGAGTCTCGTGTGAAGCCTCCTCCACCATGTATTTCCAGTCCGTCATATAAGCCGCGCGGGCTTCATCATCCGCTAGATACTGTCGTCACAAGATGCCAGCCCAAAGAGCGATGCATCTGATATGCACAGCGGCCAGAAACGATGAGGTGTTTTTTGCGTATCTTGTGGCAATCCCTCGTCAGCGTTTTAAATGTAAAAAAGCGTTTTCAACCAAATGCCTGAGTTTATATAGATATTCGTCATACAGCCGGGGCTCCTTACGGTTCTTCTTCGGCGGTATAACTGCCGCCATGCCGGC
>JAITGK010000017.1 GCA_031280635.1 Synergistaceae bacterium
TCAATAATGGAGGCAATGGCGTACTTATGACGCAGCTGCTTGACGAAGGCGCGGAACTGTACGGCATGGGCGGGGGTCAGGGTTCCCGCGGTCAGAATCTCGATGTCCGCGTCGGAGACCTTCTCACCATACCCAGCCAAGGCGTCGGAGAGCATGTGCCAGGAGCGGGGTGTGGAGAACGCCTCCTCCGTTTTGGGAGGCTTTGACCATAGGTGGTCGGGGCGCTGGGTGATGTAGTCGGTGACGAAGGGGTGAACGCCCTTTGTGTAGGCCCAGGTCAGCCAGTCCTGGGGCGAGACGGTGAGTTCCACGTGCACCATGCGGTTAAGGAGCGCCGAGGACATGGGCTTCACGATGGCCGCGTCCTGAGCGCGGTTTCCCGCGCCGATCACGACGGAGCCCTGGGGCAGGCGGTACTCGCCCACGCGCAGGTCGGTGATGAGGCTGTAAAACGCCTTTTGAATCTCCTGAGAGCAGGCGTTCAGCTCGTCGAGAAAGAGCACGTAGGGTTCCTTCCGGACGATCATCACGGGCGGGAAAAACTTCGAGCACCCATCGACGATCTGCGGTACTCCAATGACGTCCTCCGGCGCCAGTTGACTGCCCAGCAGGGAGACGCACTCCATCCCCAGCTCCACGGCGAACTGTTCCACTAGCGAGGATTTCCCGATGCCCGGCGCGCCCCAGATAAACACGGGTCGCACTGTGGCCACGTTCAAAAGAAACTCCTTCAGCTTGTTCTGTGTCAGCGTAACGCCTAAGTTCATCGCCTATCCTCCAATAAAATCCTCGCTCTTCGCCATGCGCGCAAGCTCCATAAGTTCTAGGCGGGCTTGCCCTCCGCTTGACCGCTTGCGGTAACGCGGAAGCAAACGGCATCGATGACCTGTCCCCAGTCGTCTTTATGAAGCTCGTGACCCGCTCCTTCCAGCGTCACCAGCTTGGCCCCAGGAATTGCCCGCGCCAGAGCCTCGCCGTGGGGGTAGGGAAGTACCTTGTCGTCCGTGCCGTGCAACACCGCAACGGGGACGTGGATTTCCGCTGTTCTGTTCCACCAGGCCTCTCCGCCGCCTAGGCTCAAGTAATTTTGTAGGAAACGCAGGTCTCTCGCCCGCTCGAATTCCAGCTCCGAGAGTTCCCGACAGCGTTTTTCATCGAAGACACGCCCGCCGCCGCACATCAGTCGCCCGGTGGTGAGCATGAAGTCTATCGCGACCTCCCTGTCTTCCCAATCTATCGAGCGCGTCCGCTCGGAATTCGCCAGCAGTTTGGCGTCCATTTCCGGCAGGGGAGGCTCTGCGTCGGCCCATACGCTGGACGCCAGGCAGCTCATCGACAGCGCGCGACTGGGGTATTTCAGCGTCACGATCTGGGCCAGCATTCCACCCAGACTCATGCCAAGAAGGTGTGCCCGCCTCACTCTCCAGAAGTCCAGCACTCGCACGCAGTCGTCCGCCATGTCCTCGACCGTGTAAACAGGACGCCCTGGTTCCCAGGAGCGCCCGGTGTCCCGGTTGTCGAAGCGGATAACGAATAGCCCCCGCCCAGCAAGGCGCCAGCAGAACGCCTCATCCCACCAAATCATGGAGGACATGGCCCCCATGATCAAAAGAAGCGCCGGATCCGTAGGAGAGCCGAAGCACTCCGTGCAAAGATTCACCCCGTCCGCCTTGAAAACCTTTTGGGCATCTTGTTTCACGTATAACCCTTCTTTAGAATGTTCATAGTTTATTTCACTCTATTCTACCAAAGGGCACAAGGGGCAAGTGGAGAGACACGACCGCTCAGAAGCGGGAGCATATTTTTGCGGAATAGGGTATACTGACATTGATTTTGTTCGCGTTTGGGCATACCCTGTTGTATGCGATTCTGTCAGCGGCGCCTTAGAGTCGTTGGCTCTTTTCCGCGAAAAGTTTTTACCATTTATGCCCAGCTTTTGGTCTCTTATTTCCGCTATAGAGACTGAGGTTTTTCATATGAACGAGGTGGTTAAAATACGTAGCGTTTATTTTTACGTTTTCATTGTTTTTTACGCCGCGAGCTTCATTTGGGACAAGGTATTGTTGTACCTGAACTGGACTCGAATGAGCCCTCAGGCGCCAAAGGAAGTTGAGGGCGTCTACGCTCCCGCGGAGTACGCCAAACAGCAGGAGTACCAGAAAGAGAATGACCGTTTCTCGATGTGCTTCAACAGCTGTTCCTTCTTGCTTGGTATGATGATTTTGTGGTTTGGGGGACTGGGCTGGCTGGACACGCTCCTGCGAAAGTATATCGATCACCCCGTAGCGCTGGCGCTGGCGTTCTTTGGGGTGATATCTGTCTGCTCCTTGGCGCTCCAAATTCCCTTCGATTGGTACGAGACATTCGTTATCGAGCAGAAGTTCGGCTTCAACAAGACGACGCCCTGGATTTTCATAACGGATCAGGTGAAAAACTTCTTCCTGGGTCTGACGCTGGAGGGCCTGGTCGTAGGGGTCGTCGTATCCGCCTACATCTGGGCGGGCAGGTGGTTCTGGGCGCAGGCCTGGGCTGTCCTTGCCGGCTTGGGGGTACTGCTGGCGTTTTTCTTCTCCGAGTGGATCGTTCCGCTCTTCAATCAGCAGACGCCCCTTGAGGAAGGCGAGCTTCGGTCCGCGATAGAGGCCTTCACCGAAAAAGCGTCCTTCCCAGTCCACAACATCTACATGATCGACGGCTCCAAACGCAGCACCAAGTCCAACGCCTACTTCACGGGCTTCGGGAGGAAAAAGCGCATCGTCTTGTACGACACCCTGATTGGGGATTTGAGCGTCGAGGAGGTCGTGGCCGTACTGGCCCACGAGATTGGCCACTATAAGATGAGACACATCATCTACGGGATGATCCTCTCCGCGGTGAACATAGGTCTCATACTATTGACAATGTCGCTCTTCCTGGGCAACCCGGAGTTTGCCCAGGCGCTGGGGGGCGCCTTGCCGTCGTTTCACCTGGACGTGTGCGGCCTTTCCCTGTTATTGGGGCCGTTCTTCGCCGCTCTGGACGTGGCGAAAAACCATATCTTTCGCAGGCAGGAGTACGTCGCCGATAACTTCACCGTCTCTCATGGAATGGGGGACGCTCTGATCCTGGCGCTTAAAAAAATCTCCTCGAAGGCGTTGGTCAACCTCACGCCTCACCCCCTCGTGGTTTTCTGGTCCTACTCTCATCCCACGCTTTTGCAGCGGATCGCCCGGATCAAGGGAACAGAAAAATCGTGACGCGTTCACCAGCGTATCCTGAACCAATACCAAAATTTTGAGGAGGACTTGACATGACAATCACCAAACGGCAAAGCGAAGAGGAACTCGTTCTGGAGGTGGAGGGCCGACTGGACACAACAACAGCCCCGCAGCTAGAGACGGAACTGCTTTCAAGCTTCGATGGGGCGAAACATGTGAGATTGGATTTGAAAAACGTGACCTACCTTTCGTCGGCCGCGCTGCGTATCCTGCTGAAGGGTGAAAAGACGGCCAAAGCGAAAGATGGGACGTTGACCGTCGCCAACGTGCCGCCATCCGTGCTGGAGATTTTCGACATGACGGGCTTTTCCAGCCTTCTGACTATCGTGAAGTGAAAGTTTGTACATAATCCGGAGCTGGTAACTCTGTTCGTTATGGAGGAATTTGGATGTTGTTTCCGGAGTTTGACGAGCCGCTGTGGCCGTTGCTGGCGCAGGTCGCGCGCCCCTCGCGTTACAGCGGAAACGAGTGGCGTTCCCCGCGTTCGGGCGAGAACGGGGACGCTTTTCAGGTGTGTCTCGCCTTCCCTGATGTGTACGAAATTGGAATGAGCTATTATGGCTTTCAGGTCTTGGCCCCCTTTCTGGTGGACCTTCCTGGCGTTGCCGCGGACAGGGCGTACTGTCCCTGGGTGGACCTAGAACGCCTCCTGCGCGAAAAGTCCCTCCCGCTTACGTCCACGGAGCGCTCCATTCCCCTCTCCGCCTTCGACCTTGTCGGTTTCACCCTGCAGCACGAGCTGTGTTACACCAACGTTCTGACAATGTTGGACTTGGCGGGCATCCCTCTGAGAGCAAAGGACCGGGACGAACGAGACCCCATCGTGGCCGCGGGAGGCCCCGGCGCGTTTGTGCCCGAACCTATGGCTCCCTTTATCGATCTCTTTTGCGTGGGCGAGGGAGAGGTCATCCTCCCCGGCTTGGTCGCCTCGTTGAAAGAAAGCCGTGGCCTAGGGCGCGAAGAACGTCTGGCGAACTGTTCACGTCTTCCAGGGGTCTACGTCCCGCCGCTTTCGCCGGCTCCGCCGGTTGTACGGCGGCAGTTCGCTTCCTCTTTTGAGGACGCTTACCTTCCCACGTCGATGGTTGTTCCCTCCGTGGGCATCGTTCACGACCGGGCGGCGCTGGAGGTCTTTCGGGGCTGTTCCAGGGGCTGCCGGTTCTGTCAGGCGGGAATAACGAACCGCCCTGTGCGGGAGCGCTCCGCGGAGACGGTGGTCAGCGCCGTCCTGGAGCTGATACGCCGTACAGGGTGGGAAGAGGTGGGACTTCTGTCCCTAGCCTCCTGCGACTACTCCGCCATCCGTCAGCTCATCGAGGAACTAACCCCACGCCTGGAGGGCGCTCACCTGAGCCTTCCCAGCCTGCGCATGGACGGTTTTTCCGTGGACCTTGCCGCGAGCCTCCAAAAGGTTCGCCGCGGTGGGCTCACCTTCGCCCCGGAGGCCGGAACCCAGCGTCTGCGCGACGTAATCAACAAGGGCTTTGGCGAGGACGCCATCACCGCGTGCCTGAACGAGGCGTTTTCCAAAGGCTGGGACAGGGTCAAACTTTACTTTATGATGGGGCTGCCCACCGAGACGGACGAGGACTTGGACGGCATCGTGAACCTAGCGCGGTCCGCCGCTCGTTCCGCGCGGAAGAACGGCCGGAAGCGGGCCTCCATCGCCGTGTCCGTGGCGGGCTTCGTTCCCAAGGCCCACACGCCTTTCCAGTGGGAAAGGCAGAACACCATGGACGAGTTTCGGGAAAAGGGGCGGCGGCTCAAAGCCCAGGTCAAAGATAAAGATAGGGCACTGTCGCTGAAGTACCACGATCCGGAGCAGACGTTTCTGGAGGGCGTTCTGGCCAGGGGAGACCGTGGACTGGGAGACGTGGTGGAGCGGGCGTGGCGGAAGGGGGCGCGGTTCGACGGATGGAGCGAGACCTTTTCTTTGGATACGTGGCTCGACGCCTTTCAGGAGTGTGGCCTAGACCCGGCGGACTACACACGCCAACGCCAGCCTCAGGAGCCGCTGCCCTGGGATCACATCGCCGTGGGCGTCACGAAGGACTTTTTGTGGCGGGAGCGGGAGCGCGCCTACAGCGCCCGTCTAACCCCCGACTGCCGGACCGGCTGCTCCGACTGTGGTCTGGGTTGTACTGCGTCCTTTGGGGCCCCCGCGTTTTGAGAAAGGCTGGGATTGGACTGTGCGCGTCCGCCTGATCTACGAAAAAAGAGGAAGAGCCTGTTTTGTCCCCCACGTGGCCTTGGCCACGCTGTTCGCCCGCGCTCTCAGAAGAGCGGGGATAAGGCCTTGTTCCACCAGCGGGTTCTCGCCCAGAGCCAAGATGAGCTTCGGTCCCGAACTGCCCGCCGGGGTCGTTGCCCTGGGCGAGGCCGTGGAGCTTTGGCTGGAAAAACCACCGGAACGCCTGGTTCCGCTCCTGAACGCTCAGATGCCCGAGGGCTTTCAGGTTTTGACGTGCTCCTTCCTCCCGGACGAAGCGAAAGCGTTGGGCAAGGAATGCCGGGCGGCCCATTATCTGGCGCGCGCCCGAAACGGTCGTTCCCCGGAAGATCTCCTGGCTTGCCTGCAAAGACACCTGGGCGCGGACCTCCTTTCCTCGGATAGTGAACGTTCCTGGCTTTCCTTGACCATCTCCGACCCGGCGGGAAACGGCCTTGGCGGTTGGGTGAAGGTACTGATCGAGGAGGGACTCGCCTCCGGGTGGCAGGACCTCTGTTTCGTCCGCTTGGCCCTAGGCGCCTGGGACGGAAGAAGGCTGAGACCCCTTGAAGAGGGGAAGCGGCATGGGTAAGGACGATAAAAACACGGACATGAAAAACGCTTCAGGGCAAAATACGGAAAAAAATATAGACAGGAAAATCGTGGCCGATACCCTGGAAAACGAAGAAACGCGGGTGGCTATTCTAGAAAACGGCCGTCTAGTAGATATTTTCATAGAGCGACTATGGGACCGTCAGAGGGCTGGGGAGATCTACAAGGCGCGGGTGGAGAGCGTACTGCCTGGTATCAACGCGGCCTTCGTGAGCATTGGGGATGGGCGCAACGCCTTTTTGTATCTGAACGACGCCAAGGGAATGAAGGTAGTCCCAAACCAAGAACTGGTGGTGCAGGTGACGAAAACCGCGCGGAAGAACAAGGGCGCGCGGGTCACGCCGCGTCTGTCGCTTCCGGGGCGCTATCTGGTTTTGATACCCCAGGGGGACGAGGCCGGCGTCTCACGGCGTATCGCCGCGGAGGAGGAACGCAAGCGCCTCCGCCGCTTTGCCAAGGAGCTACGGGGTGAGGACTTCGGCCTCATTGTTCGCACGGCCGCCGAGGGAGTGGACCAGGAGTCCCTAGCCCAGGATATAGAGTCCCTCTTAGCTCTGTGGCGTGAGATCGAGCACAACGCCTCACGTCAGTCCGCGCCGTGCCTGCTGTACAGGGATATGGGGCTCTTGGGCCGGGTGTTGCGAGACGATATCCACGGGGATGCGGATGAAATCCTGGTGGACGGGAAGGACGAGTTCGAGAGCGTCAAGAGCTATGTTTCCCTATTGTGTGGGGACAAACGCCCCACTGTCTCCTTCTATGAGGGGGTGACGCCCATTTTCGAGTACTACGGCGTCGAGCGCGAGATCGAGCTGGCGCTGGACAGAAAGGTCTGGCTCCGCTCCGGAGCGTATCTGGTCATTGAGCACACCGAGGCCTTGACGGTCATCGACGTAAACACGGGCAAGTACGTGGGGGGCAGGGACATGCGCCACACGGTGCTTGACACAAACCTGGAGGCGGCGGAGGAGGTCGCCCGTCAGCTTCGGCTACGCGCTGTAGGCGGCATCGTGGTTGTGGACTTCATCGATATGGAGTTTGAAGAAGACCGCCGTCTTCTTTTAGCCCGGTTGGAGGACGTGTTTCAGTCGGACCGGTCGCGGGCGCGGGTGTTCAGCATGACACAGCTTGGTCTGGTGGAGCTCACCCGTAGGCGGGGGAGGCCGGACTTGAAATCCGTGCTGACCCGTGGGTGTCCCTTCTGTGGCGACAACGGCTGGGTGCTACGGGAGGACACGGTAGCCCTGTCGATGAAGCGCTTCTTGCGCAAGGTGGGATGCGCCAACGGCGTTGAGGCCGTGCTGCTTCAGGCCAATGCGGAAGTGGCGCGTTACGTGAGCGAGACCTACCTGACTTTCTGGGAGGACGAGCTGAAGCGCAAAATCCTCATTGCTGGAGTGCCCGCTTTTGCCTGGAGTAAGTTTCGCGTGGAGGCCCAGGGAACGCGAGAGACGGTAGAACTGCGCGCCCAGCAGATTGAGTGGCGGGAGAACGCGACGGTTGTCCATAGAGTTTCTTCGCCTTAAGGGCTTCAAGAGTTTCGGCGCTGTCCGCGAGTTCTCCTTTTCCAGCGGACTGACGGCCATTGTGGGCCCCAACGGCAACGACAACGGCAAGAGCAATATCCTAGACGCACTGCGCTGGGTGCTGGGGGAGGGAGGGGCCGGCGTCCTGCGCATCGCGCGCCAGAAAGACCTGCTCTTTCAGGGCAGCGCTTACATGGAATTTGCCCAAGAAGTCGAGGTTGTTCTCGAAATAGATTAAGAGCATCTATCATAACCATGCTATCTTGATAAAGTTTACTTTGAAATACCGCATTTTAAAAATTGCTTTATAGCCTAAAGGCCCAAACAGGTAAATTATGTTAGGAGTTCTTAG
>JAITGK010000098.1 GCA_031280635.1 Synergistaceae bacterium
TATTTTTAAACTAAACACTTGCAGCACAATGATTTTCAAAAATAATGACACACGTGTTGAAAAACCATATGACACGCGGATTTGTTGCAATATGATCATTAATTGGGCAACACTTTCAAAAATTTAAATGGGAGGGCCTTTTTGGATGAGTGAAAAAAAAGACTATAAGGAGACGCTGAACCTTCCTGTCACGGACTTCCCCATGAGGGCCAACTTGGCGAAGCGGGAGCCCGAGTTTCTCAAGTTCTGGCTGGAGAACGATACGTACCACAAAATGCTGCGGCGGCGCGAGGGCGCGGAGACGTTCATTCTCCACGATGGCCCGCCTTACGCCAACGCCAATATCCACATAGGCACCGCCTTCAACAAGGTGCTGAAGGACTTTATTCCCAAGTACAATCTAATGGCCGGGCGCTACTCTCCCTTCATCCCCGGCTACGACACTCACGGTCTGCCGATAGAACTTCATGTCCTGAAGGACGAAAACATGTCCAAGGACGCCGACCCCGTTGTGCTTCGCAAAAAATGCACGGAGTTTGCCCATAAGTACATTGGTGTTCAGACGGGAGAGTTCCAGCGCCTAGGCGTTTTCGGCGAGTGGAACGACCCTTACGTCACTCTAAAGCCGGAGTACGAGAGCATGGAGCTCGAAAGTTTCGCCGATATGGTGGACAAGGACCTGGTCTACCGGGGACTAAAGCCGGTTTACTGGTGCGTAGACTGTCAGACGGCCCTGGCCACTGGCGAGATCGAATACTGGGATGAGCCCTCGCCCTCGGTCACTATCGCTTACCCCATGTTGGACGCCACGAAAAAGTTCCCCCAGCTCGTGGGAAAGGACCCCCAGGTGGTCATCTGGACGACCACGCCCTGGACCCTGGCGGCCAGCATGGCCGTGGCCCTGCACCCCCAGTACGAGTATGCCTTTTATGAGGCAGGCGGCAAAGCCTACCTCTTCGCGGTGGAGCTGCGGGACGCCGTGGCGAAGGAAACGGGGCTGTCCTTCGGCGCCCCCCTCCTGCGGGTCAAGGGCGCGGAACTGGAGGGCCTGACCGCCCAGCATCCCTTTTATGACGAGCGGAAAATTCCCCTAATATTGGCCGACTACGTGCTGTTGGACTCAGGCACGGGCTGCGTTCACACGGCCCCCGGGCACGGCACGGAGGACTTTGAGAGCGGCGTGAAGTACGGCATCGACGTCTACAACCCCGTGGACGATGGAGGGGTATACCTCAAGAACACTCCCCTCCTGGGCGGCATGGACATAGAGTCTGGCGGCAAAAAGGCCCTGGAGTTGATAAAAGAGCGAGGCCGTCTCCTGGCTAAGAGCGCGATTATGCACAGCTATCCCCACTGTTGGCGCTGCAAGAAGCCTGTCATCTTCCGGGCGACGGAGCAGTGGTTCATCGCCGTCTCGAAATTCCGCGACAAGGCGCTAGAAGTCATCGAAGACGTGCGGTGGATACCCGACTGGGGTCGCGATCGCTTTCGCAACATGGTGCGGGACCGCTCTGACTGGTGCATCAGCCGACAGAGGATATGGGGCGTGCCCATCCCCTCGCTCTTGTGTGGGGACTGCGGCGCTCACTCTCTAACCTCAGCCCGGGTGCGTCTCTTCGCGGAAAAGATCAAAAAAGCCCCCAATGGCTGCTCTCTCTGGTGGGAGCAAACCCCTCAGGAGCTTTTCGGTGATTTGGCGGTCTGCGACGCCTGCGGTTCCCGCAACGTCTCCAAAGACGACGATATCATTGACGTGTGGTTTGACTCCGGCGTGTCCCACTTTGCGGTTTTGAACACTAGACCCGGCCACGTGTGGCCCACAGGGATATACCTAGAGGGTACTGACCAGCACCGAGGCTGGTTCCAGTCCTCTCTTTTGACGGCAGTGGCCGTGGAGGGTCGGGCTCCTTATCGGCAGGTACTGACCCATGGTTTCATCTTGGACGCCGAGGGTCGAAAAATGTCGAAATCTCAGGGGAACTCCGTGCCCCCTCAAGAGGTTGTGAATGAGTATGGAGCGGACGTCCTGCGCCTGTGGGTGGCCTCCACCGACTACCGCAACGACGTGCGCATCTCAACGGCTATCATGAGAACACTTGCCGAGACATACCGGCGGATTCGCAACACCGCGCGTTTTCTCTTGGGGAACCTGCACGGATTCAACCCAAAGAAACATTCCGTGCCGCGGGAGAAAACGCTTCCCATGGATCGGTGGGTTCTCAGTAAGCTGAACCGCCTGGTGGAGCGGGCAAGGGAGGGCTTCGAGAACTACGAGTATCACCTGCCCACCGCCACGATCCACTCGTTCTGCGTCAATGAGTTGAGCGCGTTCTACCTGGACGTGAGCAAGGATCGCCTTTACGTGGAGGCCCCAGATTCCCTGACGCGGCGGAGCGCCCAGACCGCCATGTGGGAGGTGCTTCTCGCTGTTACGCAAATGCTGGCGCCGATCTTGAGTTTCACCGCGGAGGAGATCTGGCAGGAGATAAGGAAGATCGATCCCTCCCTGCCGGAGAGCGTTTTCTTGACCGACTTCCCGTGCGCGAAGCCTGGCGAGAGCGATGACGAACTGGAAGCTCTGTGGGACAAAGCGCTGGTTCTGCGCGGCGCGGTTTCCCGCACGCTGGAAAAGCTGCGCGCCGCGAAAACCATCGGCACGTCTCTAGAGGCCTATGTGCAGGTAAAGAAAGAAGAAAGCCTGGCCGACGTGGTCTCGTCTTTCGCCTTGCAGGAGATGGCGGATATTGCCATTGTCTCAAAATTCGAGTGGACGGACGCCCTGGAGCCTGAGAAAATCGTCCACGACGAGGAGACGGGCTATGAAATGGCCGTGGCTTTCACGCCGGGAAACAAGTGCCTTCGCTGCTGGAAGTACACCGAGACGTCAGCCAAAGACGGTTTGTGCCCTAGGTGCGCGTCTGTACTGGAAAAGAGCCTATCCTGCTGATGGAAAAACCAAGGCAAACGCGTGAGCGTCATGTGTTTGCCTTGTAGGGAAGCTGAAGACTTTACGGGAAAGCCTTAAGGGTTGTATAATCGTCATCGGAGTTGGTGAGCCGACGGCTTTTTAATGAGAGGGGAAGACGCCATGAAAGAAAAAGGACGTTGTAGGTGGAGCGCTACGGCATGGATTGTGGTGGTGTGCGTGTTTTTGGGGACACAAGCGGGGGCGGTGTCGCTTTGGAACGACGCCGCCGACTGGGTGGCGGACAAGCGTCCCAACCAGATAGGCGACATTGTTACGGTACTGGTTGACGAGCAGACGGACACCAAGGACAAAGCAGTTACAGACCTGAAAAAGTCCTCCAGCAACTCGGTCAGCGATGGACGTGGGATTTTGAGTTTCATCCGCGAGTTGGGACTGACCTCCACCAACGACGCCAAGGGTGATAGCTCTATTGAGCGCAAGCACTACGGAAAAACGACGATATCCTGCGTGGTGACGGATGTGCTGCCCAACGGGAACTTGGTTATTGAGGGAATGCGCGACGTGCGTACCAGTGAGGAGACTTTGCAACTGCAATTGGTGGGCGTCATCCGCCCTCAGGACGTCAACAGCAACAACCAGATACGAAGTAACTTGATCGCAAACGCGGAACTGGGCATCAAGGGCAAGGGGGCTTTGACCCGTACTCAGAAGCCTGGCATTTTGACCCAGGTTCTTCAGGCCATTTTCTAAGGAGACGTTGGATATGGAAAAGCTCAAAATCCTTACGGCTCTTTTTGTTCTGTGCCTGTTGGCGGCAGAGCCCGCCAGGGGCGCGGTTGACCTTCAGAATATGGACTTCGGTCGAGTGCACCCCCGCGTGCGCATCAAAGATGTGGTGGATGTGGAGGGAGCGCGCTCCAATCAGCTTTCTGGCATAGGCATCGTGACGGGCTTGGCGGGCACGGGCGACAAATCTCCCATGGCGATGCAGATGATGAAAAACATGTTGCAGCAATACGGCGTAAACGTGGACGAGAAGTCTATTCGCAGCAAGAACGTTGCTGTGGTATCCCTGACGGCGGACCTTCCGCCCTACGTGAAGCCCGGTCAGACCATTGACGTGACCGCCAGCACCATGGGGGACGCCAAAAGCCTTCAGGGCGGCACGTTGCTTCAGGCTCCGTTGAGGGCCGCGGATGGCAAGGTCTACGCCGTCGCGCAGGGACCTGTTTTGGTGGGAGGCTACACGGCGTCGGGCGCGGCCGCCACGACCACGAAGAACATCCCCACGGCGGGGCGCATTCCCAGAGGAGGCATTGTTGAGCGCGAGGTTCCCACGGGTTACGCGGACGGCGGTCAGATGGCGTTGCTCTTGCACACCCCCGACTTCACCACGGCGCAGAGGATTTCGGACACGATCAACTCGACCTTCGGCGGGATTTCGCGCCCAGCGGACGCAGGGCGTGTGGTGGTGGACCTACCGGGACAGTACATGGGAGCTCCGACGGCGTTTTTGGCCAAGATGGAAAAGCTGGAGATCGAGCCCGACGTGACGGCGCGGGTGGCGGTCAACGAACGCACAGGTACTGTGGTGATGGGTGGTGACGTGAAGATCAGCTCTGTGGCCGTGGCCCATGGGAACCTGACCGTTACCGTGGGCGAGGACCCCAACGTGGTGCAGCCCAACCCCATGAGCCCTGGCCAAACCGCTGTGGAGAACCGCACGGACATCACTGTGGCCGAGGACGGTACAAGTATGATCGCCATGCCCGCGACTACCACGGTACGTGAGCTGGTTCGCGTCATCAACGCTATCGGCGCTACGCCCCGCGACGTGATCGCCATTTTGCAGGCTATCAACGAGGCCGGGGCGCTTCATGGCCAGCTCATCAACATGTAGGGGCGCGATGATGAATTCCTTGCGGATACACAACATCAGAGCTCGCGAAGTTGCTGAAATTTCCCCCGCGGTACACAAAACGCTGGAGGCCCGCAGGCTAAAGGAGTCCTGCCAGCAGTTCGAGTCTATTCTGTTGGCGCAGCTGTGGAAGCAAATGAGAAAGAGCGCCAGGGCTCTGAGCGGCAGCGACGAGACGAAGCGGCCTTGGAAGCAGATGGAGGACCTCTCCGTGGAAATGGCCGCCGAGGAGCTTTCCAAGAGCGGCGGCGCGGGGTTGTGGAAGGTGCTCTACGACCAGATGATCACAAACCTGGCGGCCAAAATGGACGCCGAGGCGGACGACGTGTAGTTTATGCCAAGCGAAGAGTGGTGGGGCGAGGGCGTGCGCTTCGCCTGTGTCGAGTGTGGAAGATGTTGCCGGGGAGAACCCGGCGCTATTTTTTTCACCGCGCGGGAGGGTGAGCGGGTTCGCGAGGTTTTGGGTCTTACGGAGGACGAGTTTCAACGGGCGTATGTGACGCTCCGGTGGGGCAGACCGAGTTTTGTTGAGCGAAGGAACGGCGACTGCGTGTTCTTGGCGGCGGACGGCGCGAGGTGTAGAATCTATCCTCTGCGCCCCGCCCAGTGTGCGCTTTTCCCTTTCTGGCCATCCATAATGGCCTCAAAAGACGAGTGGAACTACCACGCGGAACGCTGTCTTGGCATGAACGCGGGTCGCCTTTATTCCCCCAACGAGATCCATTGTCTTCTCAACCAAACTCCCTTCGAAGACCTATAATCAAGGAAGCGTTAACCCATATGGGGCTTCGTCCCATGCCCACTTAGGGGTCGTGGACCCCGAGGGGTCGCAGATCCCTAAGAACCCCATTTATGGCTGTTTGCATAATCATATGCAAAAATGAGAGGCAAAAAGCCGGATATAAACGGTAAAAACGCATAAAAGAGCCAATCGTTCTATAATCAGCGTTTCCTCAACGCCAAGCGTCGTCCACCATGAAGCCGCGGATGATCTCCAACATGTCGCCGTACCCCTTCAAGAACTGCGTTAGAGTCCTGCGGGTTGGGCCGAAGCGGTCGAACTCCTCAATTTTCATGCCGTCTGGTTCGTAGGCGCGGCGGAAGTCGGCAAAATGTTTTTGGAGCTGCCCCAGCAGCCAGGGATCGACGGGGTTGTCCATGCGAGGCTCCACGGTAATGTCGCTGTGTACAAAGCGCTTGATCCACGAATGGGGAATGGTGAGGGAAACGTCGCCGCCGATGAACTCCGACCAATGAAGGTGACTGCGCACCGCCGCAACCAAAAGGCGTGTAGCGTAGCCCTTTTCCTGATAAATCTTGTAGGCGCGCTTAAACACCGCCACGCCGGCCACGTCCAGCGCCGCGGGAGTGACAACGGCGCCCTCCTCTTTTACAACCTCGCGGAGCCAGTCCTCAATGCGTCCCACCATAATCGTACAGACGGGGTGCAGGGCGGAGTTGTCGAGTCCCTCTTTTTTGCGGCGGGCCAGGCCCCTTTCCACGCTTTCCGCCACGGCCAAAGCCTGGGGCGTCGTGAACGAAACGGTCGCGTTCACGTTGACCCCTCGGTAGATGGACTCCTCAATAGCCTTTACGCCCGCCGCCGTCACCGGCATCTTAACCATGACGTTGGGAGCAAGGTCTTTAAAATAAACAGCCTGCTCCACAATTTTTTCGGCGTCGCGATAGAATTTCGCGTTTGTCTGAATGGAAATGTAGCCTGCCTTACCTTCTGTTTTCTCGAAGACGGGGGTCAGCAGCTTCGCGCCCGCCAGGGCCATTTGCTCGTTCAACTTCCAAGCAACGTCATCTTCCGTGCCCGTGGGGTTAGCGCGGATTTGTTCGCGTATCTGGGGAACGTATTTGTCAAGTTCCTGCCGCAAAACCTGCCCCACGATGACCGGGTTGGTTGTCGCTCCCACCGCGCCGTGTTCCATAGCGTAGGTCAGCTCCGGAATCGAACAGCTGTCATTCCAGAACTGTGTCTTTGTGGTCTCGGCCATTTCGCGCATGGGGCTCTTGAATGTGGACATTTCTTCATTCTCCCTTCGATTATGGCGGATTGCATAATTATGGCGTATAAAAAGCTCATAACGACCGCAAAAGTTTTGTTCATAAAAGAGCCAACAGCTTTAAGGAAACGCTGATCAAACGGGGTTCTTAGGGGTCCACGACCCCCTAAGTGGGAGGGGGCATGGAGCAAAGCCCCAGAGGTCAGCGCTTCCTTAACGCGCTTTGCAGCGCAATAGTTCCAGGTGCCTGCCAATATGGGCGTTCAAAAGCTCCGCGTAGGCGTCCTCGTTCTCGCGCCACAGGCAAAACAACCTGTCTCGGAAAAGGAACGATCCGTCGTGGGCCTTCGCGCTCAGTATTGACCCATAAGTGATGTGAATCACTTGCCGCGCGTCGGACTGCGAGAAGAGAGAGGGAAGCTCGCCGTCGGCAAGCGCGCTGACATCGGGGATGTTGCTGGGGTCCGCGGACACGTGGTAGCGACGCCGCGCGTCCTCCAGCGCCGAGAGCGCGAAACGATGCACCTCGCGATAGAGCGGGGCGTCTTTCATGGCCACAAGGCGCATGGCCTCCAACCAGCTCGTCCCGGCTGTCTTCAGGTGAAAACGCGTTTCCTCACCTACCACCGGAAACACCTTGAACTTGTCGGAGCCGGAATGAACGCTGATTTTGTGACCGAAGTGCTCCGCGATCTTCGCGTGGACCTGAAATTCCCGCTGAAACTGCTTGACGTCCCCAACGTAGTCCACTCCCTTCTGGAACTCCCCGCAAAAACGCGGCGCTAAAGAGGCGAACTTCACCCCCCTGTCCCGCATCTCCTTGGCGACGAAATAATGCTGCGCTGGAGTGGTTGGCGCGACCGTCTCGTCAATGGATATTTCGAAGTCCACATCCGCGTCACTCAGTAAAGAGTGGTAGACGCTCTCGGCGAACTCGATAGCTTTTCCGTAGATCAACGCCATTCGCCGAAACTCTTCGGCGCTGAACGCAAGAACAGCGTTATCCAAACGGACGCTTTGTTCCAGGTAGTCCGCCTCCCTCACCCAGGGGGTATAGGCTGCGCTCACCTCGGCGTCCGTCATGGCGGACGCGCGGATATGCTCGCCGCAGTCCAGTGTGATGATGGTGTACCCACGGGAAAGCGCGTACTTGACCTCTTCTGGGGTCTTTAAATGGTCTCCGTCCGCGCCGAACCCGTGAGTGTGTGAAAACCCCTCCCGGAACACGGCAAAGGTAGCGGCGTCCAGCACGTCTTCATAGGTTCTTCCAGTGAGGTTCAGCTCCCGAATGGATTGCTGGGCGAAAACAGGCAGCGCGTCGAAGCGCCGAAAGGCACGGATGTGTCCCGACGTGGCTATGCCCAGCCTGTCCCCTACGCCAATGGTACGTTTCTCCCCCAACACCCGCCTAGGAGCGCAAAAGGGAAACATTTGACGAAGAATATCCGCGTTTTTGTGCGTCAAAGGCGCTCGCACGCAGTCCGTCCCCGCAGCGTCAGGGACTCCCTCGAAATCGGATTTTCCCACCGCGATCAGAACGTCCCGTTCCGACTCGCGCGCCATGTACACCAGGACGCCCTCCATCTCACGGATGGAGTTCGGATAAACGCCGTAGGCCGAGGGGTCAAGTCCCTGTTTTGGCAGAAATTTTCCATTATAGACCTTCACGGCGTTTTCCATCAGGCGCCCTCCCTCCGGCGTGAACACGACTTCTGAGCCCCCAGCGGGAAAGCCCGCTAAATCAAGAAAACGCTGACTAGAGCTGTTGACTCTTTTATGCGCAAAGTTTTTACCGTTTATATCCGGCTTTTGGTCTCTTATTTCTGCGCATAATGACGCAACCCGCTATAAATGGGTTCTTAGGGACCCAAGACCTCTAAGTAGGGCATGGGGCAAAACCCCATATGGGTCAGCGCTTTCCCAAATACCGCTAAAGACGAAAAATTACTATAATTTTTGATTATAATACGATTCTGATCTGTGTCAACCTTTGCCCCCACCGGAGCCAGGGCAAACGCATCAACTATAATTCCCGAGGCTTTTTCCTACCACGCCATTTAACAAGAATTGTCACTTAACCCTTGACCATGCTGTTTTCCTACCACACATTAAATACGGGATGGGAAATTTTTAACGCCGAACGCGGCTGCCGCTTCTTTCATCTGTTTGGTTACTCCTTTGACAAGGATAAAATCATCGAAAACCTTGCACTTCAGGTTACGAAGCGTCAACATTGCGCTATCCACCGTCATCTTTGTACCGTTTAGTCGCCGACTTAGCGCCATGTAGGCAACGGTAGTTAAAAAAGTGAGAAAAAGACGCCCTCTAAGGGTTTCTTCAGTATCTGCGCGCAAATGGAGAAGGTCAATGTTGTTCTTCTGTATGTCAAAGACCTGCTCGACCCTTTGTCTCATATAGAAGACAGAGAGAAGCCGGTCAGGCTCAATAGCTTCAGATGACACGAGGATGAATACCCCGTTCCCCAACGTTTCCCACTCGTCTCTAGGGACATTTTTTTAATCGCCTCACGTATATATTTTCGTCTTTCCGTGTCCCGCCGGTCGATGTCAACACAGACATACGCATAACCTCCATGCCCATCGCACACAACTCACTTTATCCCCACGAGCCTGCCCTGGTGGGCGACTATGTGGTTGTTGTCCGCGGATTCCGCGGCATGTTCGGCAAGCAACGGCTTGTATAGTTTTCTATTGGACTGGAGCCGCGTCAAAAACGGGATACCGGCGTCGAAGAGAGCGTCGGCGTCCTAGTCGGAATAGTATCCCGCGTCCAGTATCGCGAAGTCGACGGATACGCCAAAGGCGCTTAGTTCATCGATCGTTGCTCTTAAAGCGGACACATCGACTATGTTACCTGCGTTGTATTTGATATTAAATCCAATATTCCGCTTTTTTCCATAATACCAGTAATATACCTGTTTTAAATAATTATCTCGTTAGGTTTCATAAAATTCTATTAATTTTTCCATAATGCTGTTCTTCATATCTTCTATATTATCAAGCTCTTTTTTATTATATAATTTATCAGAAAATTCAAAATAATTAGAAATGTTTAAAAAAAGCATACCCCAGTCTTTTTGGAATGTTATTTTCCCCACTGTATTTTTCCGTCAATTTTTCTAATTCTTCTAACAAAATTTTATAATCATTATCCACATTATCCTTTAAGCGTAATTTTACCGGGATTGATTTCTCACCCAAGAGTAAATTATATATATTTTCGAAAGTGTTGCCCAAGTAATGATCATATTGCGACAAATCCGCGTGTCATATGGTTTTTCAACACGTGTGTCATTATTTTTGAAAATCATTGTGCTGCAAGTGTTTAGTTTAAA
>JAITGK010000099.1 GCA_031280635.1 Synergistaceae bacterium
AAGAGCTCCTAACATAACCCACCTGTTTGGGCCTTCAGGCTATAAAGCAATTTTTATAAATGCAGTATTTCAAAGTAAACTTTATCAAGATAGCATGGTTATGATAGATACTCTAAGCGTGATGTTCATGCGTTTGTCCCGTTGGGTGAGGGGGTCGCCCTTGGCTTGCGTATCCCTCCAAAAGCGCTTGTAGATCGGCGATGCCAAAGGGTTCTTCGGCAGAGGTAACGAGGGGCGCGTCAATAGAAAGAAGGCCGTCGCGGACGTACTGCTGCAACACCACACGCCTTTTACTTTTCGCGGTCTTGTCGGCTTTGGTGAACACCACCAAAATGGGCCGGCCCTGCTCGGAGAGCCAGCCTTGCAAGGCCCGGTCGTTAGCTAGAAGCCCGTGACGGAAGTCCACCAGGTGGCAGACCAACGCCAGGGATTTTCTTTTCTCGACGTAGGAAGCCGTGAGCCGCGACCAGCCCCGCCGCTCGGCCTTGCTCCGCTGGGCGTAGCCGTAGCCCGGCAGGTCCACCAAGCGGAAGACCGCGCCGTCCCCCGCCACAGAGTAGAAGTTGACGCTCCGCGTCTTGCCCGGCGTTGCTCCTACGTGAGCCAGCCTCGCGCCCAAAAGAGCGTTCACCAGGCTGGATTTCCCCACGTTGGAACGTCCCGCCACAGCGACCTCCGGCACGAGGGGCGCTCCATCAGAGGAGAAGGTCTCCAGGGGAAACTGCCCGGCGTCGAAACAGGTTGCCTCGACCTTGGCCTTCCAAGACATTCAGGCGGCCAGAACCTTTTTGAAGACCATTCTAACCTCGGAGGCGTAGTCGAACTCCATCCCGCTCAGAATATCGTCCGGAATCTCCTCCACGTCCACCCGGTTCGCCTCGGGCAGGATAACGCGGTAGATCCCATAGCGCCTGGCAGCCAGCAATTTCTCCCGGATGCCCCCTACGGGAAGCACGTGACCCCGCAGAGAAATCTCGCCCGTCATGGCGACGTCAGGACTCACCTTGCGCCCGCTGACCGCGGACAGAATAGCTGTGGCCAGCGTCACCCCGGCAGATGGGCCGTCCTTGGGCACCGCGCCCTCGGGAACGTGAACGTGAATGTCCACGGCCTTCCAGTTGAAGTCCCCTATCCCCAACGCCTCGCTCTCTGAGCGGAGAAATCCCACGGCCGCCCGCGCGGACTCTCGCATCACGTCTCCCAAATTGCCAGTCAGGGACAGCTCTCCCTTGCCCTTCATCGTTACGGCCTCCACTAAAAGCACGTCTCCGCCCGACTCCGTCCAGGCTAGTCCCACCACGTTGCCTTTCTGGGGTTTTTTCGGTATCTTTGTGTCGAAGAGCTTTGGCGGCCCCAGGTATTCTTTTAGGTCTCCGGCCTTCACCTTCACCGGCAGCTTAAACTTTTCGCCCCTGTCTGAAGCCTCAACCATTTTCCGCGTGATCTTGCGGGCGATGGTGGACAACGACCGCTCCAGTCCTCGCACGCCGGCCTCCCTGGTATAGGCGGAAATGACCTTTGACACCGTGGTAGTCGCCATTATCAATTGCGCGTCTTTTAAGCCGTGTTCCTTCAAAACCCGCGGCATCAGGTAGCGGAGGGCGATACAGGTTTTTTCCTGGTTCGTGTAGCCCGAAAGGGGAATGACCTCCATGCGGTCCAGAAGGGGCTTGGGTATCGTGTGGGCCACGTTGGCCGTGGTGATGAACAGCACTTCGCTGAGGTCGAAGGGAACCTCCAGGTAGTGATCCGCAAAGTTGCAGTTCTGACGGGGGTCTAAAACCTCTAATAGGGCCGAGGCTGGGTCTCCGCGGAAGTCGTGTCCCAGTTTGTCTATCTCGTCCAGCAGAATGACGGGGTTGCAGCTTCCCGCCCGCGCCAGTTTCTGGATGATGCGCCCCGGCAGGGAGCCGATGTAGGTTCTGCGATGCCCGCGGATCTCGGCCTCGTCTCGTACCCCACCCAACGACACGTTGACGAAATTCCGCCCCAGCGCACGAGCAATGGAGCGCCCCAGAGAGGTTTTACCCACGCCAGGTGGTCCCACAAAGCAGATGATCTGGGCTTTCATCTTATCCCCCGCCTGGCGCCGCACCGCGAGAAACTCCAAAATACGGTCTTTGACCTTTTCCAGCCCGTAGTGGTCTTCCTCTAAAAGCCTCGCCGCGTGAGCGATGTCCAGGTTGTCCATGGTGCGCGTCTCCCAGGGCAAGTCAAGCAACCAATCCAAGTAGCTCCGCACTACGGCAGCCTCCGGCGACATGGATGGCATCTTGGCGAGGCGCTCCAGCTCCCGCATGGCCTTGACGCGAGCCTCCTCGCTCATGGACGAATCCGAGATTTTTTTCTCGTACCGGGCGCAATCCCCAGCGTCGTCACTCCTGCCCTGTCCCAGCTCGTCTTGGATGACGCGGAGTTGCTCGCGGAGGTAGTACTCCTTTTGCTGTTTGTCTACCACGGAGCGGACGCGGTCCTGTATGTCGTGCTCCAGTTCAAGGATATGGATCTCCTCGGTCAGCATTTTCAGCAGCACGCTCAAGGCCGCTTCCAAGTCTGTTGTCTCCAAAAGGCGCTGTTTGGACTCTGGTTTCACCGAGATGTGCGAGGCCACCAGGTTAACCAACTGCCCCACGTCCTCAATGCTCAGTATGGAGGACATAACTTCGCCGGGAATGCGGGGCTGAAGGACGTTGTAGCGCTCAAAGCTGTCCAGCACCCGGCGCTTCAGGGCTTCTACATTGGGGGACTCCGGACTGCGCCAGGGCATGGGAGAAATCCGGGCCTCCAGCACGTCGCCCTCCACATCCGCGCTCACCATTCTCATGCGAGCTATCCCCTCCACCAATACTTTGGTTGTGCCATCGGGGATACGCACCATCTGTAAGATGTTGCACAGCGTTCCTGTGACGCACAGGTCTTCCAGGCCGGGGTCGTCCACGTCCACCTTCTTCTGCGCCGCGACAAAGACCTTTTTGTCGTGCAAAAGCGCGGTCTCAATGACCTTCAGGGAGCGGGGTCGCCCCACGAAAAGCGGGATGATGACGCCAGGGAACAGCACCACGTCGCGAATGGGTAGCACAGGGTAAACTCCGCCGTCCATGACGATCTCCGCCTCGGTGTTCTCAGGCTTTGGGCCTTCTTGGCCCTGACTATCCCTCTCCCGGTTTCTTTCCGGGGAAAACACGTTAGGCGACCTCCTTCTCCGTGCCTAGAAGCTCGAAGAGGGGGATTTTGTTGTCCACGAACTCCGCCGTTATCTCTATAAAATCTATCTTTTTCTCAGACGAAGGAAGCTCGTACATAATGTCGAGCATCAGGTTCTCCATGATGGAGCGTAGGCCGCGCGCGCCCGTTTTTTTCTTAACGGCCAGGGCGGCCACGCGGGAAAGGGCCCCTGGGGTGAAGTTCAGTCGGACGTTTTCCAAGGCCATGATCTTCTTGTACTGCTTGAGCAGGGAGTTACGAGGTTCCTGCAAAATACGCACGAATGCCTCCTCGTCCAGATCCTCCAGGGCCACTAGGACGGGGATGCGCCCAATGAGTTCAGGGATGAACCCAAAGGACATTAGGTCTTCCGGCTGGACTTTGCTGACGATCTCATAGCGTTTTGCGGTGGTTTTGCTTGTCAGCTCCCCGCCGAAGCCGATGGTGCGCTTGCTCTCGCGCCGCGCCACGATATTCTCAATGCCCTCGAAGGCCCCGCCGCAGATAAAAAGGATGTTGGTGGTGTTCATCTGGATGAACTCCTGGTGCGGGTGCTTGCGCCCGCCCCTGGGGGGAATGTTGGCTAAGGTACCCTCCAGAATCTTCAAGAGGGCCTGTTGCACGCCCTCACCGGACACGTCGCGGGTGATGGAAGTGGACTCGGACTTGCGCGCTATCTTGTCGATCTCGTCAATGTAGATGATACCGCGCTCGGCGGAAGGCAGATCGTAGTCGGCCGCCTGTAGAAGACGCACCAGGATGTTCTCCACGTCCTCCCCCACGTAGCCCGCTTCGGTCAACGTGGTAGCGTCGGCGATGGCGAAAGGCACGTTGAGCTTGTGCGCCAGAGTCTGGGCGATCAGGGTCTTTCCCGACCCTGTGGGCCCCAGAAAAAGCACGTTGCTTTTTTGAAGCTCCACATCTAGGTCTTGAATGTCGATGTTGTTCCGCACCCGCTGGTAGTGGTTGTAAACCGCCACGGACACCACCCGCTTGGCCCGCTCCTGCCCAATCACGTACTGATCCAAAAAGGCTCTAAGTTCTTTAGGCGTACATGTTACCAGCTCCCGCACTCTTTCAGATCTCGTGATGTTTCTCCGGTTGTTGGACGCCAAGGCGTCCACCGCGGATTTCTCGTCCGCTAGGATGATGTTGCAGAGGTTCACGCATTCGTCACAGATATAAGCCCCCTGTCCGGAGATCAGGCGGTAAGTATCATCCTGCCCCTTGCCGCAGAACGAACAACGCACCCCATAATGCCCATTGTCGCTCCTGTTGAATTTGTTCATAAGTCCCTCCAAACATGTATACGGGAAAGCGTCCCGTCAGTCGGCCAAGCCGCCGCGCTTTTTCCAAAAAACGGCGGGCAAGAATAAGCGCGCATGGCGCGAAACTCCAACTCACCGGGACTCGATGACCTTGTCAATGAGTCCATAAGCCAGGGCCTCGTCTGCCGTCATGAAGTTGTCTCTGTCCGTATCGACCGCTATTTTCTCGATGTTTTGGCCGGTGTGAACCGCCAGTATCCCGTTGATCCGGTCGCGGGTGCGCAGGATGTTGCGGGCGTGGATTTCAATGTCGCTGGCCTGACCCCGCGCGCCGCCCATGGGTTGGTGGATCATCACCTCGGCGTTGGGAAGGGCGATGCGCTGGCCGGAGGTCCCCCCCGCCAAAAGCACCGCGGCCATGCTGGCGGCCAGGCCCACGCAGATGGTGGACACGGGGCACTTGATGTACTGCATTGTGTCGTAGATAGCAAGCCCCGCTGTAACGCTTCCGCCGGGACTGTTGATGTACAGATGGACGTCCTTCTCTGGGTCTTCGCTCTCTAAAAAGAGAAGCTGGGCGACGATAACGTTGGCAACGTCGTCTTGCACCTCCGTGCCCAGAAAGACGATCCTGTCCTTCAACAGGCGGCTGTAAATGTCGTAGGCCCGCTCGCCCCGTCCCGTCTGCTCAATGACATAAGGAATGCTGAAATAAGCCATAGCGCTGCTATTCCCCCTCTTCCTGGGCGGACAGCCCGTCCGCGTCCACGTCTCTGAATCTAACTTTATCCCCCAGAGCCAAGACGGCTTTGCGGTGGCGCAGGTCGCTCGACAGCTGCGCCATGAGGTTCTCGTTTTTGTAGTACATCGCCTTCACCTTCGCGAGCTCTATGTTGTAGGTCTGAGCGTAGGCGATAAACTCGACGTCGATGTCTTCTTTCGTCACCTCGACGCCGAACTTGTTCGCAAGTTCTTCAAGCACCAGCGTCCGCCTCACCAGAGCCTCCGCCTTTTGAAGCGAGTC
Organism: Synergistaceae bacterium; assembly: GCA_031280635.1. GTDB lineage: Bacteria > Synergistota > Synergistia > Synergistales > Aminobacteriaceae > JAITGK01. The sequence continues at coordinate 5,497 of JAITGK010000099.1, forward strand.
CCGCGTGTACGCTTCGGGGCTGATGGAGTTGTTGCGGAGGTATTTTTCGAGGCTCATGCCGAAGCGCTTTTGGCAGTCTTCCTCGTCGTGGCTCCTCTGCAACGCCGCCTGCCGCTTCAGCAAAGTGCCGGGAAGCTCCAATTGAGACAAGGACACGACTTGAGCCACGGCTCTTTCGAGGGCCTGATTCCGGTATTCTTCCTCCAGACGCGTGGCCATGCGTTGTCTCAGCTCGGTACGGAACGCCTCTGCGGTTTCAAACGCGCTATCCCCTTGGGGGTCAAGCACCTGCTTGTAGAACTCCGGTTCCATCTCCGGGAATATCTTTTCCAGAACGTCCTTGACGGTCATGTCGTAGCAGAGCTTTCTGCCCTCCGTGTTTTGGATTTGAGGCTTAAGCTCCGCTGAAACCGAATCGCCCTTGAATTTTCCCAGAAGCGCGTTCTTGATCTCGGGCTGAACGGTGGGGTTGGACATATCGACCAAGCTGTCCTGCGGGGGCTCTGTTTTTTCGTCGCTTCCGTCAGGGTTCACAATGTGGGCGGTAAAGGTCATGAAAACCACGTCGTTCTCTTCCACCGCGCGCTCTATGGAGTTCAGCTTCGCCAGGTTGTTCCTGAACTTCTCCACCGTCTGATCGAGAAGTTTGTCCGTTACGTTCACTCGAAGCTTTTCCACCTCAATGTCTTGGAACTCGGGCAAGGAGACCTCCGGCGCTACTTCGAACGTTAGCTCGCAGGTCAGGGGTTCTCCTTCTCGAATGTGAATACGATCGGCGTCATACGAGGGGGGAGCGATTGTATCCAGATCATAATCACCCACAACTTGTGTTGCCGCCTGCTTGAGCATCTGGGAGATGACCTCATTGTAAAGGCTTTCCCTGCCGAAGCGCATCTCTATCGCCTTGCGGGAAGCGCGCCCTTTGCGGAATCCAGGGATATTGATTTTTTGAGACAATTCCTGAAGGGTTTTGTTGAGGCTCGCCGCGATTTCTCCCGCATCGAACTCCACTTTTACCTTGACGATGTTTTTTTCCTGCCCCAGCAACTCCGTTTTCATTATCGTTTTCCCTGCTCCTTTCGACCTACTGACCGGACGTAATTATACCATTATAGCGGGTTGCGTAATCACGCGCGGAAATAAGAGACCAAAAGCCGGATATAAACGGCAAAAACTTTGCGCAGAAAAGAGCCAACGACTTTAGAAAAGGTATACCCTTAGAGCTCCTAACATAACCCACCTGTTTGGGCCTTCAGGCTATAAAGCAATTTTTAAAATGCGGTATTTCAAAGTAAACTTTATCAAGATAGCATGGTTATGATAGATACTCTTAGAAAAGGCGCGGGGCGCGCGAAAACGGAAAAGCCCCCACTAACGATTCATCGCTCATAGGGACCCCTATACCATAGCGGTTTGCGTCATCGCGCACAAAAATCACATACCACCATTTCAAGTGGTGGTATGTTAGACGCCTTATTTTATGATTCGTTCTCTATTGGCATACTCCATAGCAAGCGTTATGGGAGGGAAACAATCTCTCCTAAGGCTTGGCTCAAGAGGTCGTTTTCCCGCGGCAGGCGCGTGGCGGCGCGGATGTACCGACCGTCCAGGCCGGGGAAGTTGCGGGTATGACGCACGACCAGGCCCCGTTCCAACAACGCGCGAATGACCTCTTCGTCTCCCGGCTTGGATACGTCGATCAAAAAAAAATTCGTCCGAGTGGGTAGGACGCCAAAACCCGCCTTCTCCACTTCCGCCATGAACCGGGGCGTCTCTGTGGTGTAAAAAGCGCGTGTCTCGCGGACAAAGTCCTCGTCGCGCAGAAACGCCGCCGCCGCGGTCTGGGCTAGGGCGTTGACGCTCCAGGTGGGCTGGCGGTTTTTTAGACGCGCGAGCCACTCGTTGGCCGCTAAAACGTAACCGGCGCGGACTCCGCACAGGTGAAAAATCTTCGTTAAAGAGCGAAGGATCACGACATTACCGTGTCGGAGAAAGTCGATTTTCCGGTGTTCTCCCATCAGAAAGTCGATGTAGGCTTCATCGATGACGAACAGCACACGTGGATGATCGGCAAAAAGCTTTTCCAGTTTCCCGCTTTCGATGTACGCTCCTGTCGGATTGCAGGGGTTACAGAGAAAGAAGGCCTCCACGTCCTCCGGCAGACGCTCCGGGGCCGTCACGCCGCATATGTCCGCGCCGTAGGCCGAGAGGGCCCGCAGGTACTCCCCGTAGGCGGGTTGCAAAACGGCCGCCTTTTTGCCAGCGAAAAAAGAGGCGAGCAAAAAGATGGCCTCGTTTGACCCGTTGACGACCAGCACGTTTTCGAGTGGGCAGTTTTCGAACCCAGCGATAACCGAGCGCAACTCCTCCGCCTCATCATCAGGGTAGGCGGAAAGGAGGCCGGGTAGGTCGGGCGCAAAGGCCTTCCACCCTCGCCAGGGCAGGACGTTGACGTTTGTGCTGAAATCGACAACCCTTTCCGGCATGGGAACCCCCATTGCCCGATACAGCTTGTCGGGGTTCGCGCCATGCCGCCGTCCGGCGAAAGAAGCGGAGGTCACGCTAGAATAAAAAGAAAATCACAAGAAGTGAGGAGAGACCCACCGCCGCGTCCAGAATCGAATGGGCGCGCAGAATGTCAAAGGGGTCAGGTTCACGGAAGTCGTCGTAGCCTATCAAGGGCCTTTCCTCAAAGACCCCGTCGTAAAAGGCCCCGCCTCCCAGTCGCACCCCCAGCAATCCGGCAAAGGCGCTTTCCCCATGAGCGCTGTTGGGGCTTTTGTGTTTTTTACGGTCGCGCAGGAACACCTGCACCCCCCTTAGGAAGGGGCAACCCAGGCACAGTCCAGCCACGAGGATCACTACCCCACCCAGGCGCGCGGGGATAAAGTTCAGAGCGTCGTCAAGACGGGCGGCGGCGCGTCCAAAATCGCGGTAGCGTTCGTCGTCGTGCCCCACCATGGAGTCCAGGGTGTTCACTGCCTTGAAAAGCCACGCCGCCAAGGTGGCCCCCGCGACGCCCTCGCACATATACCCCAATGTCATAAAGAAAAGGACGGAAAAAACGCCATCGATGAAGTTCTCCCCCACTGTTTCAATTGAGGCGCGGATGATGTCGGTCCGATCCAGCTTCTCCGTGTCACGCCCCACAATGTGGGAGAGGGCGACGCGGGCGGAGTCCATATTGTCTCCAAACAGCGCCTGGACCACGGGTAGGGACTGGTCTTTTAGCGAGCGCCACGCTAAGGCCGCGTACAGAAGATAAAGTGTCGTCAGCTCGTAAAGCCATTTGTAAAAGGAGGCGCACAGCAACAAAAGCCCCGCCATGGCGACCGTAGTCCCCAGCACGGCGAGGCAGAGCAGCATACCCCCCTGCCCTTTGTTGGGGTTGGGGTACAGGCGTTTCTCCCAGAACCGGACAATGCCTCCCACTCCGCCCACAGGATGGGGGAGGCGCTTTGGGTCGCCCAACAGGGCGTCGAGAAAAAGGGCCGCGAGAATGTACATCGAAATAACCTGCCTTATATTTGTTTATAAAAAAGCCGACGGCTCCAGAATAATTTTTGCCTCACAAAACGGTCAGGCCGAAATCTTCATCTCCTCAATGGCCTGGGCGAGGCGGCTCACGCCCTCCTCGATCAGATCGGGCTTGCTATAGGTGTAGTTGATTCGAGCCGCGTGAATCCCGGCCTCCGGGTTGATGCAAAAGGGTGCGCCGGGAAGGATCGCCACCTTCTTTTCAAGGGCGCGCCGGGCCAGCTCGCTGCTGTCGATGGCTCCTGTGTTCAGCCAGTAGAAAAAACCTCCCTCCGGCTTCACCCAGGTGATCCCCAAGGGCGACAGGTGCTTCTGGAAGCTCTTTTCCATCGCGTCGCGTTTGACGCGGTAGTTGGCGATGATACTAGGAAGGTGAGAGTCGAGGTAGCCCTTGCGGCAATACTCGTAGGTCAGAGCCTGGGTGATGGGGCTGGAACAGAGGTCGAGCGATTGTTTGAAGACGACCATCTGCCGGACGATCTCTTTCGCGCCGCTGACCCAACCGACGCGGACGCCAGGAGAGAGTATCTTGGAGAAAGACCCCGCGTAGAGTGTGTTCCCCGCCTTGTCGAAGGAAAAAATGGAGGGCAGGTGCTCGCCATCGAAGCGCACGTAACCGTAGGGGTCGTCCTCGAAAACAGTGACGCCGTAGCGCTCCGCTATGGCGGCCAGTTCTTTGCGGCGCTCCACGGACATTGTCGCCCCCGCCGGATTCTGAAAGTTCACGATGGTGTAGACGCACTTGATTTTCCTGCCCTGCTTTTGCAGGTTCTCGATCAAAGGCGGCAAGTCAGAGATCACCATGCCCTCCCCGTCCACGCGAACGGAGGCGAACTCCGCGCCATGGTTGCCAAAGGTGGTCAGCGCCGCCATGTAAGAGGGGTCTTCCGTGACGACCATGTCGCCGGGGTCGATCATGGCCCAGGCGAAAAGGTCTAGCGCTTGCTGCGAGCCGGAGGTTAGGAGAATCTCGTCCAGCTCCACCTGGCGTCCCAGACGCGGGGCCGTCCACTTGGCCAAAAACTCGCGCAGGGGAACGTGTCCCTCCGTGGTACCGTACTGCAAAAGGGATGTCCCGTTGGTTTTCAGCAGCTCCGCCCCCTCGGCGAACTGGTCGATGGGAAATACCTCCGGGGCGGGCATTCCCCCGGCGAAGGAGATCATGCCGGGCTGCCCCACCACCTTAAGAAGCTCGCGGATCGGCGACGGCCTCGTCTTGTGCGCGGTGGCGCTGAAGTTCTTCTTCCAGTTGTTGCTCATGTCGTTTCCTCCCCAATATAGCGATTATAGATTGAAAACCTTAAGGCTCTCATCATTTGCCGGACTCGATTTTTTTCGCGCGGTTCTCCAAGTGCTTCAGGCGACGGTCTGTGGGCGGGTGCGAGTTGAAGCCGCTGGGCTCGGTCTTAAAACCGTTGTCTTTGAAGTTCTTCATGGCGTGGTAAAGCCCCCAGGGGTTATACCCAGCCTTGACCGCCAGGTCCATTCCATAGTCGTCGGCCTCGACTTCCTGTTCGCGGCTGAAACCGCTTTCCGCCAGGTTCATGCCGATGCCCCCCGCGAGCTCGGCTACACCCCCCGCTTTGCCCAGGACGATGCTCAAGAGGGACCAGCCCACATTTCGCGTTACGCTCTGGCTGTAGTGCCCCAGCTTCACATGCCCCACTTCATGCCCCAGGACGCCCGCGATCTCGTCGGGCGTGGAAAGCACCTTCATCAGACCCTCCGTCACGTGGACGGAATAATTATCTGAGGACTGAAACCGGACCCAGGCGTTGGGGGCGCTTTCCTTTTCGTAGGTGATGGCGATGGGCTTCATTTTCGCCGCGGCGGCAACCCGCGCCCAGGCGCTCTCCACGGCTCCCTTGTCAATACCAGCGTAAAGCGGCGGCGCCCACAAGGTAACGAACAAAAACACGCTCCCCCAAAGGGCGGTTGCCCTCCAAAAACAAAAACCTTTTCCAATCTTCTTCACGTCACTGTGCCTCCTTCCCCAGTCTTCATATGCCACGTACTCTACGTACTCTACTACAGCGCAACGGAGACCTCGACGGGAAGATTACCCCTCAAAATATCGGGGAATAGGCGTACATAAAAAGGATGAATCCCCGGCAGGGAAAGGCTCTCTCCGACGTCCGCCCACAAGAGCTCGCCCTCGTCTGAGGCCCTCAGCTTCCCCTCGAAGTCGCGACAGACGAAGTAGTGGGAAAGGTACTCCATGGCGTCCCCTGAGCGGTAAGCGTGCAAGACCCCGGCAAACCCCATTGTTTTGAGGACGTAGCCAGTCTCCTCGAACATCTCGCGGGCGCAGGCGTCTCTCAGGCTCTCGCCCTTTTTCTTGCGCCCGCCGGGCACGGTGATCTCCCCTTTGTAGGGTTCGTTGGCCCGGCGGATCAATAAAATTTTATTGTCTTTTATCAAAAAACAAAAAACAATCAACGCGGTATAGGCGTAACTGTCCCACGACTCCGCGCTCATGCCCTTCATCTCCTTTTGAGCCCCTGGCGCCCCTATGCTGTGGAAAGGAAACGCCGATCAAACACTTTGGGGCCTCGCCCCAAACCCCGACTTAGGGGTCGCGGACCCCTAAGAACCCCATTTATAGCGGGTTGCATAATCATGCGCGGAAATAAGAAACCAAAAACCAGATATAAACGGCAAAAACTTTACGCGAAAAAGAGCCAACGGCTCTAATCAGCGCTTTCGAAAGGCCCCGTCAGCTCCAAGACACATTGCAGAAGGACGTCTGCCCCGTTACCCATGTCTTCTTGGGACGTAAACTCCTCAGGGCAGTGACTTCTTCCGTCCTTTGAAGGGACAAAAATCATTCCGGTCGGACAAAGGCCATGCAAGATCTGCGCGTCGTGACCAGCCCCGCTGGACATTCGCTTTGTGCTGTAGCCAAGCTCACGCGCCTTTCTCTCCACCAGAGACACCATCTCCTCTGAAAAAGCGGCGCGCGCCGTTTGGACCAGCGTCTCCACTTTCACCGCGACGCCCTCCTGCTCCCCGGCCGTTCTCACTACTTCCTTCAACCGGTTGACGCCGTGTTCCAATGAGACGGGATCAAACTGACGGATGTCCACGGTCAGTACGACCTCCCCAGGCACGATGTTGGGCAGGTTCGGATGCTGGTTGAGCTGTCCTGGCGTGATCACGGCGCCCTGCCCCAGCTCTAAGGCCAAGCGGTTGAGTTCCACCACGGCGCGCGCGGCGGCCAGACCCGCGTCGTGCCGCCGGTTCATGGGGAACGCTCCAGCGTGGTTCGCCTCGCCTCGGAAGGTGACGCGCAACCAAGATATCCCAACGACGCCCCGCACCACTCCGATCTGGATGTTCTCGTCCGCTAGCGCCGGCCCCTGCTCGATGTGGTATTCCAGGTAAGCGTGCGGCTCCAGTCGGCCATTGCCAACAAAACCACTTTCGTTCAGCGCGTCCACCCAGCTCTTCCCTTCAGGGCTGCGCTTGGTTTTCAGTGTCTCAATGTCGGTGAGTCCCGCCAGCGCCCGACTCCCGGCCAAACCTCCGGACAGGAAGCGCCCGCCCTCCTCGTCGGTGAAGGAGATAACAGCCACGGGGCGCTCCGTCTCCACCTTCGCCTCGTTCATAGCGCGAACGGCGGCAAGGCCAGAGAGAACCCCCATGACGCCGTCAAACATTCCCGCGTCTCGCACCGTGTCGATGTGCGACCCCACGACGACGGGGCGCGCCTTCGCGTCTCGCCCGGCCCGAACTCCCCAGATGTTGGCGTAAGCGTCCGTCTGAACGTCTAAGCCCAAGTCCTCCATCCACCGCGCCAGGAGCCGGCGCGCCTCCAGGTCCTCCCAACTCAGGGCCAAACGGGTGCGGCCGGCTGCGCCCTTCCCGATCTCCCCCATTTCCGCGATCATATTCCAGAGTTTTTCCCTATCGATTCTGAGAGTCGTTCCGCCTGTCATTCTCAACACCTGCCCTCAATCGGGGGTCTTCTCCACCAACGAGCGGAGTAGTTCATAGAGGTCAGGGATGGCCTTTTTGAGGGAAACGGGGCGGCCGTCCTCTTTCCTGAAAAAGTAGTGACTGGTTTCGCCCATAGTCCTTGGCTCTCCCGTAAGCGCGTCCGCCACCCGGTAGCCGATGGTCATCCGGGAGTGCCCGCAGGAGGCGAAGTTCACGAAAATATGCACCACATCTCCAAAACGTACCGGGGACTTGTAGTCACAGGAGAGTCCTAACACGGCGAAGGTGACGCCCAGGGCTTCCACGCGCTCATAGGGAAAGCCTATCTTCTCCAGATAGTCCAGACGAGACTCCTCAAACCACCGGATGTAGTTGGAGTGATGGATCACCCCCATCTGGTCGGTCTCGTAATACTGCGCCTTGCGGGCGTAGGGTGCGACGTTCATACTCTCTCGACTTCTTCCTTTTCCTTCGAATAGACTCGTTTCATTTCCTTCTCTCTGCGCTGGCGGTATTCCCTCCACCAGACGGCCTCCAAGGCCCTTATCACTTCTTCGCGTCGTTCGCGCCAAAGCTGCGCGGCGATGCTCTCGGACAACGCGCTCAGGTCGGCGTCGATGTCGATAGGCCTTCTATGAATCGTGAACTGTTTCCCGTCGTAGGAAACGGCAGAGCCGTCGCCGAAGGGGATGTAGGCCCTCATTTCAGCGTCCTCAAACTCAGGGGCAGCCTGACGCTCATGTACCGCGCTGGGTCCCCGTTGCTGTAGAAACGCTCCTGCATGGCCCTGGTCTTGAACCCCAGACTTTTGTAGAGCGCAATGGCCGCGGAGTTGGCGACGCGCACCCTCAGGGCCAGTAAAGAGAACCCCAAGTCTGAGGCGAACTCCGCTGCCGCCACTACGAGCTGAAGCCCCAATCCTAAGCGACGACGCTCTGGCGCAACCAACAGATTCATCAGAAGACCGCTTCCTCTCTCCTCCCCTAGAGCCGCGTAACCCAGCAGTTGCCCCTCCGCCGCAAAGGCCCCCAGGTAGGAAATACGACCCCCGCAGAGGTCACTGACAATAACCCGCTCCGGCCAGGGGTGGGGGGAAAGCTGGTCAAGCTCTAGCACTTGGCTGAGATGCTCTTCCGCGCAGAAACGGATATCCGCCAAAAACACTAAAGCCCTCGGTTGATGGTTTGGTTCCTGTCCGGGCCGGTACCGATCAGCTTCACGGGCGCGCCCACGTTCTTTTCAATATACTCTATGTAGCTTTGGGCCGCCGCGGGCAGCGAATCGAACGTCCCGCAGTTCGAGATATCGGTCCCCCAACCCGGCAGGGTCTCGTACACCGGGCGGCACTCCTCCAAAACGAGGGTATTGAAGCGATCCGTTTTCGTCCCGTTTCGCTCATAGGCCGTGCAGACTTTGATTTCTTTCATTCCCGTCAGAACGTCCATCTTCGTCAGGGCAATCACACTGACCCCGTTCAACCGCATGGAGTAGCGCAACGCCACCATGTCCAGCCACCCACAACGCCGCGGGCGACCTGTCACTGCGCCGAACTCCCCGCCCTTATCACGTAGGCGGTCCCCAACTTCTCCCTTGTCCTCCGTGGGCATGGGGCCCTCCCCCACCCGCGTGGTGTAGGCTTTGACGACGGCGATCACGCGATCCAGGCGCGTCAAGGGCAGCCCCGTGCCCGTGAAGCCTCCAGGCGCGGAGGTAGAAGAGCTGGTGACGTAAGGGTACGTTCCATGGTCGATGTCCAGCAGTACCCCTTGCGCTCCCTCTAAAAGGACGCGCTTTCCGCTTTCAACCGCGTCGTTGAGGAGTTCCGGCGTGTTTCCCACGTAGGGAGCCAGGTTCTTGCCCCACTCCACGGCCGGCGTCAGCACCTCATCCAGGGGCAGGGGCTTTTCGTTGTAGAGTTTGGTCAAAATCCGGTTCTTTTCTTCCAACACTACGGTGAGCTTCTCGCGAAGACGGTCCGCGTCCAGCAGGTCCTCCACCCGCAGGCCGTTTCTCGCGTACTTGTCCACGTAGCAGGGCCCGATGCCGCGCCCAGTGGTACCGATCATACGCCCTTTGCCCCGAAAGGCTTCCTGGGCCTTGTCCAGGATTTTATGGTAGGGCATAACCACGTGGGCTAGGGAGCTGACCACCAGGCATGCCCGATCCTGCCTGTGTTCGCGCAGCTCCTGCACCTCTTTCAAGAACTGATCCGGATCGACGACAACGCCGTTGCCGATCACGCACAGCTTCCCTGGGTATAGCATCCCCGACGGCAGGAGCTTGAAGACGACCTTCTTTCCGTCCACAATGACGGTGTGCCCCGCGTTGGCTCCGCCCTGATAGCGGACGAACACGTCCACCTCCGGCCCCATCGTGTCCACGACCTTACCTTTGCCCTCGTCACCCCATTGGGCCCCAACGAGTATGTCCACTTTACTTTTCAAGAGAGCCGCCTCCCTCTAGCTCTTCTGCTGCTCTTCAGAAGCCACGGCAGCCGATTTTAGAATTTTTTTCTTCACCTCAGAAACCGCGCGCTGCAACTGCGCGTCCTTCACGTGGTCTTTGTTCGGATACCCCTCCACCTCAATGGTGGGCGTAAGCCCCACGTGGTCGAGCATCTTGCCCGAAGGCGTGTGGTAGCGCGCTATGGTTACGTAGATGCCGGAGCCATCCGTAAGGTTAAACAGCGACTGCACCGATCCCTTGCCAAAGCTCTTCTTGCCAACCATGATCGCTCGGTCTCTATCCGCTAGGGCTCCGGCCAAGATCTCCGACGCGCTGGCGCTCCCCTCGTTGATCAGGACAGCCATGGGCATGTCGGTCAGGTAACGCTTGGGGTCCGCGTGGTACTCCTCGTTGGACTTTTCGGACCGCCCCCGCGTCCCCACCACCAGACCGTCTCGCAGGAACATGCTGCTGATGTTGACGCAAGCGTTGAGCAGGCCCCCGCCGTTATTGCGCAGGTCCAGCACCAGGCCCTTGGCCCCTCGAGCGAGAAGGTCCCTCATGGCCTCCTCCGCCTCAGTGTCGCTTCTTTGCTTAAACTGGGTCAGCTTCAGGTAACCGATATCGTCCGAGAGCATTTCATACTGCACTGACTTTATCGTGACAAGCTCGCGGACCATGTCGAACTTCAGCAGCGCGTCCTCACCTCCCCGACGCACCCAGATAGTCACGGCGGTGTTCGGCTTGCCTCTCAGCCGCCTCATGACCTGATCGGCGCTCCAACCCTGCGCTACCTCGTCCCCCACCTTGACGATCTGATCCATAGCCTTTACTCCGGCCCTTTCCGCGGGACCGCCCTCAATGGGGCCAAAGACCAGGATTTTGCCGTCCCGGTCCGCGATATACATCCCCACGCCCACGTACTGCCCCTCCAGATCGGACTCATCTTCTTTGAGCTGCTCCGGCGAGATAAAGCGGGTATAGGGGTCTTTCCAAGACTCCACCATGCCCTTAATCGCTCCATGAACTAGCTGCTCCTCCGTCACGGGAGTCTTCTCCGCGTCCACCTGGTAGGCCTCAATGATTGACTTCGCCTGCCGCACAAGCCACAGCGATTCGCTACTAAAGGGAGATATTCTTCTGAAGTCGGCTGTATCCGCGGCTCCAGCGGCGCCCACCGCCAGTCCCCCTAACCTCAGCGCGGCCAGAAGAACGACCGCCGCAAGCGCCCCATACAGCAACAACACCTTGCCCTGAACGTTTCCCTTCATTTTCAAAAAGCACCTTCTCCCCTAAATAACTATACTTCTTCAGGTCTTTCTCAAGTAGTTCAACGGATTTTTCGCGTTTGCCCCCTCTCGAACTTCGAAGTGCAATCCGTAACCGGCGCCCGTACTGCCTACTGTGCCGATGATCGTTCCCGTCTGTACCGCATCCCGTTCCTTCACCTTGGTGGAGGCCAAATGAGCGTAGACGGTGGACAGGTTCCGTCCATGGCTAATGATGATCACCTGCCCGAAGTCGTCGAGCCATCCTTCATACAAGACCTCACCGGGGCCGGCCGCCCTGACCGCCGTACCCGACGTCGCGCTGATGTCAACACCGGAGTTGAAGGTCTTCGTCTTGAGTTCCGGATGCACACTGACGCCATACGGGGAGGCGATGGGACCCCGAACGGGCCACTCCAATGGACCGTTTCCCAAGGTGGGAGCGGGAACCGTCGGAGCCGCCGTTTCGGTCTCTCTGGGCGCGGGGAGGCGGTCTCTTTTTTGCCGCGAGAGGGCCGTAATGGTGCGCCCAATCTCCTGCTGGGCCTGCTCCATGTTCTTGGCAGCTTGTTCCACCCTCCCGCGATCCCTCTGGACGTTAGAAAGAAGCGCGCTAGTCTCACCGATGACGGCGCCGTACCTTTCGCGTTGGGAATTTATTTCTTGGACCTGCTCCATCAGTCGCGCACTGCTCTTTTCTAGATCGCGCCTAGCCCGATCCAACTCAGAGACCTGGTTCAACAGATCCTCGACCGCCGCTTGGTCGGAGCGCGCCAGCCGTCCCAGAAGATACGCGGACGTGACGGCGTCGTGGGTATTTTCCGCGGAGATCAGAAGGTGCATTTCCTCCTGTGGGCCATACTTATACATGTTGAGCAGGCGTCCCCGCAGTTCCCTAACAAGGACGCTCACCTTGAAAGCGGCCTCCTCCAGATTCGAATTCAGCTCCGTCACAGACTTCTGAAGCCTGCCCGATTGCAGTTCCAGTATCCTAAGTTGCTGTTGAGCCATCTTGAAATCCTGCCGCAGGTTTGTGAGGCGCCCCTGAAGGCTTTGGGCCTGGCGGGCTTTCTGCCCCGCCATCTCGTTATATTGTTTTATTTTTTTGTCCAGTTCGTCACGCGCTTTCTGCTGGGCGGCAATCTCACCGTCCAGCGAGCCCGGAGCGCTCCACCCTCCAAGCGGGAAGCAGAAAAGAGCCAGCGACGCCAGAAAAGCTGTGAAAAGCCTTCGCGCTATTTTTATATGGCCTTCCATATTTATATGAGCTTCCATCCAGGCTTTCATCGGGCCGCACCCTCCTTTGATAATTCATCTACTCAGCGTTTGAGGTAGTCTAAGGGGTTTTTTGCCGTGCTGCCAACGCGGACCTCGAAGTGGAGGTGGTAGCCTGTTGTCGTGCCAGTGTCGCCTACCGTGCCGATGTCCACCCCCGCCCTCACCACCGTTCCCTCCCTGACCCGCGTGGAGGACATGTGAGCGTAGACGGTGGAGTAGTCCCGTCCGTGATCAATGATAACCACCTGCCCGTAGCCCCTCATCCACCCCTCGAACAGTACCTCTCCCGGAGCGGCCGCCTTGACGGGCGTGCCCTTAGGGGCAGAGATGTCCAGGCCAGAGTGGAAAGACTTTGTTTTGAACACCGGATGAACTCGCGGCCCAAAGGGACTGCTGACGGGGCCGCGCAGAGGCCAGTCGAACATTGAGCCCCTTCCCTGCTCCATCCTGCCCGCCAGGTAGTCCGTGCCGCCCTTGCTTTCCGCCGACGTCCCACGTTCCCTTTTGCTGCGCATCAGGGTCAGGATGGTCTGCCCCACCTCTTTCTGGGCCTCTTCCATCTCCCTGGCCGCCCTCTCGGCTAGGGTCCTTTGGCGGCGAATATCGTCCAGGTACGTGTTCGTCTGTTTCGTCATGGAGTTGTATCTCTGCCGTTCCCGATTCAGAGACTGCGCTTGGGCCTTCAGACGATCGCGCTGCTCCTCCATGGTTCGCTGAGAACGCTCTATCTCCAGCTTTTGTACCTGAAGCTGCTCGATCAAAAATTGGTCGTGCTGGGCCAACCTACCCAAAAGGTGGATGGACTCCAAGACCTCATGCGTGTCCTGGGCCGAGAAGACCAAAAGCAGCTCCTCTGTCGTCCCATATTTGGACATATCCACCAGCCGCCGCCTGAGGGCGCGCGCCAGGTCGTCGATCTTGCCCCGCATCCGCGCCGTCTCCCCCTCCAGAGCGTTGATGGATTTCTGGAGCTTGGCGATTTGGTATTCCAAAATCGTCATTTCCTGTCGGGCCTTCTCCGTGGCCTGCTGGGACTGGTCGATGCGCACGAGGAGGTCGTCCTCTTTTTTCTTCATCTGACGGATTGTATTTTGGTACGACTCCATCTTCTGATCCAGCTCTTTGCGCCTGCGTTCCTCCGAGGCGATCTGAGCGTCCAGGTCAGGCTCCGCCGCCCAGACCAGGGGCGTCAGGGCCGAGAACCCCCCATCTAGGAAAACCGTAGCCGCCCAAATCGCCGCGAGAAACGACCGCAGCGCCCCGTGCTTCCGCAAGACCGGAGTGCCCCTTCCCCCTACAGTGGCCTCGTCGCGGAGTTCATGAAGCGTGTCACCACGATGTAGCTACACACCCACCCCAAAGTCGCGCCGAAGCCAATGAGCAACACCCCGAACTGGGCGATAGTGCCAGGGTCTTCCACCAGGCTAAGGAAGGGCAAGTTTTCCTGCAAAAGGCGTACCCCAGGAAAGTAGGCCGACGTGATGCCTCCTACCGCGATAAGGGAGCCCAAGAGGGCCAGAAAGGTGCCTTCCAACACGAAGGGCGTCGAGATATAGCCTCTGGTCGCGCCCACCAGAAACATGATAGCGATCTCCTCGCGCCGGGAGTAAAGGGAAATATGAATGGTGTTGTAGACCACGAGAGAGGTTATCAGGATCGACAAGATGAACATGGCCATGGCAGCCTTGGAAGCCACCCGTGATATAGCGGCGACACGCTCCACTACCATTCCCGCGTAGACTACGTCCTCGATCTCCGGCATTGCCATCAAGGAGCGCACTAGGGGCGCCACCTGAGACGCGCTTTTCACGCGGACCTCGAAGTTCCACGGCATGGGGTTTTCCCCGATCAAGTCCAAGGCGCGGGCTTGACTGCCCATCCTAGCCTGGAGCTTCGCCAGGGTCTCCTCCGGCGAGAGTGCCCTCAGGGATGCCACGGATGGCAGCGCCCGTATTTTATCAGCGGTGGCGGCAACCTCGCTGCCCCGCTTTACGTAGGCCTGAACTACCAGCTCACTTTCTAGCTTCAGAAGCAGGTTCTGGACGTTCATCGAAAAAAGCGTCGTCAGGCCCAGAATCCACATCATCACCGCCGCTGTCACCAGGGTCAGGATACCTAGGAACCAGTGACGGAACAAAAGCCGCCCCGTGTCCCTCAGGATGTAGCTAAAGGTTGTCATCCGGCGCGTACCCCCCCGCGCGCTCGTCTCGCACGACCTTGCCGGCGTCCAGCTCCACCACCCGCTGGCGGTAGTTGTTCACGATGTACTGGTTGTGCGTGCTCATAAGCACCGTCACCCCCGCCGCGTTGATCGACAAGAGGATCTTCATTACCTCCGCAGAGGTTCGGAAGTCCAAATTTCCCGTGGGCTCGTCCGCCACAAAAAGCGAGGGCGAGTTGGCTAGGGCCCTGGCAATGGCCACGCGCTGCTGTTCCCCACCCGAAAGTTGGGGGGGATTCATGAAGCGCCTCCGCCCCAGTCCTACCTGCTCAATCACCCTGTTGGCTCGGTACTCCACCATCTTGGAAGGCACGGACATGGCCTCCATCACGAAGGACACGTTTTCGTACACCGAGAGGTGGGGGATGAGCTTGAAGTCCTGCGCCACCAAGCCCACGTCCCGCCGGTAGTACGGTATGTCCGAGGCGCGCATCTTCTTGAGGTTCACGTCGCCTACCGACACGATGCCCTTACTGGGCAACACTTCCCGCGTGATCATGCGGAGCAGCGTGGACTTGCCGGAGCCTGTTGGCCCCACCACGTAGACGAACTCCCCTTTCTCAATGTCCAGGTGAACGTCCCGCAGGGCAATAATGTCGGGCTTGAAAATCTTGGTCACGCCCGAAAATTTTATGTTCATTGATTCCCTTTCCTCTTTTCGACAAGCGTTTCCAAAAAACTTTTGATCCCTCCAAGGCATTCATCCCATACTCGCTTATCATATCACACTGGAGCGCAATCAAGGGCGGAGCCGGCGAGGATACGCATGTCGGCCAGGCTCCGCCCCCTGAGTTTGAGTGGTTTGGAACTACAGATTTGCGCCGATGTTCTTGATGCCTTCCGGGGACGTCTCCGCGGACAGACCTTGTTTTTTCCTCTCGTACCTCGCGAGGAAATCAACGAGGATCGGGCAAAGGAGCGCTGTGATAACGATAGAAGCGCTCACCTGGATGGTGGCCGCCGCCGCGTAGGGCGCGAAGGAGGCGTCCACGTTGGCAAAGGCCGTGGGCGTCATGGCCGCGTTGCCCGCCGTTGTTCCCACCGCCGCGCCGACCGCGTCGTTTTTGCGCGTGGACTTTGGCACAAAAAGCTTATAGGCGAAGTAGCTGCCCACCCCGGTCAACAGCAACGTGAAGAGACCCAAGACGATCCCAGGCAGACCGGCCTCCACAAGCTGATTCAGGTTGAGCCCCGCTCCCAGCGGAAACGCGAAAAATGGAATGGAGATCATGACGCCAGGCGCTAGAAACTTGCGGATGTCCTCATCCAGGTTCCCCAGGATCATGCCGATGATGATGGGCACCACCACTGCCACCAGGGCGATCCAGGGGATATCCGCCAGGCCGGAGAGACCCATGAAGGCCATCTCGAAGAACGGACCGTCGTTGCTGGATATGACCGCCAGCGCCCCCACGTCCGAGTCGTCGCCGTACCTTGACGCCAAGGCCGCGTAAAGCCCCCCGTTGGAGTTGGACATCGCGGAGATGAACGCCAAGGGCGTGAGGCCCAGCCAGGTCGCGTGGGGTCCAAGGATCTTGCCGACGATGATGGCGACCGAAATGCCCAGGAGAACCTTGCTGGTGTTCAACACCATACCCTTCCAGAGAGCGATTCCGGCGGTTCTGATGGTGATCTGCGCCCCACTGCAAAAAAGCATCACGGCGATCAGCGGCAGAGCGCCGTTCTTGAAAAGCGCCGTCGTAAAGCTCCCGATCATAAGCGACTGAGGC
Source organism: Synergistaceae bacterium (assembly GCA_031280635.1). GTDB lineage: Bacteria > Synergistota > Synergistia > Synergistales > Aminobacteriaceae > JAITGK01. The sequence goes on from JAITGK010000099.1 coordinate 21,915, forward strand.
GCAAAGGTGTTCACCAAGCACCCCAACACCAAAAACATCACCATGAGACCACCTGGAACTTTGTGAATCGTTTTGAGAATCGGAACGCGACCCAACACTGCCAACACCCACCTTTCACTTAACGATAACGGAAACCCCATCCGGTATAACAGTCACAGAGGCGTCGCTCTTACCTAGAATCTCTTCCGCCTTCCTCAGGGCCGCGTCCAGCGACGAGGCTGGGATCATCCCCAGATGCTCGATCATCTCCGGCGGCACGGAGGCCACCATGATCACCTTGTGCTTTAGCAGGACGCGCAGGAAGATCTGCGTCTGCCACTGGTCCGGCAGTGTTTCACCGCGTTTCCGAGCGAGGATCGCGCGCATCAGGTCATCAGCGGAGCGCGTCTCTTTAAAGGTGTCGTAGAACGCCTCCCCCCCGTGCCCGTCGCGGCACTCCGCCGCCATCACGATAACCCCGCCGGGGAGGATACTCGCCTCCGCCCCGGTCATGCCCTTGACGGCCTGGTAAAGGTTCTGATCCAGAGGGTAACCCCCATTCCCTGTGATGACGATATCCGCCCTCACGGGATCGATGCCGGCCAGGTCGTTCAAGAAATCGCACCCCCGGCGGTGAGTCTCGTCCGCGTCCCCTGCGAAGGCGGCGATGATCTTTTTGTCCGCGTCCAGGAGCACGTTCAGAATAAAGGCCAGTTTAGCGGTCCTAGCGGCGAAGACCATGTCCTTATGGATGGGGTTGCCGTCCAGTATCCCCGTCCTCGCCTGGTCGTGGGCGATGAACTCCGCGCAGTGGTTGGCCAAGACGGTGGGGTACCCGGCCACTCCAGGAAGGACGGCCTTGCGCCCGCCGCTAAACCCCGCGAAAAAGTGTGGCTCGATGAACCCCTCCGAGACCAAAAGGTCGCACTCCACCGCCAGTCGGTTGACTACCAATTCGCCACCTGACGGCAGGGTTCCCAATGACGTCATGTTCGCGTCGTCGTGGCAGTCGTGCACGACGATCTTTTCGCGGGAGGAAACCTCCGGGCCGAAACGGGCGGCGATCTCATCCCGCGCCATATGGCGGTGCATCCCCGTGGCCACCAGTATCGTCACGTCCGCGTTCGGGTTACCCGCGCGTATCTCCTCTAGCAAGAGGGGCATCGTGACGCGGCTGGGCACGGGGCGCGTGTGGTCGCTGGTGATAACGACGACGCTCTTTTTCCCTCTCGCAAGCTCGCGCAAGGGCGGGGAGCCGATCGGGGAACTCAAGGCTTCCCGCGCCAATTGAGTTTCAGGGGCCTTTGCCTTGAAACCATGCGCGCGGGAGTGAAGCACCCCCTTCAACCGACTGTCGGGAATTTCGCAGGAAAGAGCGTTATCCCCATACGGAACGCTGACCTTCATTTTATCTCCTCCTTAACTTATGTTCGAGTCGCCGGTCCTTTCCTGGAGGTCGCGTCCACGTCCTCCAGATGTTCCCTCATAACTTTGCTCGCTCCGTTGGCGTCGCGCGCTTCCGCGCTTCCATGAGGTCGAGAATTTTTTTGTGAAAACCGTAAGCTCACCGGGTAAAGCCAGGGAGTTTTTGCACGTAGAGCCGCTGCGCCAACATCACGTCGCGCAAGGTTTACGTCATGAAAACAAAAGCCTAATTGCGGGTGAGTTCGTTGATCTTCATGTGAAACTCTAAGTCAAGCATGGAAAATCCTCGCTCACGGCGTCAAACGATGTGAAGTATGAAGATACTATCATCAGGCGCGAGGCCTGTCAAATTTTTAACAGCGATTTTTTATAGGAGACGGAAGCCCGTGGAGCGAAAAAAATTATGGAAGCCTTGGTTTGCCGCCTTGTCCGTCCGTTTCCTGATACAATCAAGTCAAAAAGAGGCGGGGAAGGGGGGGAGAAAGTGGAAGAAACAAAGACTTTAGAGCCACCTTTTGCGAAGCGGGAACTTGTTCCTGTAGTGGCGCTTATTGGGCCGACGGCGGTGGGCAAGACAGCTTTGAGTTTGGAGCTGGCGTCCCTCTTAAACGCCGAGGTGATCTCGGTGGACTCGCGCCAGGTTTACCGTTATATGGACGTGGGAACGGACAAGGTCTCCCCGTCGGAGCGACGCGGGGTGCTCCATCACCTCATCGACGTGGCGGACCCCGACGAGGTGTTCACCGTCGCCTCCTTCGTAAAACTGGCCCGCGAAGCAGCCGCGCGGATACGCTCACGGGGACGCGCGCCGCTTTTCGTGGGAGGAACGCCGTTTTACTACAGCGTTCTTTTTCACGGGGTAATGAACGAGGGGCTACCGGAGGACAGGGAGACCCGTGCCCGCTTCGAACGACTGGCGGAGGCGGAGGGTTCGGAGGCGCTCCACCGGATGCTGGCGGAGGCCGACGCCAAGACCGCGGCGCGATTGCATCCCCACGACGTGAGGCGCGTCTCGCGGGCGCTGGAGCTTCACGCCCTCACGGGGACGCCGCCCTCCCACCTCTTCGCCCAGGGGGGGAAAATGCGCTCAGATATGAATGTGCTCTATATCGGACTCAACCGACCCCGGTCGGAGCTTTACGAAAACATCGCCTCCCGAGTTCGGCGACAGTTCGCTTCGGGTTACCCTGAGGAGGTGGAGTGGCTCTTGAAGCACGGGTTCGATGAAAGCTGTCCCTCCATGCGGGGCTTTGGGTACAGAGAACTGGCCGCGTGGCGGCGGGGGAAAATGACCCTAGAGGAGGCGCTGAAGGGAGATATTCGGCGGACGAAAGTTTTTTGCCGTCGTCAAATGACTTGGTTCTCGAAATTTTCCACAACCTTGTGGTATGATACATCCGCTCTAAGTATTGATAAATTACGGGAAGCCGTTTTCGAGGCAGCGAGAAGACATTTAGGGCTTTGAATAAACGGGATTCTCAAGAGACCTTGTTCTCCTGTACGGGTTTTTTGGAGTGTTGGTGAAGCAGTGAGTTTCCAAATATAAAGGACGGTCGATGGTGAAGGAAATCGTCGTGGCCGAGAAAGCTGGTTTCTGCTTCGGGGTAAAGCGGGCTGTGGACGCTATTGAGGACGCCTTGGCAGAGAGCGGGGCATTGTGGTCAATTGGGATGCCGATCCACAACCTCCAAGAGGTGACCCGGCTGCGGGCAATGGGGTTGAAAGTGGCGGAGAACGTGGACGAAGTTCCCGGCGAGGCCAGGGTATTGATACGTGCCCACGGCGAGTCCAAGGCCGTCATGGAGGTCCTCGCCGCCCGCGGGACACAGATTATCGACACGACCTGCCCTTTTGTCCATAGGGCCCAGAAGTATGTGGAGGAGTTTTCCTCGCTGGGGTACGCCGTGGTGCTTCTGGGAGACGGGCGGCACCCGGAGATACGGGCGATGATGGGGTACGCTAAGGAATCTATCGATGTGGTGGAGAGCGCGGAAGAGGCAGAAAGGTTGCCAAAGCGTCCTCGTGTCGTGCTTATTTCCCAGACCACCCAGAGGGAGGACCTTCTCACCTCCGTGGCCGCCACATTAATACCAAGGGTGGGGGAACTTCACGTCTGTAACACCATCTGCCGCGCCACGCTGGAACGGCAGAGCGCTGTGCGCCGACTGGTGGGAAAGGTGAACGGCCTCTTGCTCATTGGGGGCAGGAATAGCGCCAACACCGCAAAACTACGGGACATAGCGGAGGCGGGCGGCCTGGATGTTCTGTGGATAGAGACCCCTAGCGAGCTGGGGCGGGGGTGGTTTGAGGGAAAAAATCGGATTGGAGTGGCCGCGGGGGCCAGCACGCCTCAGTGGCTCATCAATGAAATTTGCAGTGAAATCGCGAGAATGTAGGCAGTCAAGGGGGCTAGCGGCAATGGATCAGGTTACGGAGTACGAGGCGACACAGGAAACGGCGGCGCAGGAAACGATGGAGAGCATGATGGATCAGATCGCGCTCTCCGACCTCCGCAAGGGGGAAATACGAACGGGTACCGTTATCGGCGAGACGGAAAACGGGTGGCTGGTGGACGTCAGCTACAAGTGCGAGGGGTACCTTCCCGGCAAGGAGTGGTCGCACCGCATCCTGGTGGGGGACACGGAGAAGCCCGGTGTTGGTGACAGCATTGAGGTGCAGGTTGTCAGCATCCGGGAGGGCGAGGAGGCGCAGCTCCTCCTGAGCCGCTGGCGTCATGAGTTCGACCGCCGGTGGAGCGAATTTGAAGACAAACTCGCCCAGAACGAGATCATCCAAGTGAAGGGCCTTCGCAAGGTCAAAGGAGGGTTGATGGTCGATTGTTGCGGGCTGGAGGGCTTCATCCCCATCTCACATCTCTCCGCCGACGGCAGAGGGGTCAACCTCAACAAGTTCGTGGGCGAGGTTTTCGACGTTAAATTGCTAGAAAAAGAGCGCAAGAAGCACAGGATCGTCTTCTCTCGGAAGTCCCTGGTTGAGAAGGAGGCCGCTGAACAACGCGCCAAGTTCTATGAGGAGGTCAAGGAAGGCAGCGTCATCGAGGGCGAGGTCAGCAGCCTGACCGACTTTGGGGTTTTCGTTAACATCGGAGCCGTGGATGGACTGGTGCACATGAGCGAAATATCCTGGAAACGCAGCGTCCGCATCAAGGACGCCTACAAGAAGGGCGACAAGGTCACGGTGAAGGTGATCGGCATTGATCGCGCCAACAACCGAATTTCTCTCAGCATCAAGCAAGTGGATGGCGATCCATGGAACACCGTGCGCGAACGTATCCAAAGGGGCATGGTGCTCTCTGGCCCCGTCACCAACGTCACGGACTTCGGCGCTTTCGTGGAGATCGAGCCAGGGGTAGAGGGACTCATTCATATTGGGGACATCAGTTGGGTTAGGATTCGCCATCCGAAGGAGGTCTTTCGCAAGGGGCAGGAGGTGCGGGCGCAGGTCTTGGAGATCGACACGGACAAGCGCCGGATCAGCCTGGGCTTCAAACAGCTCAACGACCCCTGGAAGGACATTGGAGACCGGTACAAGAAAGGTCAGGACATCACGGTGAAGGTGGTGCGACTGGCGGACTTTGGCGCTTTCGTGGAGGTGGAGGACGGGGTGGAGGGCCTCATTCACATCTCCCAGCTCAGTACAAAGCGCGTGGACAAACCCAGCGATGTGCTTCAGGAGAAGCAGGAGATCACGGCTCGCGTGATCGAGGTCAATCCCGAACAACGCAGGATGCGTCTTTCTCTCAGCGCCTTGGAGGAGCGAGGGGGCGGGCGCCCTCCCCGCGAGCGCGAGGAAGACGGCGGCAGAAAGCGCGGCCCGGCTCGGACGGAGCACGACAAGCAGGTTATTCCGGAGGAAACAACCAACTACACTTTGGCCGACCTTTTCAAGGACCAAAACATCAGCCAAGAATGAAAACAGAGGCCGCCGGAGCTAGGACAAAACCGGCGGCTCTGTGTATGTCTGTTAGGAAATAGTAACTAAAACAATAGTTTTTACTAGATCCGTTGGCTCTTTTATGCGCGAGGTTTTTACCGTTTGTATCCGGCTTTTGGTCTCTTATTTTTGCGCACGATTGCGCAAACCGCTGTAATCACTAACCACTATCACTGTTCGCTAAGAATTATGCCTTAAGGGGGGCGTATTACGATGGCTTATGGTTTGACCACCGCACAGGTTGAGGAATCAAAGGCGAAGTACGGTGACAACAGGCTGACGGAGCAGGAAAGCGAGGGTTTTTGGAGCAAACTGAAGGACAACTTCGGCGACCCGATGATCCGCATCCTCTGCGTGGCGCTGGTCATCAACGTCGTCCTCTTTTTTCTGGGACAGACCGAGTGGTACGAGTCCGCCGGTATCGCTGTGGCGGTGGTTCTGGCGACTTTCGTCTCCACCTTCTCCGAGTACCGCAACGAGAACGCTTTTCAAAAATTGCAGGAGGAGGCTTCTCGAATCAAGTGCAAGGTGTATCGGGATGGCAAAATTATCGACCTGCCCATTGACGACATTGTGACGAGGGATTGCGTCCTGCTCCAGTCGGGCGATAAGGTGCCAGCCGATGGGGTGCTGCTTGAAGGGGAGGTCAAGACCGACCAGTCCGCCTTGAACGGAGAAAGTCATGAGGCGAAAAAAATTCCTATGCCCTCCGACTACCAAGACCAGGAGGTCCAAATGGACTTTTTGAACCCATACAAGATATTCCGAGGTTCCGTGGTTTGTGGCGGCAACGCTGTGGCGGAGGTGCGGGCTGTGGGCGACGCGACAGTGTACGGCGCGATCGCCAGCGAGCTGCAAATCGACGACGACAGAGACTCCCCTCTTAAGGTGAAGTTGAGCAAGCTGGCCGGAAACATCAGCACTTTCGGCTACATCGGAGGCGCCACTATCGCGTTGGCGTTCCTCTTCCAGCGGGTCATGTTCCACGATTCCCTGACGCTCTATAGCGCCAACTGGTTGATGGCGGTGCAGGACGTGGTTCGGGCCGTGATGCTGGCGGTCATCATTATTGTCATGGCCGTGCCCGAGGGACTGCCCCTGATGATCGCTCTGGTCTCCGCTCTGAACATGGGAAAAATGCTCAAGGACAACGTGCTTGTGCGCAAGATCGTCGGCATTGAGACGGCGGGCAGCCTCAACATCCTTTTCAGCGACAAGACCGGCACCATCACCAAGGGGCAGCTTGAGGTCGTCACCTTCGTGGACGGAAACGGGAAGGCCTACGACAGCCCCAGCGGCGTGGAAAGCGAACTGGGGAAGCTCCTGTCCCTTTCCATCCACTGCAACATGGATGCCGTGGTCTCCGGTGAATCCATCATTGGCGGCAACGCCACGGAACGCGCCGTCCTGAGCTACGGCGCTCCTATCGCGAAGAAATTCAACGTAACCAAGGTCGTCTCCATCCCCTTCAACAGCGAGAACAAGTACTCCGCCGCCACCGTCGAGGGCGAGTACACGCTCACCCTTATCAAGGGCGCTCCGGAAAAAATCCTGGCGCGGTGCAAGACCCGCTATGACGAGGCGGGCCGAGAGGTTCCTCTCTCCAACGCGGTGGTGGAGGAGAAGGTCAACGAGCTAGCGGGGCGGGCGATCCGCGTACTGGCCCTGGCGGTCTCACCCGTCCGGATCAACGGGGAGGCGCTGCCAGAGGGCGATTGGGCGCTGGTGGGTATTCTGGGCATTCGCGACGAGGTGAGGTCGGAATCCATTGGCGCTATCCGCGAGGTGCAGAGCGCCGGGGTGCAAGTGGTGATGATCACAGGCGACCGGAAGGACACGGCGGTGGCCATCGCCAAGGAGGCGGGTATCCTCAAGGACGACGCTGACATGGTGCTGACCAGCGACGAGCTTGCCGCCATGAGTGACGAGGAGGTCAAGGGCAAGCTGGAAAAGTTTCGGGTGGTGGCCCGAGCCCTGCCCAGCGACAAAAGCCGCCTTGTTCGACTGGCCCAAGAGCTGGACAAAGTGGCGGGCATGACGGGAGACGGGGTGAACGACTCTCCCGCTCTAAAGAAGGCCGACGTGGGTTTCGCCATGGGCGGTGGCACCGAGGTGGCCAAGGAGGCCAGCGACATCGTCATCATGGACAACAACTTCGCCTCCATCGACAAGGCCATCCTGTACGGCCGCACTATTTTTAACAGCATTCGCAAGTTCATCATCTTCCAACTCACCATCAACGTTAGCGCGGTGCTCATCTCTTTCGCGGCGCCCCTTCTGGGCATGGAGCCCCCCTTGACCATCACCCAGATCCTCTGGGTCAACCTGGTGATGGACACCCTAGCGGCCCTGGCCTTCGGCGGCGAGCCGGCCCTGGCGCGCTTCATGCACGAGAAGCCGAAGCGCCGGGACGAGAGTATCGTCAGCGGATACATGTGGAGCGCCATTTTGACGGGGGCGCTGTGGACGTTCGGCGTCAGCATGTTTCTGCTGTTGGCCCCCGCGGCTAAAAGCTGGTTCCGCGCGGACGCGGAGAACAGGTACCTACTTACCGGCTTTTTCGCCTTCTACATCCTGCTGGCGGTGTTTAACGCCTTCAACGCCCGGACCGAAAAATTGAACCTCTTTGACCATATTGGGGGCAACAAGGGATTTCCCCGCGTGATTTTGCTGATTGTGGTGATTCAGGTTGTCATGACCTACTATGGGGGAGCGATACTGAGTTGCTATGGACTCACGATGGGAGAGTGGCTCGTCGTCGCGCTGTGCGCGTTCTCGATCATCCCCGTGGATTTGGCTCGAAAGAAAATCAGCTGAGGAGGTTAGAAGAATGGCCGTCAATCTTGAAAAAGGGCAGCGTATTTCTTTGGAGAAAGAAGCGGGGAAGTCCCTGACGAAGATCGTCATGGGACTGGGCTGGGACGTGGCCAAGAAAGGGTTTTTTGGCGGCGGCGGCATTGACCTAGACGCTTCCTGCGTGATGTTCGGCGCCAACAAGGAACACAAGGACACGGTTTGGTTTAGGCAGTTGAAAAGCAGGGACGGCAGTATCGTCCACACAGGAGATAACCTCACGGGCGCGGGCGAGGGCGACGACGAGCAGATCATCGTTCAGCTCGACAAGGTGCCATCGGACGTCTCCACCCTTGTTTTCACGGTCAACAGTTTCCAGGGTCAAACGTTCAACAAGGTGGCAAACGCCTTTTGCCGTATCGTTGATGACGCGACTCAGGCGGAGATCGCGCGCTACAATCTGAGCGGCGGCCACGACAGCACGGGCATGATCATGGCCAAGGTCTACAAGCACAACGGGGAGTGGAAGATGCGCGCCATTGGCGAACCGGCCAGCGGCCGCACATTTCAGGACATGATGCTGGCCATTCAAAACGTTCTGTAGAAACACGGGCCGAAGGAGGGTGAACCCCAACAAATCGAAGGGTTTATACTATAAAAATACAAGAAAGAAGGTGAAGTCCGCTACTGGAAAATTCGCGAACCTAAGCAAACAGCGTATTAAGGTTCAGAAAGCCTTGTACCATGGACTGAATTGAAACCTTCGGAATTCCGTAAAAAAACTCAAGTAGCTTCGGCAAAAGAGGGAAGGGTGAACGAGGAAAACTCTGAACCGCAATACAAGATACATGTTTGTACTAGGTTTTCAGTAGCAGAAAGCGTATGGAGCTCATTCGAGGCCAGAAACTCAAGTTCGCTGACGTGGCCGCTTCGGGAGTCTTTGAAGTGTTGATTGATATCCAATCAAATCTTGTTGTGGATACGAGCTGTTTTGGCCTCGACGAGGCCCGGAAACTTTCCGACGACCGTTATTTCATTTTTTACAATCAGAAGGCGTCTCCCTGTTCCTCTATTGTGCTGCAAAAGTCCCCACTATTCGCGGGCAAGGAGGTTTTCAAGTTGAACCTGTCCACCCTTCCTTCAAGCATCAAAAACATCGTGTTTGCCGCGACAATAGACCAGGAAGGGGCGATGAGCGCTATTGGCCCCAGTGCCCTCAGGCTTGCCGAGAAGGGGGAGGAGCGTCTGATTTTTCCGTTTTCAGGTCGGGACTTCTCCTCGGAAAAGGCGGTTATGGTGGCGGAACTGTACTTCAAGGATCAGTGGCGCTTTTCAGCGGTGGGGCAGGGATTTAACGGAGGACTGAGCGCCCTTTTGAAGCATTTTGGCGGAGAGGAAATAACGCCCCCTCCAGCATCCAAGGTCAACCTGGGGAAGGTCACGCTGGAGAAAAGAGGGGCGGCTCAAAAGGTCGATTTGGCAAAACACGCGACGCCCGTCCACATTAACTTGCAGTGGAACGCGCCCCAGCAGGGAAAAGGCTTTTTTCAGAAGAAATCGTCCGACGTCGATCTCGACCTGGGTTGCATGTACCGACTGAAGAACGGGAACATGGGGGTTATACAGCCCTTGGGCGGGAATTTCGGCTCGCGGAACGGGTCGCCTTACATTTACCTTGATAAAGACGACCGTTCGGGAGCAGCCGCTGACGGTGAAAACATGTATGTTTTTCACCCAGAAGAGATTGAGCTGATGGTGATTTTCGCGATGATCTACGAGGGAACGGCGGAGTTCACAGCCGTCAGCGGCCGAGTCACGATCGAGCGCGAGGGAAATTTTGAGATCGCGGTTCCCCTCAACAACCCCGAGGGAGGAAAGAGGTTTTGCGCCGTCGCCAGAATTGAGCCCGACGGGGATTCGATCCGAGTCACTAAAGACGAGCTGTATTTTCCAGGTCACAGAGAATGCGATACGCATTATGGGTTTGGCTTTCAGTGGAAGCCAGGGAGAAAATAGCGCGCTCAGAGGGTGGGGCAAAAGGTTTTTTTCAGCGAAAGGAGGAAGGCGGGGATGGAGTCGGCCTATGGAATAAACTACGAAATTCTCTATGGAAACAGCGCGTTTTCAATGCTTCGGCTTGGAATGCGGCGTGGAACGTCTATAAAGGCTCAATCAGACGCGATGGTCACGATGGACACCACGCTGAGGGTCGAGGGAAAACTTGAAGGCGGGGTTTTGGGAGGGCTGGGACGCCTTTTGTCTCGCGAGAATTTTTTCTTTCAGACCATAAAAGCTGTGGACGGCGACGGCGAAACCCTGCTTGCGCCGGCCAGCCCCGGTGACATCGCTGACCTGGAAATGGACGGCACGCCCTATTACATCCAAAAGGGAGGTTTTTTCGCGGCGACCGAGGGCGTCGCTATCAGCACGAAAATGCAGAACTTGACTTCCGGCTTGTTCAGTGGAGAAGGTTTTTTTGTGTTGGAGGCGTCGGGGCAGGGACTCCTTTTTGTGGAATCCTTCGGCGCGATTCATATCGTAGACGTTCCCGCTGGGAAAGAGATCATCATCGACAACCAGCACCTTGTGGCATGGCCTAAAAATATCCGCTACAACCTGGAAAAGGCATCCAAGGGGTGGCTTTCCAGCATGACGTCGGGGGAGTTTCTCGTTTTTCGTTTTCAAGGGCCGGGGAGAATTTTAATTCAGTCCCGAAACAACGCCAGTTTCGGTCAATGGATAAAACAACTCCTGCCCAGCGCGTAAAATAACAAAAGGGGGGTTTTTGTGATGGCGGTTTCTTTGACTAAAGGCGGGAACGTTTCCTTGAGCAAGGAGGCTCCAAATCTCACGTCGATTTTGATCGGACTGGGATGGGACGCGCGCTCGACAGACGGCGAAGACTTTGACCTGGACGCGAGCCTTTTCATGCTTGGGGAAAACGGTAAGGTACGTTTCGACTCGGACTTCATCTTTTACAACAACCTGAAATCAGCGGACGGCTCCGTGGTACACACGGGAGACAACCGCACCGGGGCGGGAGAAGGCGACGACGAGGCCATAAAAGTGGAATTGACGAAAGTCCCTGCCAACGTTGGACGCCTCGTGGTGGCTGTGACGATTCATGAAGCCAATGAGCGCAAGCAGAACTTCGGCATGGTGTCGAACGCCTTCATTCGCGTCGCCAACCAGGCTGACCAGAAAGAAATCGCCCGGTATGACCTGTCCGAGGACGCCAGCGTCGAGACGGCGATGGTCTTCGGCGAGGTTTACCGTCACGGAGGAGAATGGAAGTTCAAGGCCATCGGACAGGGCTATCAAGGCGGCTTAAAACCCCTGGCGAGCGGTTTTGGGGTCAACGTCTAAACTCGTGAGTTTTTATACCGCGGAGGAACTGCTCCCCTATCAAGTCGGCGCGCTCTTGTATATCCCGGCCATTCAGGAAAACGCCGCGGAAAAAATTTGTTCCGGCGTGTTTCCCTGCGTGGATTCTGTGGCGTTGTGCCTGGAGGACGCTATCACCCATCAAGGGGTGGAGCGGGCTGAGGAGCAGTTGTGTTTGACTTTGTCTCGTGTGTCCGCGCAAAGCGCCGCGACGCCTTTGCCTTTGATCTTTATTAGGGTGCGCGACTGCCGGCAGGCCGCGAAAATCACGAAACTCCTCGGAGAGGCGACGAGCGTGCTGATGGGCTTCATTTTCCCCAAGTTCGACCTCTCTAACGCGGAAGAATATTGCGAGTTTATTCAGACGGTAAACCAAAGACGCGACTCACCTCTGTATTTTATGCCCATCCTAGAGAGCGAAGAGATCATGAGCCTCGCCTCGCGGGAGCGTTCCTTGTTGGGCGTCAAGGCGTTATTGGACGCCTGCGGTCGCGTCTTGAACGTGCGCGTGGGCGTCATGGATTTTTGCCGCCTCTACGGCCTTCGCAAAACGGTGAAACAGACCATTTACGACATCGGCGTCGTGAGGAACGTCTTAGCGGATGTTTTGACCGTATTCGCGGGAGATTATGTCGTTTCGGCGCCAGTCTGGGAGTATTTTCATAGTCCAGACGGCGGAGATGAGTGGGCGCGGGGCTTGGAAAAGGAACTTGAGCTTGACTTCGCGAACGGATTTGTGGGCAAAACGGCGATCCATCCGTCGCAGTTGGAGCTGATTCATCGCTTTCTCAAACCATTGAGGGCGGATTATGCCGACGCGCGGAGCATTCTGGATTGGGGCGGGGGCGACCTTGGCGTCGCCAAGAGTTTTAAGGGGGATAGGATGAACGAGGTCAGCGTCCATAACCGGTGGGCGAGAAAGATTTTGATGCTGGCCGAAATCTATGGAGTGAGTGGCTAGCGGCTTGTGAAGACAGAGAACGGCTTTCTTGACGAAGATACTGGTTTTCTGTCCGCCGCCCTGCGCGACAGCCGTCAAGCGAAAAGGCCTGTGCTGCTCTGCAATGGACTGCTGGCCAAGCATATCCCCTGCTCTCCCCGCGCCGCGCTGGATTATTTTCGGCGACTGGGGACCCTGGCCGCCGAAACGTGCCAGGGCGAAAAGGTTTTGGTGGTCGGCTTTGCGGAGACAGCCACGGCGGTGGGTGCGGCGGTGGCGGCGGAGATCCCTGGAGCGGTTTACTGTCACACGTCCAGGGAGCCTCTATCGTGCGCGCGTCTAGTGGTTGATTTTTTGGAAGAGCACAGCCACGCGGTGAACCAAGCGCTGTACCTACGTCAGGCGTTTCGGGACTTGCGGCGATACGACCGGATCGTTTTTGTGGAGGACGAGATCACCACCGGCAAGACGATCCTGAATTTTCTGCGGGCCCTGCGCGAGAGGGAAGAGATCGGCTCCGAGCAAGGCGTTACCGTGGCGGCCCTGGTGTTCAACGCCTGTGATGAAACCGTATTTTCGGCGTTCAACGCCTGTTGCTGTCACTTGACCCGACTGGACGGATTTTTACCTGTCCCCGCCGGACGTCTTGGCCCCACGGTTTCCTTTTCATCAAAGTTGGAAGAGCCCATGAGTGCCCTTGCTATCTCAGGGGCGCCGGACCCTCGTCTGGGCGTCTGGGCGGAGGAGTATCGCGTCAAGTGCGCTGTTCTGGCCCACGAAGCCGCCGCGCGCATTGGTGAAGGCAACGTAACGGGCAAGCGCGTTCTTGTGCTGGGCACGGAGGAGTGCATGTACCCCGCGTTGGCGTTTGGCGCCGAAATTGAGGGCGTCGCCGCCCACGTCCGCTCTCACTCCACCACCCGCACCCCGATATTACCCCAGAACGGGGAGGGCTATCCCATACGCGCGCGATACGCCTTCCCCAGTCTTTACGACGAAGAGCGAACCACGTATTTGTACAACGTGGACGTTTACGACACTGTGGTGATTGTGACTGACGCTCCTTCTAGCTCGGGCGGCCTTCTCCGTCTGCTGCGGAGTCGCGGCAACGAAAACGTTTACTTTATCAGCATGGTGAGCAGTGAATAGTGGGAGTGTGCCAAACAGCGCGGCGAAACGTGAAACGCCTTGGATTTGTCCTTTCTGTTGGAGGAGTGAGGAAACGAAGGAAAAGCAGAAAACAAGACAACCGAGACCCACCGTAAGCCTCAATTTAGGAAAATAAGTAAGTCCATTGACAAAAGAAAATTTGAAAGTGTTGCCCAAGTAATGATCATATTGCGACAAATCCGCGTGTCATATGGTTTTTCAACACGTGTGTCATTATTTTTGAAAATCATTGTGCTGCAAGTGTTTAGTTTAAA